>JAZNGG010000053.1:0-36477 GCA_045576355.1 Bacteroidales bacterium
GTCCGAAAAAATGTGTACTTTTGCCCATGGTTACGTTTGATTTTGTTTTGCGACTACAAAGGTAACCATAAGGGCTGACACCGAATCTGGTATCAGCCCTAATTTTATTCTAATGACGAAAGTTTAGCGGACAGTAATAATATTATTATGATGTAATGAAAAGAGGCTGTAAATACAGCCTCTTTTCATTACATCATAATACAATTATCATCAAAATATGGATAATCCTATTGCCAAGAAAATCTCAAATTCAAAGAGGGCAATGATTTCAAGTCAATAGTATGTTTTTTTAGGACACCCGGGCCACAACTACTATTACCTAATCCCATTACTCCACTATTTAACTGCAGAATAACTTCTTCTCTGGGATTAAGATCAATATCATGTAGTGTCTCATTTAAATCTTGAGGGGTATAAGGCAAAGCGGCAAAAGAAAATGGCCGTTCCAAAGAAGTAATGCGCAATGATCTACCTCGACCTTTCAACGCAGACAATCGAAGGTCTGTTACAGATTCATGATTGCCTCCATCTTGTGGACGTGGATAATGAGTATATTGCTCAGACACAAGCCCCTGCCACCATCCAATACGACACGCACTTTTCCTATCCGGATAACTCTCTCCCGGGCCATAGCCATACCATTTTAGTAATTGTAAAGAGAACGGCAAATGTAATTCAATACCAATACGCGGTAATTCGGGTAAATCTCCTTCGGTCTGGTATCGCTGAGATAGATCTACAGTGCCATCATTATAAAGTCGATATGAAGAAAAAACTCTAATTCCTCCATTTGCAAATCTATACTCTTCTACACGATGATAATCTGAAAAATCTTTGTCTGCTTTATCACAAGTCATAGGCTCGATTTCCAAATACTGAGGGGCATCTAATGTATGTAACTTCCAATCTTTAGCAAGCCAATTGCCAAAGCTTCTATCATTCTCAGTCGGTGCTCTAAACACCTGCAAACGAGCGGTTTTTAACAAATGTAATAGCGAATCCTTAGATATCCCTCGATAAGGTTTATTTTTCGGAAGAGCATTAGCTAGAACCATTGGGTTTTCATGCAGAGCAAATTGTGTTGAGGCGATTTCATGACCTGCATTTGCCCAAGGTGTGGTCTTTTTGAGCACGACGGACAAATTAAGGTAATAATCTGCATCTGTGCCATAAGATATTTTTGGCAAAGTCATATCAACTGTATCACCGGGTAATACTAATGGAAAATCCATTTCTCCTCTTTGAGTCTCCATACCATTACGTATCACACTCCATCGACATGAATATAAATCAAGACCAATATGATGGTTACGGTTTATTACAGACAGGTTTCCAGATTGGAATATGAAAGCAACAGGAGCATAAACCTGCTTAACTTCAAAATATTTCGGAGTCAGTGACCGATCAGACATCACAACTCCATTCATACAAAAACTTTTAAGATTTGGTTTATCTCCAAAATCACCCCCATATGCTAAACGAATACGTCCATCTGGCAATGTCTGATAGAGTCCTTGATCTACCCAATCCCATATAAAGCCGCCTAACATTCTTGGATGGCTATATATCTCTTCCCAATAATCTGCAAAATTTCCCATTGCATTTCCCATTGCATGAGCATACTCACTAGTCAAGACAGGTCGATCATCGACATATCCGGATAGAAGTCCCATAGAAAATGTATCAGATCGTTGGGCAATAGAGAGGAGACGCTCCCAACGAGCATTCTCTGCACGCTCTTGATCCGCTCCTTCCGGAATACCAGGATTTAGATATTCCTGCTGAACACGAGGATAAAATCGGCTGATAACATCCACAGTAGAAGGATCAGGGCCATTCACCCCTTGTGCACCTTCATAATGAACTGGGCGTGTAGGATCAAAATCATGTAACCAAGAGGATATGGCAGCAAAATTGGGTCCATATCCACTTTCGTTACCCATAGACCAAAATATTACAGAAGGGTGATTCTTGTCACGCTCCGCCATTCTAATCGCTCGATCCATAAACGCCGCATGCCAATCAGGGGTAGAAGCTAAAGTTCCTCTTAAGCCATGAGATTCAATATTAGCCTCATCCATCACATATAAGCCTAAGCTATCACACAATTCATACCAACGAGTTACATTAGGGTAATGGCTCGTACGCACAGCATTAATGTTAGCCTGTTTCATTAACAAAAGATCCTGCAACATCAATTGCTCTGTCATAACTCTTCCAAGCTTTGGATCGTGTTCATGCCTATTTACTCCACGCAAACGAACAGGTTTATCATTAACCCATAAACGACCTTTATTGACCCTTACAGTACGGAATCCAACTTTTTGGTTAACTTGTTGTACAACATGTCCACAAGAATCAACTAACTGGATATTGAGACGATAGAGATAAGGAGTCTCTGCTGTCCATTCGTGAGGAGAATTAATCTTATGCATCATACGTCCCATTTTTCTGGGTCCACGTTGCGGATACCATTCATTCATCCGAGAAGCTTTATGCTCAAGGTCAAGGATTTCCTCTGCATAGGACTCCATTCTCTCAATTTCATTTCCATCTGCATCAGAAAGGATCGCAAAGAGTTTATACCCTTTTCCCTTTTCGTCCGATTTTACACTGAGTAATGGATCTATCGACAATATATAATCTGGAGATTTGCGACCAAAATTATCGGACTCTGTTGGTAGAGCATTCGTTCTAACAGAAAAATCGCGCAAATAAATATTAGGTGTATGATATAACGTTACACTGCGATGAATTCCTCCCAATCGCCAAAAATCTTGGTCTTCGAGATATGACCCATCACAATACTTATAAACCTCAAGCGCAATATTATTAATCCCAGATTTTAAATATTCGGATACATTAAATTCACTCGCTTCCATAGATCCTTGGCTATAACCAACCCGTTTCCCATTAACCCAGACATAAAAAGCACTCATAATACCATCAAAACGAATAAAGGTTTGCCCCGAATCGAGCCAATCATCAGGGATTTCAAAAGACCTACGATATTGTCCGACAGGATTACGTTCTTCATAAGTAGTATATGACTCCTTAGGAGTAGAGGAAACCCTAGGAAAATCTATTTTAAATGGATAGCCAGCAGAAACATAAATAGGAGTCCCATAACCCAGTGATTCCCATTGACCTGGAACTGGAATCTCATACCACATAGAATCATCAAAATCTATTTTAAAAAAGTTGACATTACGGGTTTCGGGTGTTGGAGTCCAACGAAACTTCCATGTACCATCTAATGAAATAGTCTGATCTCCGGGAGTATTAACAAAGGGAATAAAAGCAGCCCTGGCAGGCTCCCTATTAATGTGTAATACATGATGATTTTCCCAGTCAGGAATTGTTTGAGCACTGATGGATAACCACCCAAATAAAAAAGACACAATAAAAAAATGACGGCTTGTATTCTTCATGAGATGAAAATAAAAAAAGAAAAGGGGGAGTATAATCAATACACTCCCTTTAATATTCAGATTAATAATATAAAAAAGCTTGAAAATTCACTTTTTTCAAAAAACATTATTACAATTATTGAACTTTTAATTCGGCTTCTATATCTGTAGCGATCAATTTATAACCTTTACCGTGTATATTAATAATTTCAACACTAGGATCATCTTTCAAATGCTTTCTCAATTTTGTTATATACACATCCATCGAACGAGCATTGAAATAATTATCATCTACCCAAATAGTTTTTAAAGCATAATTACGCTCTAAAATCTCATTAGCGTGAGAACAAAGAAGATTTAAAAGATCAGATTCCTTAGTTGTAAGTTTTGTAGATTTATCATCAATATCAAGCAACTGCTTTTGGGTATCGAAACGAAAACGTCCTAATTTGTAAGCAACAATATCCTTGCCTTTCTTCCCTTTTACTCGTCGTAAAATCGCCTCTATACGGAGAATCAATTCTTCCATTGAAAATGGTTTAGTAATATAATCATCTCCTCCCAATTTAAAACCTTCAAGAATATCTTCTTTCAAAGATTTTGCCGTTAAAAAGATAATCGGAACATCTGCATTATTAGCACGAATTTCTTGTGCCAAAGTAAAACCATCTTTCTTAGGCATCATTACGTCTAAAATACAAAAATCATAATGACCTTTAACAAAAGCCTTAAAGCCTAAGTCTCCATCGCCATATAGATCACAATAATAACCTTTAGCTTGAACATACTCTCTAAGCAACATGCCGAGGTTTTCATCATCTTCGCACAACAAAATACGAAGTTTTTCATTTACTTGTGTAGTCATAATTTAAATAATGTTTATTCGTTTTAATTTATTGATTCTTATAATAATTTGTTTCTTATAAAAAAGACACTTAATTTTGCTCTTAGTTTATTGAGGTTAGCTTTATTTAATAATTTTTTAACAATGGGATAGTGATATAGAAAGTTGTTCCCTTACCAAGTTCACTATCAGCTCTTATCTCTCCTTTATGATCTCTGACAATTTTCATCACATATGCCAACCCCAATCCAAAACCTTTTACATTATGCAAATTTCCTGTTGGCACACGATAAAATTTATCAAAAATCTTTTTTAAATTTTCCTTTTTAATTCCTATTCCATTATCTGACACAGAAAGGACAAGGTTACCGCCTTCATCTTGTGTCGTTATCTTCAGTTTTAGAGGAACATTTTCCCTTGCATATTTATAAGCATTGTCTAAAAGGTTAAATACAACATTTGTAAAATGCATTTCATCGATCATACAAATATCATCTTCGGCATTCAAATTTGCCTCAATCGTACCACCAGCCTTCTCTACCTTTAATCGAAAAGTATTAACTACTGTATCAACTAGCGCATTAACACTAACATCTTGTAACTTTAAATTTGTCTTTTGACGATCAAACATAGCCATTTGCAAAACCTTTTCTACTTGAAAACGAAGTCGTTTTGTTTCATCACCTATCACCCCAGATATGTGAGACAAAACTGCCGGACTTTTTCCTACAGCAGGATCACTCAACATTTGTGATGCCAAAGATATAGTTGATATAGGAGTTTTAAATTCGTGCGTCATGTTATTAATAAAGTCGTTTTTCATCTCTGATAACTTCTTTTGTCTAAAAACGACAACTATTACGAAAATAAATACCAATAGCATTATACCTGTAAAAACAAAAGATGGAATCATATATTGGATACCATAATCCAACAGATAACGACCTCGGTGTGGGAAATACACCTGAATATAATTAGAATTTAAATTGTTTTGATTATCAGGGAAAAGAACTTGCACATAAGAAAAATCATCAGACTTATTAGCCTCTTTTTCTGTGTAGCCTACAGTACGATATACGAGTTGTCCTTTCCTATCTATAACACAAAACTCACAATCCAAATTCAACCCATTATGCTCCAATTCTTCTTTAAGTACATACATTAGACGATTTACATCAATACGTTCTTGTATGTTTTTTTTATTAGATTGAGCAATAATACGAAATATCACTTCATCTAAAATTTCTTTTTGATAAAGATAGCGTCCTTTAAACATTTCTTGGATTGCCTTAGAACGTCTCTGAATGGAATTAGTCCCATGCAAAGGAGAAAGCGAAAAACCATGCTGCTTCGAACTATCTGTCACCGTACTATGAAATTCGAATGTAGATATACTACCATCTGGTGCAGTAATAGATAATTTTCCATGAGAAGAAGCATTTATATCATCCTCATCATGTGCCAAAGACTCTAAAAGGCGTCGTTCTTCTTCATCAAAATATTCATTTAAATATAAGCGAGTTTCATCTCTCTCCAACTGCCGGGATGTCCTAAACAAACTGCGCCTCACTGCCTCATCAAATTGCTCTCTACGCATACTAACGAGATCATCCAAGTAGCTAAATTGGATAATAAGCAGCCCGACAAAAGTCACGACAAGCACAACAATAAGAAACCATACAGTTTGCTTTTTCATATTAACATATTATTTGTTAATCTTAACAAAGAGATTTACCTTTTGTTTGAATTTTTTACAACGATACAATTTTACTTACAATTCGATTTTAACTTATCGCTGCAAATTTAACACAATTCCTTAATCTGTTAAATAGTCAAAGGGAGAAAAGTTAATTAACTTAAGTATAATTAACAATCGGATTCTTTATTTCAATTATTACAACGGATGTTTTGCATTTTCATCTGCTTGCATTATCTTTGCAGAGATGAAAAAAAATCTTACACTTATATTATTATTACTTATATTTTCATTCGGTAGTGTAGCTCAAAACTCCACTACCCAAGAGAATGAATCGACTGGCAACTCATCTTCGAAAGAAGAGGATCCTTGTATTGATATTCCAGATCAAAGGTATTGTTGGACGCTTTCTCCATACATAGGGCGAACTAAAAAGGCTCAATTAGACTCCTCCTTTATCAGCTATAACTCTACCGACGTAATGGAGTCAAAATCTCTCTGTTTAAATTTCCTAGGAAATCTTTGGTCTCCTCATCAATCAGAACAGTATTTCTCACGACCTAAAGGATCAGATTTTATTTTTGTTGACGCATATAGTCTTTTTTCCACATCTCCTGATCAGCAAATTTATTATAACACCCGCATTCCTTTTACTATAGCTAGTTACACAAAATCCGGAGGCAACCTACAAGCCAATGATCATCTTAGAATAGATTTTGCAGGTAATATTTCGTCAAAATTTGGAGTTGGAACTTCTTTAGACTATATATATGCTAGAGGTGAATACCAATCTCAAGGCACTAAACCATTAAAATGGCTTTCATATCTATATTACACAGGAGATAAATATAAAGCATATCTTTCTGCTAACATTTCTTACTATGGAAATCAAGAAAATGGTGGTATTGCAGATAGAGGATACATATTAACACCTGAAAAATACAATAGTAATTTTACAGAAGCACAAAATATGCCTACTAATCTAGTAGACACTTGGAATGCTACAGACCATCATAATTTTCATTTTACCCATTCTTATGATATGGGATTTACTCGTACTACCTGGACACCTGACTCTGCCAGAGTTGATAATTTTATTCCTGTAGCAACAATATTCAATACACTAGACTTCAACCGATATAATCGTTCTTTCCATATGAAGCCTGGTGCTGATGCTTCTGAAAATGTTTTTTTTAAAAACAATTATATAAATCCCATTGAAACAGCAGACACTATGGGATTATCTCAATTTACCACAAACATTGGAATTCGATTAAACGAAGGATTCAATAAATATTCCCAATTTGGAATAGCGGCTTTCATCGGTTATGAATTTCAGACTTACACATCTATGGTGGATACACTTCAAATAAATTATATCGATCGAAAACATAAATCACACAATTTTTGGATTGGAGGTAATATTAGCCGCTATCTGACATCTAATTTAACGTTTGATATTACTGCCCGAACTTGCATATCCGGAGATAAAGTCGGAGATGTAGATATTTTCGGAGAAATAGGCACAACGATCCCATTCAATGAGCAAGATAGTTTGTTAGTTAAAGCGGGAGGTTTTCTACGAAATAGCCGAGTAAGTTGGTTTATGGATCATTTCTTTAGTAATCACTTTAAATGGCATAATGATTTCGATCGAGAACAAAGACTGCGAATAGAAGGTAGTATTTCTTACCCGAGATCACGAAGCTCTCTCAAAGGAGGAATTGAACACATCAATAATTACCATTATTTCGGAGAGGATGGACTACCCAAACAATACGGGAGTCAATTAGACATATTCTGTTTAGAGGCTCAACAAACTCTTCATACGGGGATATTATGGTGGGAAAATTCAATCCTATTCCAAACTTCTACAGAGGAATCGGTACTCTCATTACCTAAATTTGCGGTAAGATCTGATTTGTCTTTACGATTTAAGATTGCCAAAACATTAGACACTCAATTAGGAATGGCTGGATACTATTACACTAAGTATTATGCTCCAAATTATCAGCCAGCGACTCAACAATTTTGCGTACAAAATAGTATAAAATGTGGTAATTTCCCAATATTTAATGCCTACGTCAATTGTCATTTGAAACAATGTCGTTTCTTTCTAATGATGTATAACGTACTTGATGGAGTCTTCACTAACGACACTTTTATTGGGCCTTATTACCCGACAATGCCTAGAAGATTTGAATGGGGAGTTAGCATAGATTTCCAAAACTAAACTTTCAGAGGGACTTTTCACAAATATCACTAAATATTATACATAAAAGAGGGGACTTTAAAGAGACAAGAGAAATCAACACGTCTAACCTAAAAATATAAATACTTGTCTCTAAAAAGTCCCGTCAAATTTTTCCTCTCACAACGTTCTATTTATTTATAATAGAAATCATTATTAATGAGGTATATTTTTTTCACTTCTATTTTTCATAAAATCGCGCTTAAATTTCTTCTCTGCCCTAAGATACTCATAGAGTTGTTTTGGCGATAATATTTTACGAAATTGCTCATAATATTGTTGTTCTAGTTGAGCGTCCGCAATATTAAGTTGATATTCACTTTCAACTGCTTGCAGATACAAATCATCAGAAATCGCCATATTAGGGTTATTACGCTTATTCTTCCTAAGTTGATTAAAAGCATCTGAATACTTCCTCATCAACTCAAATTTAGCCTTTTGAAGATTTCTATAAATTGATTCAAATTGAACGGCCTCTTTTTCTGAAAGTTTCATCTCTTTTATAAGATATGCAACTTTATCATCCATAAATTGTTTAAACCCTTCATGTCCATGTCTATGACCAAAAGTTCTTCCTTCTCTTCTTTCTGTTTGAGAAACTCTTGCCTCTGTTTGGTCAGCTTTAACCTGCGTTGCAAAAACAAACATTAGCATCATCAAACCTATTTTCCATATATTTCTCATTGGACTCATACGTTTTAGTTTATTCTTACTTATTCTATAATTTTTCAAACAATTATTCTGTTCCATAGTAAACGACTTCCATAATATCATAATCTGAAACTGAAGCTAACATCCACTCTTCTGTAAAAGTCTGTTCATTATTATCCATTGTCGCAATCACATTAGGAGAAGAATTCGAATCTGTAATAAAGAAATTAAACCAAACGATAGAAACGACTAATAGACAAGCGACTGCTGCAACAACCGCAAATCTTGTTCCCCAATTTCCCAAACGATATTTATTGAAAGAGATATGGTTCATGCGTTTCATGCACTCATCATTAGCACCGAGTGTTATAGTTTTTTCTTTCTCGTATTGATCAATACGGGCTTCTAGTTGAGATGTAAACTGAACGAAAAAATCTTTCGGAATCGTCATTCCTTCTTCCTTTGGTAAATTATTCAGTTTCTTATCTTCTATACTATTCTCAGTAGTTTTCATTATCTGATTGTATTTACACATTTAAATATCTTATTCAATTCATTATTAAGACCTATAAACCGACACAAGGTTTAACTCTCCAATAAATAATTCAAAGAAATTATACTACATAGTTTCTGAATTATGTAAATATCGAGTAATCTTCTCTACAGCAAAATGATAAGAAGCCTTTAATGCTCCAACAGAAGTACCCAACAATTCAGACATCTCATCATAAGGCATTTCATCATAATATCTAAGATTAAATACCTGACGTTGTTTATCTGGAAGCGAAGCTATCGCCAATCTTAATTGTTTTTGAGCTTCATCTCCATCAAACCAAGAATCTGTTTCGATTTGATTTTTCAGATAATCTGTAGGATCATCCATACATTGTTCCATTTCTGCAGAGCGTTTAGCCAGCAATGTCAGACTTTCATTACGAGCAATAGAGTATAACCAAGTACTCAACTTTGAATCACCTCTAAAACTATCAATGCTTTGCCATGCTTTAAGAAATGTATTCTGTAACACATCTGCTGCATCATCATGTGTTATAACCATGCGTCTTATTTGCCAATATAGTTGCTCTTGATACAACACAATCAAACGAGAAAAAGCCTCTCTTCTTCTCTCATTCATGTGAAGATTCTGTATGAGCAGACGTTCTTCTTCTTTACAGATATGACGTTCGTGTTTATTATTCATTCAGGACTTTTTTGCTGTCAATAAATACGATATAAGATTTCTTAAAAGGTTTAATCTTAAAGAAAGAATTATTAATAGGAATCTATTTCAATGAGATCTTTTACAAATAGATATAAAAGGACAATATTTGCATCCTTCTTCACTTTCCGTCTGCTTAAAAGGAATATTTGGATTAAAAATCTCTGTTATAATGGCACGAAAACAATACTCAAACTGTTCATCAAACAAGGCATAGTCAAAGACTTCCCCTTCTGAGATTTCAAACTTATTCTCTTCTCCCATTTCCCCTTTTGGACGATAAAAAAGCGAGGTAGGAGAACTTAAACGATAAAAATCTCGTACAAAATAAAGGTGAGGTGAAACAGAATTCCATTTCAATAACGTATTTTCTTGTGGAAATAATTTATAGAATTCCTCTTGCGGTAATAATTTTAAAAGCATACAATACATCATTACCTGAAAAGCTTCTTCCGAACACGACTTATTATTAGCACTAAAAAAGCCTTCAATACTATTAAAAATGCATTTAGAAACTATACCATTTTTAATATCCCCGGGATGGGAAGTTTTATAATCCACAATGCGCAAACGACCGTTTTTGTCAATATCTATACGATCATATATACTTTTAATTCGAACCGACAAAGAAGGATCTACCTGAAAGTCAAATACATGTTCAAACTCACTACATAGATAAATAAATGGTGTAATATCTTTATCATGCTCTAATACTTTATATACATATTCGCAAATTACCTCATATACAATAAGATTATAACCATCAAGACTAACTAATTTCTTGATGCCCATATATTTATTTTTCACTACTTCTCGAATTTCGTCTCTTTCTTTAAGTAGCTTATTTATAAATCCGGCGTCAACCCTTTTCCCTTTAAAATAAGTATCATAAATACATTGCAAAGAATCATGAAAAATTGTCCCCACGTCTCCACTATCAATTTCTTCTTTAACTTCCTCTTCCTCCTTAAGCCTCTGCACATACTGTAGATAAAAGCGAATGGGACACGATACATACACTTTTAAAGCTGTTGCTGAAAACTGTCGAGTACCTCCACTTTTATAAGCATCCAACAACTGCATAACAGAGCTATCTTTTTTAATTTGGAAAGGAAGATTATCCTCCAATTTAATTGCATAGTTTATTGGTTTTAGAGGCATCTTAAATTGATAAAGATGTTTCATTTGCAATAAATATCTACTCATTTCTCCATATTGCATACCTTCTGAGCGAGTATCATACAAAAACTTAACTCGTTTAGCCCGAGAAAGAAGACGATAAAAATGGCAAGCATAAATAGCATCACGATGCTTATGGGTAGGCATAGAAAATGCTCTACGTAAAGACATAGGAATGAAAGTATTACTCATTGTCTTAGCCGGGAAAACACCTTCATTCATAGAAAGCATAATCAAATTATCGAAGTCCAACGAACGCGTTTCCAGAACCCCCATCACTTGCAATCCCTCTAAGGGTTCTCCGCTAAATGGGACTTTTTCCCCTTGAACCAATCGTTGAAGTAAATGCACAAAGGTTTCAAGCTTATACGCATATTGATATTGGTGCATCAGATTGTTTATGCGTTCCAATACATTTATATAAACAAGCAGGAACTCTCTTTGTATAGTATGTAGTACATTATCAGGATGATTTAACAGATAATTTAGAATATTCAGCAAATAATCAGCCATCAAATAAACATCAAAAACAGGAATAAAAACTAAATCCAAAAATGAATCGGAATAATCCCGACATACAGAAATATTAACCCTAAACAAACTATTTTTTATTATCGTTTCATTTAGAACTTCAACATTATTTTGAGAAAGTAAAGACAAAAACGGATGAGCTAATAATGCTTGCAAAGATCGATAATAAAAACTAATCTCTCCGGATTCTGTCTTTCTTATACCCATTTGAAGTCTAATTAAAAGACTGACAAAACCTGCCACAGAAGTGTCTTTAAGACCATATCCCATTGTTACATTAAATGGTTCAAGTTTTTCAGGGACATTATAAAGCATGGGTATTAATAGTTTCTCATCAGGCAAAATAATTGCAGACCGTATGGGATTATTCTTTTCTGTTTTGCTCTTACTTTCCGGGGAAATATATCCATCTTCGACCCATTTTTCCAATAATTTCCCTGTTTGAATAGTCTGGCCCACTCCGGATGGAACGGCAATAATCTCTATTTCTTTATCTTCATCTTGTACAATACTATCTGATAAAACTCTTTCATCCAATAAGTTTGGAAAATCTTTGAGGTTGTCTTCTGTAAAAAACGCGGCACTAGAAGGAAGATTTTTCAATCGTACATCAGCATAATCCCAATAAAAACCAGCCATTCCTATTTTATCAAGATATTTCATAAGGGAGCGGTCAACACCACTGATAGCGGTCAAACCTACAAAAAATATTTTCTTATAGGGAAGTCTTGATTTTATATACTCCTCAGAGATTACACCGGTCTTTATTTTTTCTACAACAGACCTCTGTAACATTCCTTCATAAGCCTCTCCATTATCCCTCAGATCTTCTCTAAAGCGTAAATAAAGATCATAAAGAATATTCCATGTCTTATCAAAAACCTGTTTCTTATGATCTTTTTGATTAGGAGAATAGTTCTTCCAAAATGAGCGGATAATGGCAATCGTCTCTTGATCATAATCAGCATAATACATCTCTATCTCTTTAAGATCTCTAATATTATGAAAAAGATCTCTTGCATCCACTTCATATTTGTCAAGATCATCGAAATCAGCAAGAAGCATATCACCCCAAAAAACGAAATTATCAAACTCTTCTGGTCTATCCAACTTATCTGATTGACTGACTGCTATAAAATTCTTATATAGACGAAACAAGAGAGAAAGCCTATCGGCCAGTTTAACGTCAGCCAATGCAACAAACAATTCCCCAGTTGTCATCATGTGCGGAGACAAAATTGGGTGTTTAAATTGTTCGGATAAATATTGACTAAAAAAAAGACCGGAGCGTCGATTGGGAAACACTAATAAATAATCTACCATGTTCAAACATGAGGTAGATGGTAAAATTGTACCCTCTTCAGAAGTTTTGTTAGTTTGAAACATAGTTGAGACTAAATGCTCAGCGACAATTCTAAGAAATTCTTTCATAATAGTGCGAAGATAATAATTATCCATAATAAAAACAAAAAATTATTTGGATAAAACCATAACATCCCTTATATTTGTAGCTGTTTTATTTGACATTAAATGCCAAGCGTCAGTTCTCTTGACAATCATTGTCTAACGGAAAGATTATGCAACTTCAATTTTATTCTTATCCCCTACGCTTGAAACATACATTCACTGTAGCAACTTGCTCTCGGAGTCAAACACCGGACATAATTGTCCGTCTGACAGATGGAGAGAGAGTAGGCTATGGAGAGGCTTCTCTTCCTCCATATTTAGGTGAAACGGAAGAAAGTGCAAGTAAGTTTCTTCAGCAAGTTGATCTTTCCCCTTTTAAAGGAATCGAACAAAAAGAGGAAATACTTTCCTACCTTGATCACCTTGAACCGAATCATCATGCAGCCAAAGCGGCCATAGATATTGCACTACACGATTTAGAGGGCAAAGCATTAGGTGTTCCTCTCTATGCTTTGTGGAATTTAAACCCAGATTTAACCCCACCTACCACTTATACGATCGGGATAGATTCCCCCAAGATTGTTATGCAAAGGGCGTTAGAAGTCAAAGATCATTTTAAAAGGCTGAAAATCAAAGTTGGGACGCCACAAGACAAAGAGATCATTGAAGCCATCAGGAGTGTCTGTACACTCCCATTAATAGTTGATGCAAACCAAGGGTGGAAAAACAAAGAAGAGGCATTAGAAATGATTTATTGGTTAGCCGAACATAACGTTCAACTTGTTGAACAACCTCTTTCGACCTCACAAATTGATGATTTGGCATGGATCACCGAACGGAGTCCTATCCCGATAATCGCAGACGAATCGGTACAACGAATTTCCGATTTACCTCAACTATCCGGAGTCGTAAATGGCATTAACATAAAACTCATGAAATGCACCGGTATTGCAGAAGCGAAGAAAATGATTAAAGAAGCTCGAAAAAGGGACATGCTGGTTATGATAGGGTGTATGACAGAAACCTCATGTGCGGTTACAGCTGCAGCACACCTATCCCCCCTTGCAGATTATGTTGATTTAGATGGTAATCTATTGATTGACAATGATCCATTTATAGGAGGAATAACCATTTCTAACGGCAGACCCATACTGCCTGATACTCCTGGTATTGGTGTTACACCGGAAAAATTCATTTTTTAATTATATAAACTTTTTAAATTATTATCACTATGGACATTAACCAAATTCTCACCCAAGAAGCTATCGAACAATTAGCTTCTTATGCAGTTAACTTCTGTAAAGATCTTTTGGCTGCTATCGTTGTTTTCTTCATCGGTAAATGGATTGTTAAATGGGTTATTAAAGCAACAATTAAGGTTATGAAAAAGCGAAACGTTGAAGCCTCGCTTTTCTCATTCACAAAAAGTATGATTTCTGTGACGTTATACTTTGTTTTAGCCATTATCATCATCTCCATTCTTGGCATTGAAACCTCTTCATTTATCGCCCTTTTTGCCTCTGCCGGTGTAGCCATCGGTATGGCTCTCAGTGGTACACTTCAGAACTTTGCAGGAGGCGTTATGATTCTCATATTCAAACCCTTCCGTGTAGGTCACTTCATTGAAGCCCAAGGTTATGCAGGTGTTGTAAAGGAGATTCAGATTTTTAACACGATTATCACCACTGCAGACAACCAAACTATCATTATCCCTAATGGAGGCCTTTCTACCGGTTCTTTAAAGAACTACTCTACCGAACCTCTCCGTAGAGTTGATCTTACATTCAGTTTTGCTTATGGCACAGATCTTGATTTGGTCAAAAAAGAAATTGCTGCCATCCAGAAAGGCTCTGATCTCATCCTCCAGGATCCTGCACCCTGGATCGGCCTCAGCAGTCTTGGTGAAAGCGGTGTTAATATTACTACTCGCTCTTGGTGTAAAAACAGTGACTATTGGACTGTTGCAGGATACATGAATGAGACTGTATATCAGACTTTGAAAGAGAAAGGATTCATGTTCCCATTCAATCGTCTTGATGTTAACATCGTTAACAAATAAAAACTATATTGTCCTCTATGAATGAACATTTAGTTTGTAATCAGACCCCTCCCTCCGGAGGGGTTGATTTATCCCATATCGATAGCTTGTTAAAAATGCTAGACAATTCTCCGGTAAACTTTCTCGCTATTGCACACATTGAGGAGTGTCTGGCAGCTGCAGGATTCAGACGTTTAGATCCTGCTACTACACTCCCTAAACTTCAAGCCGGAGACACTTTTTACGTAACGAAAAACGACTCATCTATCTATGCTTTTCGGATCGGAACTGCACCTATTGCCGAATCCGGATTTAAACTGATTTGTGCTCACTCCGATAGTCCTACATTTAGGATCAAACCCCATGCTGTTATGGCATGTGAAGGTTCGATTATCAAGCTTAATACAGAGGTTTATGGAGGACCGATTCTTTCCACATGGTTTGATCGTCCACTCTCATTAGCCGGCCGTGTTATGCTCCGCAGTTCTGATCCTCTCCATCCTCAAACCCGTCTGCTTCACATCAAACGGCCACTTTTATCCATTCCTAACTTAGCCATACATTTCAACCGGGCAGTCAATGATGGAGTCAAACTTTCTCGTCAGAAAGATATGCTCCCTGTTTTGGCCATCAACCAAGCACTCGAAAAGGATGATCTTCTGCTCCGTATAATCGCAACCGAACTAAACGTTTCCTCAAGTGATATCATTGATTTTGATCTCTACCTCTATGATACCACTCCGGCTTGTCTTTGGGGCCTTAACTCCGAATTTATTTCTTCAGGAAGATTAGATGACTTATCCATGTGCCATGCGGGTCTTGAAGCCATAATCAACGCACCGACGTCTAAGATGACACAAGTTCTTGCGATCTTTGACAACGAGGAGACGGGAAGTGGCACTAAACAAGGAGCAGCATCCCCGGTACTTAAAAATCTTCTTCGTCGAATCACTTTAGCTTGTGGAGGATGTGGAGAAGAGGATTTTCTGCGTGCCATTGAACACTCATTCATGATTTCCGCAGACAATGCCCATGCACTGCATCCCAATTATGTTGAGAAATATGATCCTACAAACCATCCTGTAATGGGAGGAGGTCCTGTCATTAAAATAAATGCCTCTCAACGCTATGCGACAGATGCAGATTCTTCTGCCGTATTTAGTGAAATCTGCCGTTTGGCCGGAGTACCATGCCAAACTTTCGTCAACCACAGTGATGTCGCCGGCGGATCTACACTCGGCAACATACTTACCTCACAACTTCCGCTTCGAGGGGTAGATATGGGTTGTCCTGTTTGGGCCATGCATAGTGTTCGAGAGAGTTGTAGTGTTGCTGATCATGAATATTGTATAGCAGCTTTTTCCACATTCTATCGTTGCTGAACCCATACATACTATGTAACAAATAATCCGCAATGCCAAGCAAAGGCTTTGCGGATTATTATTATTCATCATAATAAGCGAAAATTGTAACATTGTAAAAACAAGATACAGCAACATGGCAAATACTATATCTGAAAGGGATCCTTCTATATTTTCATTTAGAAATGAATCATTCAGAACAACTATATAATTCTCTCAAACATATTTATGGGCAACTCTACTGCAGCACTCAAAATTTCATTAAGTCTAACTACAACTTTAGAGCAATTTTTATCCACACGCAACAATTCTCCTTCGATACCAATCAAAGCACCTGAAACAATCCGAACCATATCCCCTCTTTTCAAAGGTGTATTAATAAGATCAATTTCCTCTTTGGTTTGCTCTGTTAATCGCCTAAAAGCATCCATCTGAACATCGGCAATTGCGGCCGGAACAGATTTACCGGGAACCGTTAAAAAACGAACTATGTGCTTATCAATAAAGACACTATTCTTATTGGTGAGTGCAACACGCACAAAAATCATCTGAGGAGTCAGAACTCGCTCTATCCACTTTTTCCTATCACTCCAATTATGTAATTCTCTTCTGACAGGGACATAGGATTCCAGCCCTTGTTCTTGCAAGAGTGAGACCAAACGTCGTTCATGAAATTGCCTTACATAAAGCACATACCAATGCAATTCTTTGGCTTCTTTCTGCAACCGTAAGATCTCCGCTACACTATTATCAGATGAAAGAATATGCGTTTTCATGTAGAATACAGCGACTTGTTAATAAATCATCATTCCAAACGTATTATTTTACATCGTCCCAATCCTGCTCTTGTGATATATCAGGGTCTCCAAAGCCGCCTGGATTATCAGATATATCATCTTCCGAAAAATCGCCCCACTCATACCCGTGAGAAGACAAAGCAATGTAAATATCTGCAAAGGCTCTTAAATGATATCGTTTACCAGATGCCACAGAAAGGACATTTCCTGACGCAAAAGTAAACCGTTTATAAATGCCCTCCTTATCTAAACAATAGTAATAATGTTCCTCCGAAATTATATCTCCCGACGCATCTGTTATGGTTTGATTTAGTCTTTGCAATCCGCAATATAAAGCATTAGACTTCACTAATTTTACCTCATCTTTAACCAATAAGCGCCAATCTTTAATCTTAGAAATACGACATACGGATAAAATAGAATCGACCTCTTCTACATCGACATTATACCAAGATTTGACACTCATTACTATGGCATGACAAAGAGAGTCTGATAATTCTACCTTATCCACAACTACAAACCCTCCATAACCTTCCCCTACTTCCGGAAATCGGTTAAAAGAAACGGCTGATTCATAAATTGATTCTCCAGATTCTCCATTGGTTTCTTTATCATTCTTATTCTCTATATCCTCTTCCGACAGCATCGTAGGGGGTTCATAACAAGACAATAAAGAACATAACATTATCATATAGGAGACTAATTTTCCTATTTTTGTTATGTTCTTTAAAAAGAATAATTGAGAAACCATTATTATTCTATCTGTTAGAATACATACTTTCGTAATACTTCTCGTAATCACCGGAAGTAATATTATCCATCCACTCTTGATTATCGAGATACCATTGCACCGTCTTTTCAATTCCCTCTTCAAACTGAAGACTCGGCTCCCAGCCTAATTCATTCTTAAGTTTGGTAGAGTCAATCGCATAACGCAAATCATGACCGGCACGATCTGTCACATAAGTAATCAAGTCCAAAGAATGTCCCTCAGGATTACCGAGGAGGCGATCCACAGTTTTGATTATGACATGAATGATGTCAATATTTTTCCATTCGTTAAAGCCACCGATATTATAGGTTTCAGAGATTTTTCCTTCATGGAAAATTAAATCTATTGCCCGAGCATGATCCACCACATAAAGCCAATCACGTACATTTTCCCCTTTTCCATATACGGGGAGGGGCTTACGCTGACGTATATTATTTATAAACAGAGGTATCAACTTCTCAGGGAATTGATATGGACCATAGTTATTAGAGCAATTCGTTACAATGGTTGGCAATCCGTAAGTATCATTAAAAGCCCTTACAAAATGATCACTACTTGCCTTTGACGCAGAATAGGGAGAATGGGGATTATACTTTGTAGTCTCATAGAAGAAATCTGTACCATAAGCCAAATGATGTTCGCCGGAAGACGCGGTTGTAGTAAATGGAGGTTCAATTCCCTCTGGATGAGACAATTGTAATGCTCCATATACCTCATCAGTAGATATATGATAAAAACGTTTTCCTTCATATCGCTCCGGCTTAGCTTCCCAAGTTACTTTTGCCGCCTGCAATAGAGAGAGTGTCCCCATAACATTAGTGCGAGCAAAAGTAAATGGATCCTTGATCGAACGATCAACATGACTTTCTGCTGCGAGATGAATTACCCCATCGATTTCATATTGGGCAAATAACTCCATCATCTTGTCAAAATCACAGATATCGGCTTTGACAAAAGTATAATTAGGTTTATCTTCGATGTCTTTCAGATTAGCAAGATTACCGGCATAGGTAAGTTTATCCAAATTGATGATATGATAATCAGGATATTTATTGACAAACAATCTTACGACATGACTACCAATAAAACCGGCACCACCGGTAATTAAAATGTTACGTTTCATAATCTGTAATATAATCTAAATTATTCTTTTATAACGCAATTATTCTCCTTCTCCATATAATCTAATATCCTTACAGGAACTATCGGATCAATATATAAGTGACGATACAAACTCATTTATATCTGAATGCAAATATGAATAGAAAATACCAAATAGACAAATTTTTAGAAAGATAAATAAGAAATACACTTATGAAAAATAGTTTTATAAAATTTAATACATACCTTTGTATTCCCAATTAGATAATTACTTAACTCATCACTTTATAATCCATTAATGAAACAAGCATATAACTCGAGTAAGTTTCCTGCCGAACGGAACCTCTCCATAGATTTGATCAAAACTATTGCCATTGTTTTAGTTTTCATCCATCATGCTGCATCCTTATTAGATTTAGATGTTCCGTCCACCGGTTGGGTATATCGCTTTTATAAAGTGTTTACTACGATTGATGTTCCTCTCTTCTTTGCTGCTTCAGGAGCGCTGCTTTTAGGGGGAAGATTGCTTCCGATAAAGGATTTTTTACAGAAAAGATGTAAGCGCATTCTTCTTCCGTTCTTGCTTTGGGGAAGCATCATGTATATTGTCTCGTTTTTAATGCATAAATACCCTGAGATTCAGAGTTGGTCTGATTTTTTCAAACAAATCATCCCCTATTTCCTGGAAGGAAAAATAAACAGTTCTCACTGGTTTGTGTTTTACTTAATGGGAATTTATCTGATGACACCTTTCATCCAGCGTGTTATACAATTGCAGGATGCAAAGTCCGTGATTAAGTATGGTTTGTACCTATGGCTGATATGGATAATTCTAAAGGATGTAGGAAGTCAATGGTCTATTATAAACTATTTTGACAAAGGAGGCTATCATTTCATAGGTTATTTCTTATTGGGGTATTATCTGATGCATTATTTCAGAAACGAGAAGTATAACCATAATTATGGAATGATCCTTTTTTGGAGTTTTGCCCTCATAAGGTTAGCGGTTTTGACATGGACAGATCGTAATTTTTGCATTTTAGAAATCTTTCAAATTTCCGGCCTGATATTGTGGCTTAAATCATATTCAATTCCTAAAGATAATGCGAAGTATGTACTCCCTTTAAGCAGATATAGTTATACGTTCTACTTATCACATCTGATGCCTCTATCAGCCATTTCCCTTTTGACACAGCAAATCTTCTTACGTCTCTCTTCTTCCGGCATATCAGAGTCTCTTTTAAATGCCGGATTATATATAGCTCCTCTTTTCAATGCCGCTATCACCCTTTTCATCTGTTTGATTATGTGCAGGTGCATAGAAAAAATCAAATGGCTCCCTTCCCGATGGTTCGGGATCTAAGCAAAGAGCAAAGTGGATAACTGAAAGGTAAAAGAAAAAAGCCAATAGCCATAGCTGGGCAAAGCCCCTAAACCCCTAAACTCTTAAACTCCTCAACTAAATAAGCCATCTGCCATAGCCATAAGCCATAGCAGGGCGAAGCCCCTAAACCCCTAAACCCCTAAACCCCTAAACTCCTCAACTAAATAAGCCTTCTGCCATAGCCATAAGCCATAGCGGAGCGGAGCTCCTTTATATTCGATCGTACACTTCGAAAAAAGTTTTAGTCATTTTTTCCCACGAGTACTTTTGTTTTTCTTCTCTCAATCCTTTCTGATAGTCGATTTGCGGATTGTCAAAAAATCTCACTAACCCATCAGCAACAGCATCTACAGAAGGCTGAACCACAACTCCGACTTTACCATCCGGAACTATCTCAGAGAGTCCCCCGACATCAGTGACCAGCATCGGACATTCGAAATGATAGGCTATTTTTGTCACACCACTTTGTGTTGCAGTCTTATAGGGCTGAACGACCAAATCCGGCACAGCAAAATAATACCTCACATCTTCGTCAAGGATAAAATTCGTACGCCAGACAATGTCGTCATAGACACCCAGTCTCTTAGCCAAATCGGTAAAAAATTGCCCTTGATTATAAAATTCTCCGGCAATAATCAACTTCAAATTTCTGTTTCTCAAACGCTCATCGGCAAATGCCGAGATTAGCCAATCCAAGCCTTTATAATCTCTGATCAATCCGAAAAACAACAAATAACGATATGAGGGGTCTAACTTGAGATACTCACAAGCCTCACCTCGCTCCACAGCCTCGCCAAAACTATCATACAGCGGATGATGACTGAAACTACAGGGCCTTTTGACATGAAAGTCTTTTACTGCATCTAAAACAGATTTAGACATCGTGACACCTGCATCTATATGTCTCATAAAGTAGGTGGACAATAGTTTATCCACCACACTCCTTTCATGAGGTATTAAATTATGAATCAGCGAGATGACCTTCGTGTGGTGATTTCTTTTAGCCCAATATGCGATCGTCCCAAAGCATGGAGCCATAAAAGGCAACCAGTAAGGGATAATAATGAGATCTGCTTTGCGTTTTGCCAATTCCTTACCGATAGATATCCAATTGATCGGATTGACCGAATTTACTTTACGTTCTATCTTCAAATCCGTTGGAGCCGGAGAATCAGAATACTGAGTCTTACCCGGAAATAAGAAAGAAGGATATTGCAACGTGAATGTAACGAGTTCCACCCGATGTCCTTCGGAGATGAACTCCCGGGCAAGGCGTTCGTTAAATTCTGCCAAACCGCCACGATAGGGATAGGCTACACCTAAAATAATAATATATTTCGAATGCATAATCATCAGTTTAAATCATCCATGACCTGCGAGGGTCGATTAGGCCATATTCCCCTCCTTTTTCTTTGCCACAATGTCCAAATTCCCCGACCGATAATTATCAAAATCGTAAGATACATTGTCACGACAAAAATCATTGAGACAAGATTTCCTTTATCAATGCTTTTAGGATGAAACTCCAAATGGATTTGGTGCGTACCGGGTTCGATATTAAGGGCTTGCAATACGTAGTTCACCCGATAAAGATCGACCGGTTTTCCATCGACCGTAGCTTGCCATCCATCCGGATAATAGATCTCGCTAAACACTATTGTGCCCGGCAGTGAGGCAACAGCATCATACTTCAATGAGCCGGGAGCATATTGAGTCAATCGTACATGGGCAGTCGAATCATGTTGCAATGTCCATCCTTCTACGTGCGAGGCGAATTGTTTATCCAGGACAGCCGTTGTGGAGAGGTCTAAATGGCGCAGTGCATCGCTCTCTTCGTTAGGAGTATTGACAACGAGCAACGAATCGACAAACCATGCATTGCCCATCGCATTCGGATTGAGCTGTGGCACCGGAGCACCGGATTTATCCGGGACAATGATATACTTCGCATTGAGCATATTTATCACTTTCCAGTTCATCTTGGAGAGATGCTCGTCGATGATATCCTGATAACGACGCAATTTGGCAGCATGATAACCTCCGATAGATTTCAGATAATAAGAAGTGCGTGCATCATTAAACGTATTTACAGCCAAATTAAAGACTCTGTAATGGGGATCTTTATCCTGTAAAATTTGCTTCTCATAAGGCTGCATCTTAAATGCACTTTCAAAATTTTTCTTCTTTGAGAAAGCATCATCATTCATATATCGTTTATTGACGGGCCACATATCTGCCATCACCAAAACGCCCAATAAAAGAGCAAAGACAGAAGTCTTCATATTTCTGACCTTTATAAAAGCGATGACCAGAAGAGCTGCAGCCACAATAAAGCCCAACGAGCGCCAGGCGTCTGACACAAACATACTTTCTCTCTGCATAATAATGGCATCACCCAGCCACTCGGGGATCTGAGCAAACATTCGCTCATCATTGGGAGAAACAAAAGAGAAGAGTGATGTTCCGAAAAGCGCCAGGAACAAAGCCAGTCCACCCGTTATACCGGCAGCCCAATAGACTAATTTCAGGTTGCATTTTGTTGATGTCCCTGCTTGCTCTTGAGACAGAGGCTCCGCATTCTTATCTTTGGCATCAGATAATTGCTTCAGAGCCAGGAAGCCCAACAGCGGGACAGTTATTTCGGCGATAACGAGTATAGAAGATACCGCTCGAAATTTATTATACATCGGGAAATAATCAAAAAAGAAGTGTGTCAATCCCATCCAGTGGTGTCCCCACGAAAGGAAAACCGAAAGCAGAGTTACAGCCAGCAATGCCCATTTATAGGGACCTTTGACTATAAATAACCCTAAGACAAAAAGGAAACATACGATTGCTCCCATATAAACCGGACCGGCAGTAAAGGGTTGTTCGCCCCAATAGGTCGGCACCGACTGACAAAACTGCTCTGAAGTGCGACGATCCACCCCCTTTTTGACCATCGTCTTATAGAGTTCAGATTCCTTCCCTACCGGATAGTTAGAACTTCCTCCCATAAAGTCGGGCACCAGAAATGTCAATGACTCATCGATGCCGTAACTCCACGCAGTGGCATAGTCCAAATCCAGTCCGGCAGTACGATTGGAAGCATCTTTCTCCTTAGCCAAATCAGAATGCCCTCCACGCATCGTTTGCGAAGCATATTCCATGTTGGCAAACATAGCTGCAGTTCCTGTTCCGGCTCCGACAACAAAAGAAAACGCAAAGATGGCTGTCTTGGCTAAAAATTGTTTGATTTGCTTTGCCTTTAAATGTATCCACAGTTCTGCCATAAAAAAGAATCCGATCACCAGGCAAAGATAATATGCCATCTGCGGGTGGGGATACAAACCGGCAGCCGTACATAACATCGTCAGTATCATGCCGATGCCATACTTTTTCCTATAGATCAGATAAAACCCGGCGATCACCAGCGTCATCATCGCCAAAGAGGAAGTTTTCGTGTTGTGTCTTGCCGCAATAATTATAAAGAAATAAGAAGAAAACGCGATGGCCAAAGCCCCCACGATGGCCAGCCATCGATTGACCTTCATCGAACAAAGGAGCGCATAAAATGCCAGGCAATAGAGTATTACTATCGCGATAGCACTTTGATGACCCTGATAAAACAATTTCTTGAATGGGCGCATCCACCTGTCGGCTTGATAAGAGTATCCACCAATCTGAAAATTGGGCATACCGGAAAACATGGCTCCATTCCACCATGTTGTCGTTCCCGTATCTTCCCGATACTTCACTGATTCCTGTACTGCAGAAGTAGCCTGAACCGTGTCATTAGCCCCAATGACTTTCCCATCCAGCTCCGGAGACATATAAATACATCCGACTGCGACAAAGACGATTACAGCCAAAAGATAAGGCCATGTTTTTCGTAAAAAGCAATTCATACTATACTGATATTTAAAAATTTATTATTATTCTCGATGTCATATTTATTTGTGCCGGCCATCATAATGCCGGATGCATCCTTCGTAATAACCGGGACAAAAGGCTTAAAGTTAATTTGCCCGGATGAGTCAGAATCTCCATCAGCAGCCGATATTTCAGAGACCGATGCAGATAAGAATTATTTTTCCAGTGCGGCACTTGTGCGTGCAAAATGCTCTGCATCTCCTTCAGGACGGCAACCTTCGCATCCGAAACGTTGGAGAGATAATTTAACGCACCGACCATATACGACTTCTTCAGATAGATATAATCCATCTCCTCTCTGTATGCCTCATATAGACCCCGAGCCCGCACTTCTGCCATCAACGTGTCAAACGCTTCCGCTTTTTGTCGCCAACGATCTGCATCCTGCGAGGTCGTGAGCGATGCCGGACGGATCCGATAGCGATAAAACGGCTCTGCCACCGAGGCGACACGTGTAGCACATAGGAGCACTTTAACCAGGAAGTTTGTGTCTTCACAACTTCTTCCTGCAGGAAATCGCAGATGATGTCGCTCTAAAAAATCTCTACGATAGAGATAGGTGACACTAAATGTCTTAAAAGAGACCAGATAAGATCGTTTCTCATCCTCGGTAAAAACACCCGACGGCAATAAAGGATTGGCCACCACCGCTCCGTCTTTCGCTCCACCGTAGTAAGAGATCTCACACTGACAGATCTCTGCTTCCCCCCGTTCTGCTGCCTCCAGCAGGGTCTGGAGCATCTCGGGGTGGACGAGGTCATCACTATCTATAAAAGCGACATACTCCCCCTGAGCCACATCAATACCGACGTTTCGAGCCACCCCCGGACCGCTATTGACCGGAGTCTCCACCACCTTGATATGAGCACTGCTGCCGAGGCTCCCGATGTGTTGCCGGACTCTCTCTATGCTGTCGTCCTGCCCATGGTCATCGACCAGAATCAACTCCCACTCTGAGGCAGGCAGTGTCTGATGGATCAATGCATCCACCATCTCGACGATATAGTCGGCGACATTATACACTGGAGCAATAACAGAGACTTTCATACGGCTCACATCACTTTATAATATTTTGCCAGAAACGCGAAAAAAGCATTCGACCAGGCTTCCGGCAAGATTCGTTTCATCCATCTCACGGCACGTTTTCTCAGCAGCATCCACTGCAAGTCAAATCGGCCGCATAGACCCCTTTTCCTCAAGACGGCATAGTGCTCACGCGTAGAGGCTTCAAAATGGTCAAAAGTCGTACCCGAGTGGATCGGCAAAAGGGCAATCTCTACGTCCACATACTTAAACTTATAGCCGGCGATATAGAGCGAGGAAATCTGTTCGAAATCACCCACATATTTATAGGTCAAGTCAAACGGATGTTGCCTCAGCAGTTCTGTTTTGACCCACGTGGCTTGATGACAGAGACACCACCGGCGGGGCAGTTGTGCGATGTCGAGCGGAGCTCCGGGATATGCCCCATGTTCAGTCTCCAGTCGCCATCTGCCATACATGACATCCGGCTCCTCCCCATCTTCCAGGGATTGTGCCAGTCTGAGCAATACCCCCTCATCCACCAGTGTGTCGTCCGCATTCAGGAAAAGGAGATACCGACCGGTGGCTCGCATGATACCTTTATTCATGCCGTCATAGATGCCCCGATCTTTCTCGGAGATCCATAGGTCGATGTCCGCTTCATGACGTTTTATGATGTCGAGGGTGGCATCTGTGCTCCCCCCGTCTATGACTATATACTCCACAGACTCAAATCTCTGCTCTGCCACCGAGCAGATCGTTCGCTCGATCCCTTTCTCGGCATTATAAGCGACCGTTACGATCGTAAACAGAGGTCTCTCATGAGCCTTCTCACTTTTCCTCATTCTCTCCATGGCGACTTAAAATTGCAGGTTTCAATACCCAATGATAAAAGAGTCGTTTCGTCCACGGCAGACGGGACAAGGCATCTCGGTCAAAACGGAGAAAGACTTTCCGAAGAGATTCGGAAGAGGCCATCCCCCTCCTGAAACGAGCGAAGGCACCGAAACGATGTTCTGCCCACTCCTTACGATATGCCGTATAAAGACGCATCACACTACACATAAACAACTCCTGCCCGAACTCCTGAAGGCGTCCTTTGCGATCGATCACCTCATAGAGAGCCTCTAAAAATTGTCTCACCGTGCTGACGCTGTAGTAGGCATACTTATGCGATGTGGAGGCTGCATCCTGCCACCAGTGGTAGAGCGGCTGTGGGCACAATGTCACTTTCGGTCGGGAGAGATAGACCTCTGCACAAAAGAATATATCCTCCATGGAGACCCGTCGTGTATCGACAAATCTTATATGATGCTCCCTCAGGAAAGAGGCTCTGAAGAGGTGGAGCCACACACTCTTGATGTTGCCATAAGAGGGTGTATCTTTCTCCAGAGGCGGAGAAAGGATTATGGCTGCCGTAGCCTCATCCACCTCCAGCGGAGAGGGGAAAGGATAGAGTTCATCATGATCCTGAAACCGAAACAAAAGATGGCTGGCACAGACATCAGCCTCTGCCGATGCTGCAGCCCGATAGAGTTTCTCAAACATCGTCGGGTCACAGTCATCATCATGATCGCTGAAGCCGATATACTCGCCGCGAGCCACTTGCAGTCCCCGATTACGGCTCTCACCGATGTGCAGGTTCTCCTCGTTGCGCAGAACGACAAACCGCGGGTCACGCGCAGCATACTCCTCCACGATCCGATCACTTCCGTCGGTCGGAGCATCGAGGATCACGACAAACTCGATCTCCTCCAGTGTCTGATAAACCAGAGCATCGAGGCACTTGCGCAGCTGCCTGCCGGCATTATAGACCGGGACTATGACACTCACCTTAGGTCGTGCAGTCATGTTTCAAGTATTGTTTTATAAAAGTTTGTTATCTTATCGTTGCAATATCTGTTTAATGCGTCGGACGTTTGTCCTGTAGATTTCCCACATGCGGCTGCGCCACAATTTGAACGCCATCGTCCGGCGAATAGCCTTGGGGAAAGGAGATATGCCCACTCGCCGGCGAAACGCACGCTGCTTCGGATGTCTCGGATAAGGGCGCAGCAAGGAGTAGGGATAGCTCTGACGCTCGGCATAGTCCCTCTCTCTCACTTCCAACTCGGGATGCCCCTCCACGACCTCCTGCCACAGCGCCTCTCCCACTTCCGAATTGAGAGAGACAAACGAGACATGATGCTTATCAAAATCGACCGGCTCGCGGCTCCCCAGCCCCATAAAGTCGCCCAGCGTAATGTCTGCCACCCTTTGCACCTGAGCATAGCGGCAGGCATAACAAGACTCTCTGAAGGATATCCCTTGGATAAAAGAGGCGAGATAGGGGCTGCAATAGCCCGACCTGTTCTGCAGCAGGCGCTCACCGTCCCAGACGGTAAAACGATAGTCGTAAGGGTCATTGCTGCGAAACCTCACCTCCGTGACGCGTTCCCAGCCATGTCGCTTTTTCAGATAAGCGAGTTCGTCGGTGAAGTAGCGCGTCGGGACACCTCTGTGACACAGCAGGTCGGCAGTGATCAGCAGCCCTGCCCATACTTCTACCTCTTTGCCACCCTGTTCTGCCAGATAGCTTTTCAGACCTGCCACCTGACACGGTGTCCCTACAAAAAGGACCCGCCGGCCGGATTGCAACGTGTGGAGGATGTCATGATAAGTGTCGCGGTCGAAGATGCTTTGGGCATAAATGGATCCCCGATATCGGGGCAACTCCTCCTCTGTTGTGGCACACATCACCCTCGGGACGAGCTGTTCGTCATAGCGTGTGGCATAGTAGGCACCGCCGTGCGCCACAACATGTTCGGCGAGGAGAGAGGCGATGCCTCCCGATGCCGATTTCCTCCGGCGGTGAGCATCGGTCCGCCACGAGGCATAACAGGCACGCGAGGAGAGCAGCAGCGCCGACTCATCGCGGTGATTGGGACAGGTCGTGACACACTTGCCGCAACCCACACATCGCTCACTGTCGATCACCGGGCGCGACACCCCTGTCCTGTCGTCCTGCATCGTGATGCAAGAGAGAGGACAGACAGCAGCGCAAGAGGCACACCCGGTGCAGGCATCCTCGCTGCAGATCTCCGTCGGTCGATGTCGGTGGGTTGGGTTATTCATATATAAAGTCACTCTTCAATACTCTTTTTCAGATATGCCAGGCTCTCCTCACGGGCCGCCTCCATCCGGGGCGTCACCTGCGTGTAGTCGATGTGCTCGCTCCATCGTCCTGCCTCTCCCCGGGCGGTCGATGCACTCTCCACGGCATCGTCACAGATCCGGGACAGCAGTCCGAAGCGCCGCAGCAGGTCATAGATGCGGGAGTTTTGAGAGAGCTTGTCTCCATCCGCAAAACGCTTCGTCACGACAAAGTCCTTCTCAAAGATCATCGAGAGACACACCGCATGAAACGAGTCGGTGCACACCGCCGTTGCCCCCTCCACCAGCCGGACAAACTCCCGAGGCGCAGCCTGCCGATAGACCTCTGCTCCCTCGACAGCCACCTCCCGAGTCACACCGTCGGGTGAAGCCATCACCCGCTCATAGGCGGGCAGGACGATGACGCGATCGACACCGAGGTCGTGCATCACCGACTGCAGTTGCGACGCATAGTGGGGACGATCGCCCACGAAGTAGGCCAGCACATAACGCTCCGGCAGCTCTATCTCCACCTCTGCCCCGGCAGCCATCGCACTCCACGCCTCGCGCGAGAGGAGCAGCGTGGGGTCGAGCACCGTGCGGATGTCCTCCCTCCCGGTGAGCCGGCGCAGCACTTCCGCTCCCGTCTCCTCACGCACTGCGATGTGCGCAAAAGCTTGCAGGGCGCGTTTCACCCGGGCGGCATGACGGGGATGTACCGATGCGACGCCGAGCGACGAGGCATAGGCTACGCGCTTGCGGTCACCGGCGAAGGTGAGAAAATAGAGGGGGTCATAGGAGAAATACGTATTCCATATCTGGTCGCTCCCCGTCAGATAGAGATCCACCTTGCGGCGGAGCCAAGGCTGCGGCAGGAGCCTATAATAGGGTCGAATGTCGTAACACTCGCCATGAAAGCGGAGCAACTTCCCCCCTGCGGGCTGTCGGTCGAGCGACGCAACGCGGCTGTCACGCAGCCACCTCCCGATGCGGCACTGCTGCACGGCGGCGGGGAGGAGTTTACGCATGAGGGCTTTTAGCCCATTGACCACGCTGTACTTCAGCAGGATGGAGACCTCATGCCCCATCAGCGTAAGGGTCTGATGCAGGGCATAAGACTGGAGGCTCGTACCGAAATTCCCCCACCCTATCCAGGTCACGATGGCGATCTTTTTTTCTTTGCGGCACATAATTACGGGCAAAGATAATCAGAATATCGCGAAGCTACAAATTTTCAGGGAAAACTCTTGACATCGGCTTCCCAATGTTGTATCTTTGCACTCGATATAATGTTTCGTTTTTATCGACGCTTTACAGCCCCAAAGGCTGAAGTGATATATTTATAGCCCACTTAGGGGTCATACATCGTTTAGCGAGGAGAGATCGACAGGATCTTCTCCTCGCTAAATGTTATTTATAAGCGGTTGGAAACGGGGTTTTCCCGGTGAAGCCGGGAGTTGCCCGGCAAAACGAGCGTAGCCTTGTGATGCAACGAGCGTAGGCATGTGGGCCAACGAGGGTACGCTCATCGAACAACGAGGGTACGCGTGTTGCATCACGAGGCTACTCTCTATGGCAATGGCTATGGCTATGGCGATGGCAATATATGTTAACGGATTTAGAACAAGCAAGAGGGAAGCAAAGACCTTCCTTACGTGTGTTAAATTGCCATATTTAGATTACATTCGCGCGTTAATAAATCCTAAATGCAAATTATATCTCGCCGCCCCTTTCGGTCGCGCTTTTTCGCGCTCCCTATATCGGGGCGGCTCGCTGCTCGCGACTTCTGTCGCTGCGCTTTCTGATTTGTTTCGCTTACGCTATATTATCTTTTTTCTATTTTTGAGAAGAAACTAAAAAGACAGGCGGAAGCCGAGGTTATAGAAGCGGTTGACGGGCGTGCCGCTGCCGCGATTGGAGACGCGACAGCCCCTCGCGTTGCGGCCCCAGCTACCGCCACGGTTCACGCGGTTAGACCCCGAAGAGGGTCCCGTAGGATTCGTCTGAGCTCTGCTCGAATAACTGCCATACCAATCCTGACACCATTCATAAACGTTGCCACTCATGTCATAAAGTCCCAATTCGTTAGGTTGCTTCGTCTTCACGGCATGGGTCTTACTTCCGGAGTTACTTGTGTACCAAGCAACATCATTCAAATTATTGCTTCCTGAATATTGATAACCGCGAGATTTATTACCGCCGCGGGCAGCATATTCCCACTCCGCTTCGGTCGGGAGGCGGAAAGTCGCTCCCGTCAACTGATTCAGTTTGCGAATGAAGGTCTGGCAATCATCCCAAGAGACACTCTCCACCGGAAGATTATCCCCTTTGTAATAAGATGGATTGCTTCCCATAACTGCCGTCCAAAGAGCCTGCGTCACTTCGGTTTCGCCAATATAGTAATCGCTCAGGGTGACACTATGGACAGGCTGCTCATCTTTATAAAATTTCTTTTGCTCAGAGGTCGCACCCATCTGGAAAGTACCTCCTTTCACTGCCACCATCGTGAAGGTAACACCGTTCACGGTAAAGGTCCGGTTTCCGAAAAGGCTCTCCATCTTTAAAGCAAACGAGCGGGCAGCATCACTCACCTCAATCTCGCGCGAGAAGGGCTGATAACCCTCTGCCGTCATCTCCAGGCGATGACGGCCATAGGCGAGAGAGTAACTGCCCTGTGAAGGTCCGACCTCGATGCCATCTACTTTTAACGTTACACCGGGGACATTGCTCGTAAATTGCACCTCTACGGCATCCTGCATCTTGCCCCCCACTGTTGCGATTTGTCCCTCAGTGACATTCACCTCGGTGTGGTAATCACCATAGCCCGACTTCTTCAACGTGAGCGAGTGGTGACCGATCAAAACTCGCTGCATAAAGAGCGGGGTCTGCCCCACCGAGGTGCCATCCATAATGACCTCGGCATTGCTCGGGGTCACAGAGATGGAGAGGCCTCCATAGATCGGGGTCGGGGCTGTAAGTTCCAGCCGCTGTACACCGGCAGCCGGGGCTACGTGATGTACGACACTCTGCGGGCGGTGGTTTTCGCGGCGGGTCTCCATCAAATATTCGCCACTTCCCAATCTGCCACTCCACGACCCTACACCCTTGCGCTCGCCATTGACCCAAATCTCTGCTGCGGCATCGGTCGTGAGTTGCACTTCGGCGAAGTTGGCTGTTAAAGTGGGATTACAGGTTGCAACGGCATTGTCTGTCACTTCGATCGTCTGCTCAAAGGACTTATACATATCTTTGACCACCATCACCCGATGGCTGCCGCTCGACAAACGTCCGGACTTTACCGGCACCTGCCCCACGGGTTTGTTATCGACATAGACCATGGCTCCGGTCGTCGTCTCATCTCCCTACACCTCTATCCAGCCGAAGGCAGGCTGCAGAGCCACACGAACCTCCTCTTTTTGGTCGGGATTATTGACGGTGACCGTCCCGGAGGTGGGATGATAATCGGGGGCTTCGACCGTGTAGTTATAGGTGCCAAACTTGACAAAGTCCTGCGCATAACCGGCTTCGACAATCCACGGCTCGCCATTGACGCGGACTACCGCATCGGCAGGCTCGACAGCAAAGACCAGAAACTGTGACATCACAGTCTGCTGCACCACGGTCTCCACTCTGCCGGTGGTGAGTTTCAGGATGTAGGTGCGCCCCTTTTTCACGGACATACCGAGGTCATGATCGCGAAGGACACCCAAATCTTTATGAAAAATCGAAAGTCGCTTCACCGACTCGGGAACATAGACCCATATCTCCCCGATCTTCTCTTCCGTCTTGGAAACGCCCAGCATGCCGGCATCAAATGTAAAGCCCCGCTGCGTGGTCTCCACCTTGATGAGGGCACACTTCTCGCCGTTTTGGTCATAGACGGTCGTGCCGTGTGTATTGGCAGTCAGATCATTTTCCGCCGGATAAAAGTCGGTAACCACAATGCCCTGCGCCGAGAGGGAAAGAACAGAGAAAAACAGAATCCCCCAAAGGGCAAGCAAACGCTGTTTCATAATAATATCGATAATTATCGTAAAAATAGACTATGGGTATAAATGCATCCGAAGACGCGGCACAAAAGTAATATAAATTTTTGAAAAACAATAGAAAAAACTACAGATCTATATCTTCCAATTGCACAAACACACCGGGATGCTTTATAACGCTCTCTTTAGCGGAACGCTTGCGAGAACGTTTTTTCGCATCACCCGGATCCTCATCGGGCATCTCCTCAAACCATCGGACACTGAAATCTGAAATTGTACTATCAGAATTAGAATCCATGACATTACTTCCGGGAGTTTCATCTGAAAAGGATTCTATCACGCTTGAAACATTGGTTTTCCGAAGAGAGGCAATGATGACAAACGCATTATAAAGTGCTGCTGACTTAACGAACATTTGTGGACGATGCTCCAGTTCCTGTGCAAATGAAGCAAAAGCATCCACGAAACTCTTCTCTTCGCTCCACCTGCCGGAGGTTAAAACACCTAAATAGGGGCGTGCCTGTTGAGTCTCGGAGAAATCAAACTGAATCCGGAAAGGAAACATTTCCCCTCGTGCCAGATAACTTGCTGAAGCTTGAAACGTAGTCTCTCCATTGCTCTCTGACATCATGCTTACAGACCGCACCTGATAACTCTTGGCTACGATAGGCAAAACGGCAAACTGGGACAAGAGGAAAAGAGCTTTAGACGGAGGTGTAGTCTGCTGTCCCATCTGCGGATAGATCATTAAGGAATCGTCCCCATACACCTCCTGGTTAGAATCTATGTGATAATAGCCTCCATGGGCATCATAGGTGTATGAATAATTGACCGCATACTCGGCTCCATCCACTTTCATAGCAGACTGGAAAGTGATCTTTCCTCTGTCTCCCTTATCCTCTGAGAGGCGGGAGAAGATCAGAGCATTTTCACTCTCTGCATGACGGCCGATTTTACACAAGACAAAATATTCGCCTTTAGCGTTATAATATTCATTGACCACCTCCACTACGAAACCGGATAAAACGACCTTAGCGATCTCCTCAAAAGAGGTTTTTATATTGTAGCTTTGGGCTGACTCTTTACTCTCCTGATCCGTATGACAAGTCAAGTTCAATTGTCCTGCCCCTTCGTAAAAAACGTAATGAAGCAGAGCATTCATCAGCGCAGACTTTCGGGCTTCCACGCGATTGATGGTCGGCAAAGAGACCCCCATCCAGTATCCTTTCTCTAACGCCTCGTTGATCCAGCCGGGTTGCAACGGATCTGTATCTGACATCATTGTGGCATAAGATATGCCGGGCAGCTCTTCGGAAGCGCCTCTGCTAACAACCAACTTTAAGATATAGGTTCTCCCCTTTTGTACCGATTGACCAAGATCCTGATCTCTGAGAATGCCAAAAGTAGGATGTGCAATGGTAAGACGTTTTACTCTTTCAGGGACATATAGCCAAATCTCTCCCGGCTTTTGCTCTGTCTTGACCACCCCCAACATACCTGCATCAAACGTAAATCCACTATGCGTGGTCTCGACCTTAATGAGCGCACATTTCTCCCCATTAAAGTCATATAACATCGTCCCATGCGTGTTGGCAGTGAGATCATTCTCTGCCAGACGAAAGTCTGAAATCACAATGCTCTGTGCCGACATGGGGAAAATGGAGCAAAGGAGAAGTACGATGAGGAATAGTGAACGGATGGGCATGAGGGGGGGGCGTTTTTTGCACGAATGTATTCTGAAATCTGCGCGAAGGTCTTTGTGTTCGCTTCGAAAGGGAAAATAGAAAAAAACTGCGAGGGAGAAGATCATCGGAAATGCTCGGGACCATAAATGCCAAACTCCGGATCTTTTTCCGGCTGCCATGTACGGACCTTAATGATAGGTGCCTCGGGATCGTTGATATCAACCATCAGGAAAAGATAGCCTTTATCTCCATAGTTGGAAGAATAATATTCCTGTGAGATCTGTATGGCATACAGGTCACCACCTCTACCCATCCTCTTTATGTCATTGTCTGCAAAGCGAAGATTGATATACTCCTTGCTCTGAAAACTCTTGCGCAGATGCTGCAGATAGCTACGCTTATTGTAGCGGCTATACTTGACGATCTCGTCTTTCAGATAGATATTATTGGAGTCATCCCCCTTGGGAGCGCGTTTGACTACCGTGCCGGTGATGATGACAGCATCCTCATCGAAAATGCCCTCGATGTAGTCTAATCGCTTCAAAGCATAGGCTGTCTTATAATTTTCGAGAAATTGCATGATCGCCATGCGAGCCTTCTCAGGCCATACCCCTTTGCCGAGGATGTCATCTGCGGCAGTTTGGCCGAGACCGAAGGCAATGTTCTCAATCTTGCGATCGGCATCGAACGTAAAGACCACCTCCTCGATGAATCGCTTATGCAACCCATTTTCAAATGAAAAGGACATCATCAAGCCGCGAGCGATGACCCGCTGACCGAAAGAATAAAAGGCACATTTAGGTTCGCCGACAAGGGTGGCCTTGCCATAACCGATGAGGCGGGTATAGATGTCATATCCCTCCGTCGTGAAGAGCTGCTGCAATCCGGTGTATTGACGTCGGCTAATCTGCTGCACCAATTCGTTGAGGACAGAGCGGTATACGGCATCGTCCGTTAACAACTCCGGCTTGCGAAAAACCTCTTGCGGGATCGTGGTGTAAGAAGAAGCAGTGGCATTTTCGGATGTGGTAACAGAGGCGACCACCGGTGCATCGGCTCGATCAGACGGCTCTGCTAAAGGAACATTTTTATAGGCAGACTTAATGGACTGAGCTGAAAGGAGTTCATAGGCATCTTTAACATCCTTATCGACGTGAGACTGCTGACGATATTCGTACTCTATTTTGAGCTGATATGCAGATGAAACAAAGCCGGGAGCCAACTCAAGGATGCCGACGCCCTCTTTGGCACAGGCACTCGAACTCCAATCACGGCCATCGAAATAGGTAAACTCCAAACTGGAGACAGGATGGCCGGCATAGGTAAAACTGAGCTGTACATCGTCCTCACTTCGTTTTAATACTGAAATATGGATCGATCGAAGGATCTGATCGACGCGCTCATTGAGCCAAACCGACAAATTATGTGATTGGCCTTGACCATCTACATAACGGAGGGTATCGGGAGATTGCAACGTGGACAATAAGGCATTGCCCCAGCTGATATATTTAAGGCAATTGTCAATCTGCCCTTTCTGTTCGCTACGGATGGAGGCATCGACAAATTCGCGGATTTTATTTTCCCTCGCTTTAAATATTTTAGCGACTTCCGATTTCAATATCCAGCGTACGACGTGCGCATCCGGCTCGTTTTGGATAATCTCTCGTTGCGTATTGTTTAATGTGGCATTAGAGTAGGTCTTGATTTTTGCTTCATAAGAGATGGTCGAAGAGACTTTCTCTCCCCCCTGCTCAAGGATCGTGTGATCGGACTTTTCTCCTTCGGAGGAAATCTTGACAGAAATCTGCGAGATGATGTCGGCCAAAGCATGATCATCGGCCTCCTTAAGGGTGACGCCATAGCCCTCTCCTACATAATAGCGAGGATCGTTTTTGACCTCTCTCCACGTCTGTGAAAACAGAGGTGTAAATAGCATACCTATGAAGGTCAGTGTCAAAATCTCTTTTATTTTCATAACAATATTAATAATTAACTATGGCGGGGGCTGTGCCCCTCTTAGGCTGTTGGCGATGGGTGGGACTGCGTCCACTATGGCCGTTGGCGATGGCGATGGGCTTAAACCCCTAAACCCCTCAAC
>JAZNGG010000054.1:0-42348 GCA_045576355.1 Bacteroidales bacterium
AATCGTGAAATGATTCTCCAAATAATCCTTGATAACTCGTTCGCGAATTGCATCACGAGAGGCGTTTTTGTTTTTTGTTGACATAGATATACATTTTATTGGGGGTTATAATATGCGTCTACCTATATCAGTATAAGACAAGGATAGATCAATAATTCGTCTATCCTCGCTAATATTTTTGATATATGTGGTAATAACCTTGTGGTTAGGCTTTCAGCCTGCGCCACCTCTTAATTCTTCAAGCCAATGGGCGTGTTCTTAAACACTTCAACTCTCATTCAACAGCTGCAAAGATACAACCTCTGGAAGCCGAAGTCAAGAGGGGAATACCGATAAATGTGAAATATCGTTAAAGGCTTTGCATATCGTTGAGCTTTTTATAGTAGCCTCCGAGAGCAAGAAGTTCGTCATGAGTACCGCGCTCCACGATGCGACCTTCGTGCATTACGCATATCTCATCAGCAGTCTTGATCGTGGAAAGACGGTGTGCGATAGCGATCGTCGTGCGAGACTTCATCAGCCGCTCCAGTGCCTCCTGCACCAAACGCTCGGACTCTGTATCGAGTGCCGAAGTAGCTTCGTCAAGGATGAGGATGGGAGGATTTTTCAGGATGGCTCGCGCTATGGAGATGCGTTGTCTCTGTCCTCCCGAGAGGCGACCTCCACGATCTCCGATCATCGTGTCATAACCCTGTTCGCTCTCCATGATGAAGTCGTGAGCATTGGCTATCTTGGCAGCAGTGATCACCTCCTCCATCGTAGCATTTTCTACACCGAAAGTGATGTTGTTGTAGAATGTGTCGTTAAAAAGTATTGCCTCTTGATTGACATTGCCGATCAGAGATCGGAGAGAAGTCAAAGTGACATCGCGGACATTTTTGCCATCGATGAGCAACTCTCCTCCGGTTACATCATGATAGCGCGGGATAAGATCGACCAAAGTCGATTTACCTGAGCCGGATTGTCCGACCAAAGCGATGGTTTTCCCCTTAGGTACTTTAAGATCAATCTTTTTAAGTACCTCGCGGTCTGCTGTATAGGCAAATGAGACACCGCGAAATTCCACTGATTCGGTGAATCCATCGAGAGGGAGTGGATGAGCCGGATCCTGGATGCTACTTTCGGCTTTGAGTATTTTGTCAATGCGATCCATGGAGGCAAGACCCTGGGGTACGTTATAAAATGCTTTAGAAAACTCCTTGAGCGGATTGATGACGCTGTATAGGATCACCAGATAGAAGATAAACATGGCAGCATCTATCGGAGCACGATCGCCCAAGATGAGCCAACCGCCAAACCATAGGACGATGACGATGATCGTAGTTCCTAAAAACTCACTGACCGGGTGAGCAGAGCTCTGACGGATGACCATTTCGTTCATGGTCTTACGATACGCATCATTGGAGCGAAGAAAGCGTTGAGCCATCTTCTTTTCGGCGATAAATGCCTTGATGACACGCAGACCTCCCAGAGTCTCGTCGAGCTGAGACATGATCTCACCCCACTGATCCTGTGCCAATGCGGATTTACGTTTGAGTTTGCGGCTGATGCTTCCCATGATCCATCCTGCCAGCGGTATGATAACCAGTACGAAAGTGGTCATCTCCCAAGAGAGATAGAAGAGGACAAAGAAATAGATGATGATAGCGATCGGATTGCGGAGTAACATGTCCACCGAACTTGTTATGGCTGTCTCCACCACCATCACGTCACTACTCATGCGAGCTGTCAAATCGCCTTTACGCTCTTCGGAGAAGAAGCCGAGTGGGAGTTTGAGTACCTTGTTATAGACATCGGTGCGGATGTCCTTAACCACACCGGTGCGGAAAGGGACCATGCAGGCTGAAGAGGCAAAATAGCCCGCAGTCTTCAGCAGGGTCATGATGATGAGCAACAGACCCATCATGATGAGCGTAAAGAGTGCTCCCTTGTTGTTGATCAGCCAGTTGACTCCATAATAGGCATTGTTGATCAAAACATCTTTGTCTATATGCGAAAGATCCATGGGTTGGTATTCATAGACCTTGTTGTCAATCTTGAAAAGGATATTGAGGATGGGGACCAATGCAGCAAATGAGAAGACATTGAGCCACTGGGAAAGGAAGTTGAGGATGACTGACCAAACCAGATATTTGCGGTATGGCTTGATGTATCGCCGCATGACCGAAAGGAACTGCTTTATCATCTTTTTATAAACTGAAAGTGAAAATACTTTTGACTGAAACTGATTTGTTCGGCAAAGATAGGATAATTTTTTGAAACTGAAAACTATTTCACTTTACATGTCAATAGTTTTCTCCCTTCAAGTTCGGCAGTGATCAGGTCGCCCTCTTTGACAGTGCCCACTCCAGCCGGAGTGCCGGTAAAGATGAGATCCCCGATTTTCAACATGAAGTAACGGCTGGCATAGGAGACGATGCGATCCACTGTGTGCAGCATGTCTGCAGTGTGCCCTTGCTGGCGCGTTTCGCCGTTGAGTTGCATGGAGAAGTGTAGGTCTTGTATCGGTTTGCCTAAGGTGTCGAGCCGGACAAATTCACCCACTACAGCCGAATTGTCAAAGCCTTTACAGATCTCCCATGGGAGACCTTTTTCACGGAGTTGCTTTTGCAGATCTCGAGCAGTGAAGTCCAGACCGAGAGTCACTTCGTTGTAATATCTGTGAGCAAAGCGCTCCGGGATACAGCGCCCCAAACGACTGATGCGTACGACCAGTTCGGTCTCATATTCCACCTGCTCTGAGAACTCCGGTACGAAAAACGGCCAGCCTTCCTTTTGGAGCGCGGTGTCCGGCTTCATAAAAAGTGTCGGATTTTCCGGGAGGGAGAGGTTGCCCATTTCCCGATTATGTAGAGCATAGTTCATGCCAACGCAAATGATTTTCATATTTATAATGGTTGAGGGGTTTAATGGTTGAGGAGTTTAGGGGTTTAGGGGTTGATGAGTTTAAGGGTTTAGAAGTTTAATGGTTGAGGGGTTTAATGGTTGAGGGGCTATGCCCACTATGTTAGTCCTCATTATTTCCTGCCGAAGTCTGCCGGGATTTCTCCCCATGCTTGGGTCTCCCATTTATAGATCGGGACGCGGAAAGAGTGTGTTCGGAGCCAGGTTTCTGCCCGGCGAATCAGGTCAAATATCGGTGCGTTGGCTGAAGTCTGAGCAATGCGGGTCTTGCATGCCTTGTCGCGTACCCAGCCCTGGGCAATTTTACTATCAGAGTAAATCGGGAGAGAGATCCCTTGCTTGTACTCCAATGCCAAGGCATGGACAATGGCAAGAAACTCTCCGATGTTGTTTGTGCCCTCCTCCATCGGACCGATGCGAAATAGCTCCTTGCCGGTACGGACATGAACTCCTCTGTACTCCATCGGTCCTGGATTGCCGCTGCATGCCGCATCGACGGCGATACTTTCAGCGATGTATGGGACAATTGTGGCTTGACTATTGGGGGCACGCCACTCGATGGTACGTCCCTGCTCGTTCATCTGCTTGACTTGTTTTGCCACTTCTGCTATGAGGTTGTCTCTGTCATATCCGGCTCTGAATGCCTCTACTGCTTCAGTTTCGGTTTTGTAACTGCGATAGATGGCACCGGGGTATCCTTTGACCTGGAGTTCAGCCTCCTCCCAAGAGTCATAGACACCGGGGGCTGCTCCGACCCAAACGACGTAAAATTTATTGGCATTCATGTGAAATAAGAATTACAGCAGGCTGTGAACTCTGTTGTTATGGTCTGAGGACCGATTGGGGTTTATTCAGTGCGAAGATAGTGATTTTTTCTCATTCGCTTGTGTTAATAGGTTTGGAAAATTGCAAAATGTATATGAAATGCCTATTTTTGACGCAAATCGTTACGATATTGGTAAAAAAGCAAGGAGTTTTTTGCTTCTGTCATTCATTTCCTGTATATTTGCCCAACTAATTGAACATCCAGCATCTTTATGAAACGTGTTTTTCTGATCGGGTATATGGGAGCCGGCAAGACCACTTTGGGAAAGGCTCTGGCACAGGCGATGGAAATGACTTTTGTCGATCTGGACATTGTGCTCGAGGGGAAATATCACAAGACAATCAGAGAGATCTTTGCTGAGGTCGGTGAGGAGGAATTCCGACGACGAGAACGGGCTGCGCTGGAGGAGGCTGCACAGTTTGAGAATACTGTCATCTCCTTAGGAGGTGGAACTCCCTGCTTTTTTAACAATATGGAGGTGATCAACCGCTCCGGTGTCAGCATTTATCTGAAACCCTCCGAAGAGGTACTCCTGCGACGATTGATCAAGGGGAAACATAAACGCCCTATCATCGCAAGCAAGACTGATGACGAGCTCCTCGATTTTATCCGTACAAATCTGGCGCTCCGCGAACCTTATTATCTCCAAGCAGCACTTGTTTTTGAGTCTGATCATTTGGAGAATAAAGCCGACATCTTAGGTAAGGCTGAGGGGTTAGCTCGGTTGATTAAGGAGAAGTTCGGCTGATTTGAGAGAGGAATATGGTTATGATCGGATAAGTTCCGATAAGTATTTATATTCAGGTGGTTTTATAGTAAATTTTAGCAATATGTCAGACAAACTTAAAATTATTGACAAGGAGGAAGTGGTAGTACGCTTCTCCGGAGATTCCGGTGACGGTATGCAACTTGCCGGATCAATCTTTTCTACGATTGCAGCCATTTTAGGTAATGAGATTTCCACATTTCCGGACTATCCGGCAGAGATGCGTGCTCCGCGTGGTTCGTTGGGCGGTGTTTCTTCCTATCAGGTTCATGTCGGCAAGCGTGTCCACACTCCGGGCGATGCTTGTGATGTGCTCGTTGCGATGAATCCTGCAGCCCTAAAGCAGAATGTCAAATATCTGAAGAAGAATGGTATCTTAATCTATGATGCCAATACGTTTGTAAAATCCGAATTGGCAAAAGCTAAGTTTGAGACCGAAGATCCGTTTGTCGAGTTGGGTATTAGTGATGCAGTGCAGATAGTTGGTGTGCCGATTACCGAATCAACGAAAGAGAGTTTGGCAGATAGTGGCATGGACGCTAAGTCGATTGCCCGTTGCCGTAACATCTTTGTCTTGGGACTGATCTTCTGGCTCTTTAATCGCCCGATCGAAAAGGCAGTTGAGATGCTTACCTCCAAGTTCGCTAAGAAACCCGAGGTGCTGGCCGCCAATACGAAAGTAATCACTGACGGATATAACTATGGAGCCAACACACACACCATCGTATCTACTTATCGGATTGAAAGCGAATCTGCGGCTCCCGGTCTTTATTGTGATGTGAAGGGCAATGTCGCTACGGCATATGGTCTTGTTGCTGCAGCAGAGAAAGCGGGATTGAAACTCTTTTTAGGTTCCTATCCCATCACTCCGGCGACAGACATCCTTCATGAACTCTCCAAGTTGAAATTCCTCGGAGTGACTACGGTGCAGGCTGAAGATGAGATTGCCGGCATCTGTACAGCTATCGGTGCTTCGTTTGGTGGTGCTTTGGCTGCCACATCGACTTCCGGTCCCGGTCTCGCTCTGAAGTCTGAGGCAATCGGTCTCGCTGTTATGGCAGAGTTACCGCTCGTCATCATTGACGTGATGCGCGGTGGTCCTTCGACAGGTCTTCCCACTAAGACGGAGCAGACCGATCTCATGCAGGCACTTTATGGCCGTAACGGAGAGTCTCCTGCCGTAGTGATGGCAGCCTCTACTCCGGTCGATTGTTTCCATTCGGCATACATGGCTTCCAAGATCGCCTTGGAGCATAATACACCGGTTATCCTTCTGACCGATGCCTTTATCGGCAACGGATCTTCAGCGATGATGATCCCCGACATGGAGCAACTGCCTGAGATTCGCATCCCTTATGCACCTGAGGAGATGAAGGGTGCCTATCAACCCTATAAGCGTAATCCTGAAACTTTAGTGCGCTATAAGTCGATTCCTGGCATGGAGGGGATGATGCACCGCCTGGGAGGTTTGGAGAAAGATAATGCCACCGGTGCGATCTCTACCGATCCGGCTAATCATCAGTTGATGACCGATCTCCGCCAAAAGAAAGTCGATCTGATCGCCCGCGAGATTCCCGCATTGAGTGTCCGTGGCGATGAGGATGCAGAGATGCTTGTTGTGGGCTGGGGTGGAACCTATGGACATATCTGTGCCGCCGTCGATAATTGTCGCGCTGCCGGTCTGAAGGTGGCTCAGGCTCACTTCACTTATATCAATCCGCTCCCTGTCAACACAGAAGAGGTGCTGCGTTGTTATAAGAAGATTTTGGTTTGTGAACTTAATAATGGTCAGTTTGCCGGTTATCTCCGCAGCAAAATTGACGGTCTCAGTGTGATGCAGCTCAATGAGGTGCAGGGACAACCATTCCGCATCGCAACCATCGAGGAGGCTATCAAGGAGAGAGTATAAGGAGAAAGCGATTTCAGTTATTAGTGATCCGTTTTCTGAGATTCATTTCTCGTTTAAAATTTTAATAACCATGATGAGCCACAAAACAGAGCTTCATCATAACAAATAAGAATAATTATGTTTACAGCACAAGATTATAAAAGCGACCAACCCTTGAAATTCTGCGCCGGATGTGGTGATCACGCTGTCGCTGCTTCTATTCAGAAAGCTATGGCAGAGGTGGGGGTAGCTCCGGCAGACACAGTGGTTATCTCCGGCATCGGCTGTTCGAGCCGTATGCCTTACTACATGGGTACCTATGGTTTCCATACCATCCATGGACGTGGACTTGCCATCGCTACGGGTTTGAAGACTGCACGTCCGGAGTTGTCCGTGTGGAATGTAAGTGGTGATGGAGACTGTCTTGCTATCGGAGGCAATCACTTCATTCATGCCATGCGTCGCAACATCGATTTGAATATTCTGCTCTTCAATAATAAGATCTATGGTTTGACAAAGGGACAATACAGCCCGACATCCGATCGTGGTTTTGTCAGCAAGTCTTCTCCATGGGGAACGGTCGAAGATCCTTTCTGTCCGGCGGAATTGTGTCTTGGTGCTCGCGGAAATTTCTTTGCCCGTTCTTTGGACAATGATCTGAAAAACAGTGTGGCTTGCATGGTGGCTGCTGCCCGCCATAAAGGAGCTGCAGTGGTCGAGATGTTGTGTAACTGTGTCATCTTTGCCGATGGCATCCATAAGACCATCTCTGACTCTGCTGTGCGTGCCGAACGCACTATCTTGCTCGAACATGGTAAGCCTATGATCTATGGCGCCAATCGAGACAAAGGTTTGGTGCTCGATGGATTGACCCTCAAGAGTGTTACCCTCGGAGAGGAGGGAGTGACGGAGGCAGATCTCCTGGTGCATGATGCTCATGCAGAGGATCCAACACTGCACTTTAAGTTGGCAATGATGGGAGGAGATCTCCCCTTGGCATTGGGTGTCATCAGAGATGTCGCCGCTCCCACTTACGATCAGGCTGTTTCCGAGCAGATCGAGGAGGTGAAAGGCATCAAACCGCAACGCACACTCCGCGACCTCCTGCTCAGTGGAGACACCTGGGAGGTGAAGTGATGATTTAGGTAGAAGATTTCTATTAGAACACCCTATACATTTTATCCCAAATCGGTCATTAGAAAATGGAATAAATCTCTAATGACCGATTTGGGGTTTTTGTTACGCAAGAATTACATTTATGGGTGTACGAAAAATGCATAACAGCGGTGCATGTTTTATGTCAAGCCGTCGCGTGATATTACACGGCGGCGTCATGCATATCACACGGCGGCGTCGTGCAAACTGATCCAATAAAACCTAATCAAAATTCGCTGAAAACCAGCGCGTTTGACAATTTGTATATTTCAGGTTTCCCGGGCACCACAACACCCTTGATCGCTCGCCCGCCAAATCTAATACCCAATTTGAGTTTATATATAAGGCATCTTATCCATAAACATAGTGGTTGAGATGTCTTTTTTTTGTCTCCGATTGAATGACGCAGTCATACACGTTTCGTGGTGGTGTCATATACACTACACGGCTGCGATCACTTTGAGAAGTAAGTTATGCGGTATCGTTTGTTAGATTTTGATCCCTTTAAAACATCTTGAGGAGAGCGAGAGTTTTGTATCGTTTTGATGTAGTTAAATAGAAAAAAGAGTAAAAAATGTGATAATGATGAGAAAAATATCACAAAAGATGATGTTAGTTAAAAAATATGGTTATCTTTGTCGATGATAAATAATGCCATTTAGTAACGATTCGTTCGCCTTTACCAATAAGGAAAGAGACAGAACAATTTAGAAAAATTGTACCGATGATGAAAAAACACTATATCAAGCCTGTAAGTGAACTTATTAAAATTGAGGTCGAAGCAACTTTAGCGACCTCTTTCGGGGTGAATGATGAACCAACGACTGATCAGAACATTGCTCAACGTCGAGGTAAAGGCTCGGCATGGATGGATTATGAGCAATTTTAATATGTTTTTTTCTTTTGATTTCTTCTATTTTATATCTCTAAAGCTAATCTATCTTTTTTACGGATTTTAGTGTGGATAACATGCCACACGCTGCGAATATGTCCTCACCACGGCTGGCTCGGATGGTGGCTGTAATGCCATGAGCATTGAGTATGTCTCGAAATCGGGTCATGCTCGCCTCGTCAGAAGTGTGCAGATCGACATCGGGAATGGCATGGAAGCGTATTAGATTGACTTTGCAAGGGATCTCTTTAAGGAGTCGAACTAACTGACGGGCATGACGCGGAGTATCGTTGAGACCATCGAATATGATGTATTCGAATGTCAAGTGGCGCTGATGAGCGAAGTCATGCTGCTTGACGAGGTCGAGTATGTCATACATCCGCCAGGCTTTTTCTGCCGGCATCAGTCTGATGCGTTCCTCCGGATAAGGAGTGTGGAGGCTGATGGCAAGATGACATTGGTTCTCTTTGAGAAATCGAGGGAGGGTGGCGAGATCTCCGATGGTGGAAACGGTGACGCGTCGGGGAGACCATGCCATACCCCAGTCGGAGGTAATTATTTTGAGGGCAGGGAAGAGCGCATCGGGATTGTCCAATGGTTCGCCCATTCCCATAAAGACGATGTTAGTCAGACTGAGACTCTCCGGGATGGCAAAGATCTGATTGAGGATCTCGTTGGTCGTCAAGTTGCCATTAAATCCCTGCTTGCCGGTCATGCAGAAGTAGCAATTCATCTTGCAACCCATCTGTGAGGAGACGCAAAGTGTAGCCCGCTCTCCATCCGGGATATATACTGCTTCGACTAATTTTTCGGTTGAGGTGCGAAATAGATATTTGATCGTTCCATCTTGTGATACAGCTGCCTCTGCCGGGTCGGAGACTCCGACGGTGTAGTGTCGGGAGAGGAGCTCGCGATGCGTTTTGGAAATGTTACTCATGGCATCAATCTCCCTGACTCTTTTCTGATAGATCCATTGGGCGATTTGTTTGGCTGTAAATCGGGGCATTGATAGTGAGGTAACGATCTCTTGCAGTTGGGAGAGGGTTTTGCCTAATAGGGGTTCCATGTTTTGGTTGAGGGGTTGAATGGTTGAAAGGTTGTACGATGGCTTGGTTAAGTGTTGCTTCTTTTTATGAGGTTTTATGGGAAGAAGAGGGATTTAAATGCTTAAAATTCTTATACATAAATCTTTTAACACTTAAACTTCTCGATCTATAAACCTAACTATCCGTAAACTAAAGAGGCTGCATCAAAATTTACATTTTGACACAGCCTCTCTTGTCTCTTTAGACTGTTGCCGCTGCATCAGGGCATAAGTCTATAATGTTTGTTTGTTTCTTTCTTTATATTATTATAGGTATGAGGAATCTCTTATAGAGATATCGTATGATATCAATAGAAAGAGATGCGGTTGTCCTCGATCTCTGCATATTTCTGAAGCAGAGACATCACGTTGGTAGCCTGGATGTAAGCAGGAGTATTGGCAGCCTGAGTGAGAGCCTCCTCCTGGTTATACTCAAGGTTCTTGTCGTGCTTCTCGATGAGAGAGAAGACTACCGTAGAACGGTTGCCTGCGATTGGACCTACCACTTTACCTGCTTCAGCATTGAGCGCTGCTCCGATAATCTTAGGCTCATTGCCCAAACCGGAAATGCTGGCAAGGTTGAAGTTGACAAAGCGTGCAGTGTCGATAGATGCGCCACCCATAGCTTCAGCATAGCCTGCGAGGGTCTTGTCGCTCACGTTTGCGAGATCGGAAACGATCTTATTGTTCTTAGCTTCAGTGAGGAGTGTGCGCTCGATGTTAGACTTCACGTTTTTGTTTTTCGGAGTGACATAGCCATCTTCCACCTTCTCTGTGATGAAGACTACGAGAAGGTTGTCTCCGCACTCGAAGATCTCTGATGTCTCACCAACTTCGTTTTGGAACGCGAAGCGTACTGCATTACGAGCGTCAGTAACATATCCTACATTGTAGCTATTACTGTTGAGTGTAGCAGGAAGTACGGTGTAACCGGCATTGCTTGCGCTGTCCTTAACAGCTTGAAGTGTCTTGTTTTGCAAGAGGAAGTTGTTGAGTTTGCCATATTCCTCACGGCGAGTCAAGCTGGAGGGTGTTACATCGCTGGCATAGATAGCTACCTTAGCCAACTCTACCGGGCGAGTCTTTTCAGTCACTTTAACGATGAAGTGAAGGTTGTTGAACTCTGTGCGAACTACTTTGTTGAGCTGTGCATTGAGAATGACATTACGCACTTCGTTGCCGAAGTTTTGAAGGAGAGCCATATCTGTCATCCAGCCCAATTCTCCACCTTTCTCTGCGCTCTGAGGATCGATAGACGAAGTTTTGGCTACTTCTGCAAAGTTGTTTTTGTTGAGTACGTTCATGATGCTGTCAGCTTTTGTAGCGTTCTCTGCTACGATAACAGAGACTTTCAAAGAGTCTGAAGCAGTCTTTTTGTCCATGATGCGAGCCATGAGGTAGCTGTTACCCTCTAAGATAGGCTCAGAAACATCATTGATTGCACCGGCTTCGATGAAGTCCTTGATTTCGCCATCAAAGTTGTTTACAGCGATGAATGCATCTACATAAGGCACAGTGGAGTTGCTGTTTACGAGATCATCAATCTCTGTAGTTGTGGCAAACTCCTCTTTTTGAGCATTTAACTCCTTCTCAACAGCTGCGAAGTCTGCTGTGCTGGGACGAAGCGGAACTGCGATGTAGTTGATTGTGCGCTTAGCAGAAGTCTTATAGTCATACTTAGAAGCCTCATAATGCTTCTGGATCTCGCTGCTGCTCACTTTAACGACTGAGTCCGGCACAGAGGAAGCCAATTTTCTTACGTAAGCAAATGTGCATTCGGTGTTGTTGCCATTATAAAGATCTTTAGCCTCGAGTGAGTTGGGGGTAATTGCAGCAGAGATAAGGTTGTTATATTTGCTACGCATGCGATCCAACTTGATCTCGTTTTCGATAACAAGCCAGTTGTTTTTAGTTGCCCATGCAGGAGCGTTCTCGTAGTTGTCGCTAGTAACCAATGATGCCCAATATTTCACAATGTCAGACATATACTCTCCGGTAGAGGGGTTGGTAAAGATCTGACGAAGGATGGGAGATGGGTGCTCACCATAAACAAGTTCGTTAAACTCATCTGCAGTAACGATCAAGCCTGTCTCATCAGACACTTCGCTGAGGAGGATGCGAGAGACAAATTGATTATAAACGCTATTGTTGATCTGTTGAGCAGCTTCGCTGGAAGTGTTGTTTTGACCGAAAAGACTCTTCTGCAATTCGTCCATGCGGCTGCGAGCAGTTTCATAATCCTGATAAGTTACTTTTGTGCCATTGACAGTAACGACTTTGTCACGAGAGTGCTGCATGATGGCGCTACTTCCTGTAAGAAGGTCGCCTACGATAAATGCAGCCATTGCCAAACCCACGATAACCAACAAGGCTACCGAGTGGTTTCTGATTCTTTGTAATGTTGCCATTTTTGTTGTTTTATTTTGATTATTTATTTATTCGGATATAGTCACAATCGGACGCGAAGATACAAATTATTTCTTTATATATTGTGCACCGAGTACCAAAATCTGCAATTCAAGAGCGAAAAAGCCTGATTTTTTTCATTTGTTTTCGGTATTTGGATTGATTTTTACTCAAAAAGATGGATTAAGGATTGATAGTGAGTCGTACGGTATCAATTTTTGAGGCAGATGTTTTGGTAATTTCGATGGTTATTTTATCATCGTTGATATTGATCTTGTCGCCCACATGAGGGATGGTTTGCATCTCATGTAGGATTAGTCCCGCCAGAGTCAGATATTCGTCTGTCTCGGGGAGTTCGAGTTCGAGGTCTTCGTTGATTTTGCTTATTTCAAGTCGAGCGGAGAGTTCGTACTCGTTGTCGCTGATTTTTCGCTGAATCAGGAGGTTGCGGTCATGCTCATCTTCGATGTCTCCGATGATCTCCTCAAAGAGGTCTTCCATGGTGATTACACCGGCAGTCCCGCCAAATTCATCTACTACTGCGGCAATGCTTTTCTTTCGTTCCATCAGCATGCGTAGTACTTTGTTGGCTGCCATCGTTTCGGGGACAATCGGGATGGGGATAATCTTCTGATTCCACTGATTGGGTCTCTTAAACATTTCGGAGGAATGGATGTAGCCAACGAGGTTGTCAATGTCATCTTTATAGACCGGAATCTTGGAGTATCCGGTCTCAACAAACAGCTTGTTGAGGTCGTTGAAAGAGGTGTCTATGCTGACGGCGGTGAGTTCTGAACGTGGGATCATGCAGTCACGGACTTTTACGTTGGAAAACTCCATGGCGTTTTGAAACATGATCAATTCTTGTTCAGTCTCCTCATCGTTGCCGGAGTTGTGCAGCCCTTGCTGGACAAAAAAGTCCAAGTCGATTTTGGTCAGCATGGTCTTTTTGTCTTTCTGAATCTTCATGCCGAAGAGGTGCAGGATGCCGTGTGAAAGCAGGGTGGCAAATGTGGAGACCGGGTAGAGGAGGATATAGATGCCATAGAGTGGGATGGCAAAGGTCCTGAGCATCAAGTTGGGATTAAGCTTAAAAAGTGTCTTAGGTATGTACTCGCCAGTAAATAGCACTATGATTGTGGACAAAATCGTCTGAGCTAGAACGACAAAAGCCTCATTGTCCCATACATATCGACTGAGGGGCTCTTCGAGGAGTTGGGCAAAAAAGAGACCATATACGATCAGGGCGATGTTGTTGCCTACCAGCATGGTTGAGATGAAGCGCTCATGATGGTTATAGAAGAACTTGATGATGTTGGTAGTCAATCCACCTTTTTGGTTGTCCAATTCAAGACGTACCCGATTGGCGGAGAGAAATGAGATCTCCATGCCCGAGAAAAAGGCGGAAAACAGCAGAGTGATAATGATGGGTATGATGAGTGATGTAAACATGCGTCAAATGTATCTTAGTCTTTTTTTGTGGGTTACAGAGCGTATTGCTTAGGTGATGATGCCGAGAGCGTTATATTATTCTCTTGGGGGATGCTGGTGGTGTACGTTGCAGGATGTATTATGCCTTTCCCTGCGTGGAACAGAGCTTATTGTTTTGGCAGCTGCTCTGCCGTCCTTGCTGATTGTGGTTGCGCCGGTGTGGGTTCTGGGCGGCTATTGGCCTCTTTTAATGGGAAGATGCCGGTGGGCTTTCTGATGGTGTAGTTAGTGAACCGATCATCAGATTCAAACCCGACTCCAATGAGGATGGCATCCGGGCGCTCGATCCGTATGGTGGAGTCTGAATAAACTTTATGGGTCCGGACGTTCCAAAACAATTCCTGAGTGTAGAAATGCTCATTGGCGGCATTGACGATGTGCACGTTTTTGATCAGATGCCATAGTTGTTTGGTCTCGTAATTATAGGCTGTGTCTGCTTGAATACTTGCAGCCGAATTAAAGGCGGAGTCAAGCTGCTCGAGAAATATCCCTTGGGGAAAATACTGATACTCGTTGCTTTTGTCCATGCCGTAGTGTAGCCATGTGTCAGCTGAAGCTCTGTATTTGATGACTCCGGAATCGGAAATCAGCATGGAGACATCATAGGTCGCCATGGATGGGATCTCCTTCAGGCTCCCTTCTGCAGCCTTTTCGGAGGTTTCTCCCTCATCGCATGCGCTCCATAAGCAAAGCATGATCCATGTTATTATGCAGGGAATGATTTTTCTCATCAGAGTGATAAAATAATGTTGTTCTATGCTTAAAAATGAACAAAGAGTTTATTTTGTCTTGAAACGGAGAGCTTCTTAAGTGAAAAGGTCCGTTTTTGACACTATTTGTAAAAAAAACTTTTTGCGGCTGCAAAATTACACATTTTTTTTGTTACTTTGCTTCGTAAATCTAAAAGAATACCATTATGAAGCAATATTTAGAGCTAATTAACCGAGTTTTGACAGAAGGTGTTCGCAAAGAGGACCGTACAGGGACCGGCACGATCAGTGTTTTTGGACATCAGATGCGTTTCGATTTGTCGGAGGGTTTCCCCTTGCTGACCACCAAAAAGTTACATCTGAAGTCGATCATCCATGAACTCCTGTGGTTTATTCAGGGTGATACCAACGTGAAATATCTTCAGGAGCATGGTGTGCGAATCTGGAATGAATGGGCAGATGAGGATGGAAATCTCGGTCCTGTCTATGGGCATCAGTGGCGTCATTGGCAAGACTATGATGGGGGAGCGATCGATCAGTTGGCTGAGGCAATTGAGACGATCAAAACCAATCCGGATTCCCGTCGCATCATCGTCAGCGCGTGGAATGTGGCGCAGATCGATCAGATGGCTCTCCCGCCGTGTCACTCTTTTTTCCAGTTTTATGTGGCAGATGGTAAGTTGAGCCTGCAACTCTATCAGCGTTCGGCAGATATCTTTTTGGGAGTCCCCTTCAATATTGCTTCTTATGCCCTTTTGCTGATGATGGTGGCACAAGTGACCGGATTACAACCCGGAACTTTTGTACACACCTTAGGGGATGCACATATCTATACCAATCATTTAGATCAAGTGCGTGAGCAGTTGAGTCGTACTCCCTATCCATTGCCCCGGATGATCATCAATCCGGAGGTAAGTGACATCGCCGGATTTAAGTTTGAAGATTTCACATTGACCGATTATCAGGCACATCCTCATATCAAAGGTGTGGTAGCTGTGTAAGAAAAAGAGAATTGTTTTAACGGAAATTTTGTTTTTTCAAAGATTATTTTCATCTTTGCGGATAGAACATGGAATGAAACCTCTAAGGCGACTTTATCAGAAAGCGGATTTTGTATCCGTTTGCGGCTTGAGGTACGATAAGAGTTCAAGGAGAGATAACACTTTGATTTGAAAAGAAATTTAGGGTCAAACGGTCAGCCTAATTAGTTATTATGAAGCAATTTTCACAAGTTACAGGCGCATTAAAGTTTTGCATGCACATTAGTGAGATAATGTGGATCAATGTATTGTTTTTTATAGTCTTTAATGGTTATTTCAGAGAAATTTCCTATGCTGGAGAAAGCCTTTCGCAGGTCTCTATGATGGGGTTATGGTTGGCATCTCTGCTGTCACTTTGTTATATAGTCGGCATTTGGATGCGTCCGATCTCATTCTATTATCGTTCTTCCCGTTCGGGATCGATCGTGCAGAATGTGGTCATCCTATCGTTCTATATGGCGGTGCTCTTCCTTTGCCTGGTCGGCTTCTCTGTCGGCCTTTCCATCTTTACCATCAAGAAACTTCTTCTGTTTTACTTCTTGGTTGTAGTCGTTTTGATCCTTTGGAGATACTTTGCCCGCTGGACCATCCGTTATATCCGTTGTCATGGTCGCAACATCCATCGCGTAGTCTTTGTCGGAGGAAAAGATAATATCCTCGAGTTATATCAGGAGATGAAGAATCCTTTCTACGGATATAAGGTATTAGGCTATTTTTGTGAGTCTCCGATAACGACGTTCCCGGAGGAATTGACCTATCTGGGGAATGTAAGCGCGACGATCCCTTTCTTGCAGAAGAATCATGTGCAGCAACTCTATTGTTGCCTTCCCTCGGCACAGGCTGAGGACATCCGCCCGATCATCAATCACTGCGAACGTAATTGTATCCGCTTTTTCAGTGTACCCAATGTGCGCACTTACCTCAAGCGTTCGATGCAGTTGGAGATGCTTGGTAGCGTACCGGTGCTCTACATCCGTGAGGACCCATTGATGTTGATCGAAAATCGTTTCATCAAACGTGCCTGGGACATCTTTGTTTCCGGTTTGGTGATGATCCCCTTCTGGTTGTTGATCTATCCGGTGGTCGGTCTGATCACTAAGATCACTTCCCCCGGACCGATCTTCTTCAAGCAGCAACGTAATGGCCTCAATGGCGAGGTGTTTTACTGCTATAAGTTCCGCTCGATGAAGGTAAATGCCGATGCAGATAAGATGCAGGCCACCAAAGATGATCCCCGTAAGACGAAGTTCGGTAACTTCCTGCGTAAATCCAGCATTGACGAATTACCACAGTTTATCAATGTCCTCAAGGGGGATATGTCGATCGTCGGTCCTCGTCCGCACATGGTGAAGCACACAGAGGAATATTCTGCTCTGATAGACAAATATATGGTGCGACACTGGGTGCGTCCCGGCATTACGGGATGGGCACAGGTCAATGGCGCACGCGGTGAGACTCAAGAGCTTTGGCAGATGGAGGACCGTATCAAAAAGGATGTTTGGTATATTGAGAATTGGACATTCTTCCTCGACATTAAGATTATGTTCCTGACGGTTTGGAATGCCGTAGCCGGTGACAAGCAAGCGTATTAAGGACTTCGTCCTGCAAGGGATTGGGGGCTTCGCCGCAATGGCAAATGGTGAAGGCTTTTGGGCTGCGCCCTGCTATGGTTGATGGCGATAGCTTTTGGCTTCTATGTACTCTGCTCTCTTTCCTCTTGTCAGAGGCTGCCCCTTTCTTCACGCGAAGTCCACGATCCACAGGAGTAACTAACCCAATTATAGTAAGAGTGTGGGGGCATTTGCCCCCACACTCTTACATTTCCGGGACTTTGATGATTGACGTGCGATTATAGATCGTGTCGGTAAACGGAGGATTCTCCAGATTGCCTACCTGAGTCTTCAAGAGTTTCGGATCTACCCCATACTTATTGATCAGCATATTGACCACCGCTTCTGCGCGACGCAGAGCGAGTTTCTCGTTATATGCCTTGCTGCCGGTCTGTATGTCGGCATAGCCCACGACGATATAAGGACAAGATGCAGCCTTGATGGCATCGGCATAGAGTTGCAACTGGAGCGTCTCGCGTTTGCTGATTGTCGCGCTGTTGATGTCAAAAAAGACAGCCATCTCCGGCATATATTTAGCGTCTTTACAGTTGCCGGTCGGGCAAGTTCCCTGTGCACATCCTGCTGCCGCTGCTCCTCCAGCCGCCGCTGCACTCTGTGCCGCTGTAGCCTGCTGCAGGGCCTGCTGAGCCTGTGCAAGCTCTCGCTGACTCTGCTGATTTTGTCTTGCACAGAGTGCCAAGTCTTCCTCTAGATCGTTGATGCGCTGTGCATATCGGGCACGATCACTTGCGCCGGCGGTGTTAAACCCGCGTGGTTTGAACTTATAGGCCACACCGATCATCGTACTGATCTGTCCGTGAGAGCGCCAGCCTCTGTTGGAAATTCCCTCCACCTCTTTGGGCATCATCGCACCTTGTATCTCAAAGTTCAAGTCGATGGCAGGAGAGAGACGGAATGTGTTTTTGATGCCGGCAAAGATCGCCATCTGTGTGGCATGACGATATTCGTTGTTAGCCAGCATATTGCCTGCTCCCCAAGTGTGTTCTGCACCGACGCCGAGGAAAGCTTTCAGATTATAAAATCTGTCGGGTTTATATCCGGCGAAGATGTTGGTGAGGTTAAACTCTGCATCTGCATGCCATGCGAAGTCGCTAAACTGCTTGTAGCGGAACTCTGAGTCGGCAGCCTTTGTCTTGAAGCGGCCCAACTCAAATTTGAGTCGTGTAGCAAAAAATGGGTTCCACCACTTACCGACCTGAATGTCTGCATTGTGACGCAAGGGCGAGAGCCCGTTGTTGCCCCAGATGGTCTGCACACCAGCGTCAGCGCCGATATACCAGTTAGACCACAAAGAGGTCTTCTCAAAGGGACCCCATCCGCTTTCGTCCTGAGCCCATGCCGTCATGCTGATTGCTGCCAGTGTGGCAGATAACATAAGATGTTTTTTCATATATAGTCAGATGTGTTTATTATCGTAGTTATTATTAGGTTATTATGAGATAGATAGTAATTCCGGTCCTTATGTCCATGACTATTTCTCTGAGCCGCCCGGGTGCTGCTCCGTTACGACGGTGTATGCTGTGCCGAGGCCGATATACTCATTGATCGTGATGCTAGCCTCGATCGGTTCGCCTGCTCGGTTAACGAGACTAAACGCATAGGTATTGGAGCGCGAGAGTTGACTGCCGGTCACTTCGAGCATCGAAGCTGCCGGGACGTTGAGTACAAGTGTACGACTCTGCTGCAGTGCTCCGGCTTCGCTCCCCTTCAGCTGTGCGATAAGATCTGTCAGATAGTCGGTTAGCGTGTCCGGAGTGCACGATGTCACTTCCCATCCGGTCTGGAACTTACAGGTGATCGAAGTGTCCCCTTTGAGAGCCGTTGTTGCAGTCACGTTGTCAATGCTGCCACTGAGGATCTCTTCGCTTTGCAGTGTGCCGGCGGTTAGCTGTGTTGTGCCTAAAAATGCCCATTCACCGGGACGGGTGATGGTGTCCGTATAAAGCCCCTCCTTCATTGGGACTGTTCCCATGATGGTTGTTGGAGTAGCGAGGATCAGAGAGGGGAAGAAAACTGTTGTCTGAGGTGCAGCAGTAAGGATGATGCCCGGATTGCCATACTTCTTGTGACCGCTCTTTAGATAGAGACCTGCCACATTGACATAAAGGCTCTGAGAGGCGCGTGACACGGCGGGTTGGATCGGGTAGTTGAAGTATGCCACCTCAAACTTCTTGCCGCCTCCGATCACCTTGGCAGGGATGGTCATGCTGACATAAGGTTCATCCTCGGTGGGTTGTACAGTCGTGCCGACCTCGGCGGGAGTTGCCACGATGTTCATCTCGGCGTCTGTCATTGTGAATGTGACGGGCTGAGCGAGTGTGATCGAAACCCAAAGCTCAGAACTATAGTCCCCCAGGTCAGTGGCATCGACCTCGACGGTGTGATCGATATATCCGTCTTCTTCAAACTTCAACTTGTAGATCTTTTTCTCTTTCACTTCGAGCCGGTAGTAACCGTTGGCATCTGTCCGGACATCCTTGCCCTGCAGTTTGGCATCTTTGCCGTTTACGTCCACTTCGACATTGGCAATGCCCTTGCCCTCGAGGTCAGTGACCTGTCCGGCGATGTAATACACCTCCCTGCTGATGGGCAGGGATGAGGATCCGTAAGAGTCGATGTTGTCTGCACAACTGCTCATCAAGTACGTTGCTCCGCATGTTGCGGAGAGCAATAAGATTGGTAATTTCATTTTCATAACACGTTTTTCTTGGGTTAAATGGATTACAACTATCTCAACGCACGAACTTCTCTTAAGGTTTGTTTTTCCCCCTTTTTGATTCTTTCATTTTTTGAACCTCGATCGTTCAGTAGATAAAACCGGGGGAGGCTCTTTTCTTCCGGCTTATTGGCTCTGCACCTCCGGGAGAGTGTTGGATCTCGATCCATGTATTGTAATAACCGCATCGTTCATGTTATACGGCAGCGTCGTTCACGTTACACGGCGGCGTCATGCACGTCACACGGCAGCGTCGTGCAAATCACCTCGGCTTCACGACTGAAAAATAATCAAATTCTCTCCCTCCATCATAGGAAGATAAAAATAATATATTAACTTTGCGGCAAAGTTTGCAAGGAGCACAGACCATCTGCAGAGAGTCTCGGACCCGGGCAAGCAGCAAACAGAAAATCAGTTATTAACGACAAAAAAAATGTAATGCCTATGAAATAAACCTATGGACGAACGCCGGAAGAGGATTTTGCACTGCATCGACGTGCGGCAGTCCTCTCATCGAAAGTTAATTAAACAAATTATTAACTGACAGGTGTTCCATTCGTTTTGACATATTGATATAGAGCTTTTAGCTCTTGTTCTCAGCCCTTGAAACCGCCAAAATTCAACACGAGAGAACAAGTAGTAGGAAAGTTTGCGCCTTGGCGTGAACTATTCTGTGCTTGTTTCGTGTGGGGTTACTTGGCGGTACCTAAGGACTAACGAGCATCGAATGGTACACGCCTTTTTTATTTTATCCACTTAGCCTAATTGGGATCAAAGGAGTCTGTCCCAAAAGAGGCAAATAATCACATCAGACTTCATCTTTTTTAAACATTATGAAACACTATTTCAATATCCTTTGCAGCATCTTATTATTAACCTCGATTTCCACCACTCTATGCGCTCAGGACATCGTCCTCTTTAAGGATGGCACGTCTGAAAAGGCAAAAATAGAGGAAATCTCCCTTACGGAAGTAAAGTATAAGAAATTCTCTAATTTAGAGGGTCCTACATATACCGTCGCCAAAAGTTCCATCTCGAGCATCCAATACCAAAATGGTAATCAAGAGACTTTTACAACAACAACTGCAGAAACTTCTCCGGTGATTGCAAACAATCCGGATAATACCATTTCATATTTTAAGCAACAGGAAATATTGAGACAGATCGACCGATTAGAGACCAAAGGAAGAAGAAAAAGAGTTTGGACACATATCCTTATATGGGGAGGTTTGGGAACTGTGCTTACAGGATTGGCAACTGATAACGTACTAGGGTTAGTTGGAGCGCCTGCAGCATTAGCAGGCCTCTTCATATCGGACTGGCAGAAACACTATGAAGAAGCAGAAGCCCTCCGATCCACCCTTGCATACTCATGGGACTTTAAGGCAGGAGATTGTGAGATCGCACCATCGATCAACCTCCTTTCTGACCACAAACATCATGATACAGCCATCGGCGTGGGAGTCAACATCAAATTCTAAACCTCTGATCTGATCATTACGATTATTGCTACGCGATATAATTTGTAGAAACCGGCAATAAACACATTATATAATTATAACGATAAAGGGTTGAACTCACAAAGAGAATTCAACCCTTTATTATTAAAACACCTCATCTGTCAATTCATCGACAGATGGCTTTGTCATTTCACAATAATTACATAAATTTGCACACATACAACCATGTAACATTATCCGCATGAAAAAATTTGTCATAACAGCCTCAGTTTTACTTTTGTCCCAGACATTGCCGTTGCAGGCAGAAGTCTCTTTGACAGACGCAGATCTTACCGATGCATATCATTCGGTCTCATACAATAAGCGCACTGCTGTCCACGACCCTTCGATCGTAGTGGACAGTATCACATCTCCTACCCAGACCACCTATTATGTTTTCGGTTCACACATGGGAGTCTCCAAGACGACCGACTTACGCAACTGGACCGGCAACGTATGTGGCGGAGAACGCACCAATGCGAAACTCTATGGGACAAGACAAACAGACGGAAGTGTCAAAACCTGTTCCTATAACGAAGCTTTCAAGAAAAACGAAGTTACCTCGATCCGAGTTTTACGCGATGGCGCTGTGCGCGACACTACATTCGGAACATTCGATGCCGCAGCCTGGAATACCGCAGTAGATAACTTCACCGTGCAAGGCAACCAATGGGCAGCAGATGTCATCTATAACCCCACCATGGGCAAGTGGCTTTATTATGTCTCCCTCAACGGATCCAAATGGAATTCGGTCATCGTCTGCATGGCAGCTGATCATATCGAAGGGCCTTACGTCTATCAAGGGCCGGTAATCTTCAGCGGATTTGACATCACAACCGGCAGCCCGAGTTATAAATCCTCTGACATGGAACACGTCCTGGGGACTCTCAGCGCTCTCCCCTCCCGATATAACCGAGGAGACAAATGGGGCACCTACTGGCCACATGCCATCGATCCCAATGTCTTTTATGACGAAAATGGCAAACTCTGGATGGCATACGGATCGTGGTCCGGAGGTATCTATGTGATCGAACTGGACGAAACAACCGGTCTGCGAGACTACACCACAACTTATGAGGGCATCAATAACTCTGCCGCCAATGTCTCAAGCGATCCCTATTTCGGGAAGAAGATCGCCGGAGGATATTATGTCTCCGGAGAAGGTGCTTACATCAAGCACATCGGCGACTACTATTACTTGTTTATCTCATACGGATTCTATAGTCCGGAAGGAGGCTATGAGATGCGTATCTTCCGATCAGAAAATCCGGATGGGCCCTATCGGGATTGTTCCTCTACCAATGGAGTCCTTGCCACCTATACCTCTTATCAGATGAATTACGGTCCCAAAGCGGCTACAAGCCGAGGGATGAAACTGATGGGTGGTTATCGTTGGGATCCTATGCCTGTGGCCGAACTGGCTCAAGGACATAACTCCGCTATGACAGACAGTGAGGGACGCTCATTTGTGGTCTATCACACCAAGTTTAACGATGGCACCGCCGGTCATGCCGTGCGAGTACATCAACTGCACATGAACGCCGAAGGATGGCCCTGTGCGGCTCCATACGAATACTCTGCCACAGATTGCGATCTGCTTCTCGACGGCAACTGCACACGCGAAAATTTGTGCGGCACCTACCAGGTGATCAGACACACCTACAAGACTGACTATGAAAACTATGCGCACTCTCGTCCGGCAAACATCACACTCCATGCAGATGGGACAGTAACCGGAGCCTATAAAGGGACATGGGAGGTCACATCCGGAAGCAGCGAAATAACCCTTGTGCTCGACTTCGTGACCTATAAAGGATGTCTCACCAGACAGACGATAGACTATACAGACATCCCGGCATATTGTTTCACAGCAGTTAGTAGTTCTTCAGGGACAGCAGGAGCCACCCGAGCTCTCTCCATCTGGGGTTCTAAAGCAGAGCCTAAAGGGGCTATCGCATACACTCGAGATAAAATGGAGATTCCGGTCAGTGACAACGGAAATGTTTATGCCGATTTGCAACTCCCCACTCAAGGCTTGCTCGGAACGACCATCTCCTGGAGCAGCGACCAACCGGAAATATTGAGCAACACCGGCAAGATCGGGGACAAAGAGGGGGAGGTAATCCTCACCATGACCCTCTCTAAAGATGATCACACCTATAACAAGAGCTACAAACTCAAAGTCATCAGACCCCAGGGTGATCTGACTGCCGGACTCAAAGCGCACTATGACTTCGATCAGTCTTGGAGCAACAGACTCAATGCCGAAGAGAGCGGAACCCCTCTTGCCGGGTCGGCAGGAACGGCTCCAATCCGCGAAAAAAACACACTCAAGGGGAGTAATGTCGTCAGACAATATTTTGGATACCCCGATGCCTCCTCCAGCAGTTACACCCGGTTTCCCAATGCCCTTCAAGGAGAAGATCTGACCGCAGAGGGTGCCACCATCTCATTATATGTATTACGCACAGCCGATAACGACTGGGATGCCATTTGGGCCTTTTTAGACTCGGACAACAGCGACGGGATCGAGGGCAGATGTTATCTCACCGCCAACACTTATTTGGGGTTTAACGGTACCGGAGGATGGTTTGATGCCAATTATCCCTCCACCAACATCGACCTCCTGGAGACCAATGTCTGGCATCTGCTGACCCTCACGTTTACCGCCGAAGGATGGACAATCTATCTGGATGGGCAACGTGTTTATGACCAGCAGGATAATGTCTCCTTCTCCAGCGGATCGGGTTTTTCCGATTATAGCGCCGTCACCCGTCTCCTGGCCTCAGCCTCAGAACTCTATTTCGGCTATGGCTCATGGTGGGGAAGTGCTCCGGTCCTGCTGGATGATCTCACGCTCTACGCTCGAGCTTTAACAGACGAGGAGGTAGTCCTCCTCTATCAAGCACAACGCGATGGGACGTTTGCCACACAGACCGCCATCACACCGATCATAACAGATCGCAACAACACTTCAGAGATGACCCCCGAAGCCATCTATGACTTACAAGGCAGGCGCACGACAAATCCCCGCCAAGGCCTATATCTGATAAATGGTAAAAAGAGATGGATCCGTTAACCTCTTACCCCATCAGGGTCAATCCTCTCCGAAGAGGAAAATAATGAGAGGTTTATGAGTATAGTTAGAAGAAAAGTTTTACCTTTGCAAGGAAAATAATCCTTATCGCTATGTCACAAGACTATATAGTCTCAGCTCGAAAATATCGTCCGACCACTTTTCACAGTGTAGTCGGACAGAAAAGTTTGATACAGACCCTTAAAAACGCCATTCAAACCGGTAAGTTGGCACATGCCTACCTTTTTTGCGGTCCTCGTGGAGTGGGTAAAACCACTTGTGCCCGCATCTTCGCCAAAACCATCAACTGTCAGAATCTGAATGCTGAGGGGGATGCCTGTAACGAGTGCGACTCTTGCCGATCGTTTAACGAGCAGCGCTCATTCAATATCCACGAACTGGATGCTGCCTCCAACAATAGTGTCGATAACATCCGTGAACTCATCGACCAGGTTCGTATTCCGCCTCAGATCGGAAAATATAAAGTCTTTATCATCGATGAGGTGCACATGCTTTCGACCGCAGCTTTTAACGCGTTCCTCAAAACTCTTGAAGAACCGCCGGCTCATGCCATTTTTATTCTGGCGACTACCGAAAAGCAGAAAATCCTCCCGACCATCCTTAGCCGTTGCCAGACATACGACTTTCAGCGCATCATGCTCCAGGACATCGTGGACCATCTGGTTTATGTGGCAAAACAAGAGAATATCAATGCGGAGCGACAAGCGCTACAAGTCATCGCTCAAAAAGCGGACGGAGGTATGCGAGATGCCCTCTCCATATTTGACCAGATTGCCAGCTACACCGGAGGAAATGTCACCTATCAGGCGACAATAGACAACCTCAATATTCTGGACTGCGAGACTTTTTTCCGTCTCACAGATGCGGCTCTCAGCAATAATATCCCGGCAGCCTTGCTTTTATTGGATCAAGCCATCAGAAATGGTTTTGATGCTCAGTATTTTATCGGAGGATGGGCATCGCATCTCCGTGACGTGATGATGAGCAAAGACCCCGCCACGATCAGGCTGATCGAATCAGGACAAGAAATGGCAATGAGATTTCAGCAACAAGGGGCCAATTGCTCAAATCCATTTTTATATAAAGCTCTGCAAATCGCTAACGAGTGTGATTTCAATTATCGCAACAGCCGCAACAAACGGCTCTCTGTCGAGATTGCAATCATCAATATCTGTCGTCTGACGATGCCGATGCAGGCTCCGACTGTAGCACCTCAGCCGACTACGCAACAGGCAACTGCGCCACAGCCGATGGCCTCTGCTCCTTCTCCTACAGCAAGACCCCAACAAGCGGCTTCGCAACCCAAATCATATACCCCAACGTCCTCACCGGCACAGCAAAGCGTAAGACAGATGGCCAACAGCTACTCTGCCCCAAGACCGACAGTTCCCGCACCATCTCCGGTAACACCCTCTCGTCAAGAGCCACAAACAGCTCCGGTGCAAGCTAAAACCCCGGCACCACGAGGAAGCGGGCGAGCTCAAACCTCTCTGATGTATCAGATGCTCCCGAATCAGCAAAATGCAGCTTCCACCACATCCAATGCTCCTCAGAGCCTGCCGGAGATGAACGAAAAAATAGAAGAGTCGGCGCTTCGGCGCTACTGGAAAGAATTTACACAAACGATACCTACCGAACATGTTCTGATCAACACCATGCTCAACTGCATGCCGGAAAAAACAGATGAGACCCACTTTAGGATCACGGTTTTCAATCAGGATCAGAAAGACCGACTTATGCAAAGGCATGCTGAAATAGTCAACTATCTCCGCATGAATCTCCACAACTCTCACGTTGATTTTACAATTGACATCGCTGAAGTGGAGAACATCAAGGCATTTACCCCACGTGAAAAACTGATCGAAATGAAAAACGATAGCGACGTCTTCTCCAAGTTGATCTCTTACTTCGGTTTGGAATTGACTTAAGATGAGTTCTATATATTCTCTTCTTAATATATCATATTGATATCGTTTTTATTTAAACAGGTAAGCAACTATCTTCAACGAAAACCAACTATTATTGACCATGAATAAACGTTTTATTTACACTCCTGCCAGCCGTATTACCCTATTACTTTGGGTGACAATATTCTTATTCTCTCTTCCAACAATCGTTTCAGCCGCCTCTCACCGCTCCGGCAAAAAAGGACAAACCAACTACGATGTTTATCTGCTGATCGGTCAGTCCAATATGGCAGGAAGGGGAAAGATGGCAGAAAAAGACTCCTCTGAAATCATCCCCAATGTCTTTCTGCTCAACGAAGAAGGCATCCCCGTACCGGCCAAAGCGCCTCTTAACAGATACTCCACCATACGGAAAGATCTCTCCCAACAGCAAATCGGTCCGGGCAACAGTTTTGGCGACTATATGCGCAGATATACCGGTCGAAAGATCTTATTAGTGGTCAATGCCAGAGGGGGCAGCTCCATCTCTTCATGGGCTCCGGAGAACACGACACACCATTATTTCAAAGACGCAGTCGAGAGAACTCGTTTGGCACTCGACTATGGGACACTGAAAGGTATCTTATGGCATCAAGGAGAAACCGATGTTGAGAAAAACACCAAGGACTACGACAAAAAATTCATACACTTGGCGACACGTCTGCGTGAAGATCTGAATGCTCCCGATGTACCCATTGCCGTCGGAGAATTAGGACAATGGGAATGGGAGGAAATGTCTAAAATAGAGAGATTCAATAACACCATTCTAAACGATATATGCCGGAGACTCCCCCATTGCGTCAAGGTGCATAGTGATGACCTCAAACGACTCTATAAGGACAAAGTAAAAGATCCCCATTTCAGTCGGGAAGCCCAGATCGAACTGGGCAAACGCTATGCCGATGCCCTATTGCCTCAGGTCTCTGATATCTATGTCACCCCCTTCTATCAAGGGAAACAGGCTGCCATCAGTTTCACTTTTGATGATGGAGATGAGGAACATGCCACTCTCGTTGCTCCCGAACTGGAGAAAAGAGGTTTCAGAGGGACATTTTGGCTCATAGGAAGCATCGTCGGGACACAAGACGAAAAACGTCCACGACTGACTTGGGAACAGGCTCGTACTATGTCTGACAGAGGACATGAAATCTCCAATCACACCTGGACACACCCCAATCTAACCCGCATCGACGAACAAAGAGCTCTTACAGAAATCCTCCGCACCGATAGTGCCATCGAGGCCAATACCGGTGTACGCCCCATCACCCTCTGTTACCCCTATAACAGCTCCAACACCAAAGTACGAAAATTAGCCTCTGCCGGGCGTGTCGGCACTCGACTGAAACAAGTCGGACATGGACAGCAAAACAATAAATCCACACCTGAAAAACTATCACGCTGGCTCAACAGAACCATCGAGTCCGGAGATTGGGGTGTCACTATGACACATGGCATCAACGTCGGTTATGACAAATGGTATCATCCCGAAGTCTTATGGAACTTTTTTGATGAAGTCAAAAGCAAAGAAGATAGTGTTTGGGTAGCCACTTTTAGAGATATTGCCGCCTACAGAGCCGAAAGAGAACACCTGCTCCTTAAAGTCAAAACACGTAAAAACAAGATCATCATCCGTCCTCGACTGGCATTGGACAGAAAACTCTTTGCTCACCCACTCACGATGAAAATAAAAGGAGATTGGCAAAACAAAGAGATCGAAGTGCGTCAGCGAACCACCCCAATAAAACCACAAGTCAAAGAGGGGTATCTGATATTCGATTTCAAACCGGACGGAGGACGCATCCATATCAAACACAAAGAGAAATAGAGATTTTTCCTACAAGTTTGTTCTTCGTTACATAAAATTATTATCTTTGCATCGGAGAACTCCTCAGAGAAAGATGAAATCAGAAAATACAAAAACAAAAGCAAAACAGGGGCAGATTGTCTCGACTTGTCTTCCATTATTTGTCATTTTCATTTCTTCTATACTCTTTTCTCTATTATGGGGATGTTCCCCTTCCCGAAATGAAGGAGAAGGAGAAAGAGAAAAACGTCTCTCAATAGATACCACACATGCCCGCATCGGAGACTTGTTGTTTCGCTGCGGAACGGGAGGAGAAAGTCGGTTAGTCACATCTCTGAGCCAATCGACCTATTCACACATCGGTATCCTGTGGCACGACACTCTGTCCGGCTGGCAAGTGATCCATGCCGTCCCGGGAGAAGCCCCAAACGGGGAAGAAGACTATCTGAAATGCGAATCGATTTCTGATTTTCTCACACCCCAAAGAGCAATAAGAGTGCTCCATGCACAAGTCTCATGCAGTGACTCGGTGGCACAGTCAGCAGCCCTCTTTGCCCTCGACAAAGTGCTGAAACTCTTCTGTTTCGATCATGACTATCGGCTCAATGACGAGAGACAATATTACTGCACAGAACTCATCTACAGAGCATATCTCAAGCAAGGTATTGATCTGGTCGAGGGGCGGTTTCATTCCTTACCCCTACCGACAGCAGAGAGGGACTTCATCTTCCCAAGCGACATATTGGAAAGTCCATATCTCTCCATAATTTCTCAAGACCAACACTAAAAAACAGACTTATATCAATCAACTTATTATAAACCACAAAAACTCACTATTATGAAAAAGTTTTTCTACAGCCTCTTTGCGGCATTGACATTGATCCTTTTTGCTTCTTGTGCAAACACCCCTTCGAGTGTCGTTACCACCTATTTAGACAACTTCCAGAAAGGTGATTATGCAGCAATGGTAGATCAGATGCATTTCAAAAAGAATATGACCGACAAAGATAAAGCAGAGATCGTTTCAATCTTAGAAGAAAAAGGAAAAGAAACCGCTGAGAAAAACGAAGGTATCGCCGGCTTTGTTGTCGTTTCGGAAGAGATCGCTGAAGATGGTTTGACCGCTAAAGTAAATTACACACTCACTTACGGCAATGGCAAAACCAAAGACGAAGATATCAAACTCGTGAAAGTGGATAACAAATGGATGCTTGACTCCGGCAAATAATCTCTAACTCTGTAAGATGAAACAAATATTTGGCTTCATAGCCTTAATTCTTTTGTGCCGTACAACCGTATCGGCACAAATTTCATATACGGGGCCACAAATACTGGATCCCGAAAGATTGGATCGTGGAGTCGTGGCTGTTCCTGCCAAATCCGGCGGCATTTCCGTCAACTGGCGGTGCCTCACGACAGATTTGGACTCAGTCACCTTTACCCTGGCTCGTAAAAACTCAAACGGTACTGAAATCATTTATAGCACAAACAATAGTCGCTCCGTAGGCTTTCACGACACATCCGGCAAGCCGGATGACCAATACATTCTCCTTGTTAAGAAAGGGGGAAAGACCACAGAGAAGCCCAAGACCCACTATTTCCCCAATGGGCATCTCGACATCCCTATCAATCGACCTGCCGGAGGCAGCACAGCAACCGGATCATATTATTATGTCCCGGGCGATGGCAGTGTCGGCGATGTGGATGGTGATGGTGAATATGAGATTATCCTCAAATGGGATCCCAGCAATCAAACCGACAATGGACAGTCTGACAAGAGCCTGCAGTTTATCACCGGCAACGTACTTTTAGATTGCTATAAACTGGACGGAACACAGTTGTGGCGCATAGACTTAGGACGCAACATCCGCGCCGGCGCACATTATACCCAATTTATCGTCTATGACCTGGATGGTGATGGCAAGGCTGAAGTTGCTTGCAAGACTGCACCCGGCACGGTGGATGGCAAAGGCAATTATGTCTTGATGGATGGCGACGACCCTCAAGCAGACTACCGAGGCACTTACAATGGGTGTCAAGGAATCATCAAAAGCGGTCCGGAATATCTGACTGTCTTCAGCGGACAGACAGGAGAAAACCTCGTTACAGTAGCTTACGAACCGGGTCGAAATGTCCAGGATGACGGTAAGGGAAGCGGCTGTTGGGGCGATACTTATGCCAATCGTTCAGATCGCTATCTGGCATGTGTGGCATACTTAGATGGTATCCATCCCAGCCTGGTGATGTGTCGAGGATATTACACTGCAGCCTATCTCTGCGCATGGGATTTTGATGGAAAACAATTGACCCGCCGCTGGTTACATCGGTCAGAAACCTCAGGCAGAGGCGCCTATGGCGAAGGTGCACACTCCCTTTCGGTCGGTGATGTAGATGCAGATGGCAAAGATGAGATCGTTTACGGATCAGCGTGCATCGACCACGATGGTTCACTCCTTTATCGCACCGGCTTCGGCCATGGAGACGCCCTCCATTTAGGAGAGTTTGATCCGGATCGCGAAGGTCTGGAGGTCTTTATGGTGCATGAAGAGAAAGGATCATCCTATCCGTGGGATACAGAGTTTAGGGATGCTAAAACCGGTAAAGTGATCTGGGGTCTGCCTCAGAGCGGCAACGACATCGGACGAGGACTTTGTGCGGACATCGACTCCACATACAGAGGTATCGAATGTTGGCCTATCGGGGACTACAGCACCGGATCAAAAGAGAGTGCAGTCTTCACATGTAAGGGGAAACAATTCTCTTCAAACCGCCCCAACGTTAATTTTGCCATCTATTATAAAAACAACCGTTATCAGCAGATACACGATGTCGGTAAAATCGATGAATGGAAGAAAGGCGGTGGGACCTCCACGATCGTCAATTTCTGTTCGACCTACGGATGTGGTTACGGCATGATCAAAAGCGTACCGGTCTTACAGGCAGATATCCTCGGAGACTGGCGAGAGGAGGCGATCTATTACAATGCCGATGATTGTAACAAACTGATGATCTTCACCTCTCCGTGGCCTACGACCGATGTTATCCCAACTCTTATGCATGATCACTTGTATCGCATGAGTATCGTATGGCAAAACGTAGCATACAATCAGCCTCCTCACCTCAGCTATTTCCTTCCGGATTTTGACTACAAAACTTATATCGCACATGCCAAGGAGATTGCATCTGATATAACACAGATCGAAGCAAGTGACACAGAGATGTTGCCCGTCTATGACTTACAAGGAAGAAAAGTCTCTACCCTGACCTCTCAGAAAGATTATAATTCTCTCCGTCCGGGGCTCTACCTCATCGGTGGAAAGAAAGTATGGATCAGATAAGGAAATCATCTGTATAGACGTTTAATTACAAATATTAAAGTAGTGTTCGGCAGCTGTATGACGGCTGTCGAATGCTTTTTTATTACAAGGTGTTTATATCCATAACAGACATATACTCCAGTAAAAATAGCACAAGGAAGTAAAGTAGTTAGGAACGCTTATTAAAAGTATTAGGACAGGCAAACAAACCCATAAAAAATGCCTTCATAAAAATGTACACAATACGCAGGACAATTATCCTAAATATTGTGGATAATTCTCCACAATGTTATGTATAATCCGCCACAATATTGTATTTATTAAATAATTGGTGCTCTTCATGCTTATTTAAACCATTCTTATTATCTATGTAAAGGTTTTATTTACAGATTAATACATTGAGCATAGGGCAAGTGTGTAGTAACCGAATAGAAACAACAAAGGGCTGACTCCGCAAATGGTCAGCCCTTAATTTTTATCCTAAAAACTTTTATCGGATAGTCCCCATTGCCTAAATGCAAACAAAAAGGAGATATAACAAATGAACGTGGGATATCACCTCTGTTATGGAGCTATACAATCGCTTCAATTTATTTTCGAAAGATTACAAAGAAAACTATACCGGACACTAATAAAAATAACCCTTATTATTACAGAAAAAGCGGTGTGCGAAATCACTTCGTCACACCGCCACGACCATCTTTAAATCAAAAAACGAAAAACACAACACAAAGATTAATAAATATAATAGTCGGTTATACACTACTATCAAACTTTTTCTCGTTTCTCACGGATCAGCCACACACATGCTGCACCGACGACAAGCAGGAGACCCGCTAAAACCAACATATTCACCTCCGGAGCAACAGACCCGGGAGTAGAGAACGCGGCCAGAACAAGACCTCCTAAAGAGGCTGCCACAATCTGTGGAATACAAATGGTACCATTGAATAAGCCCAAATATGTTCCCATGTGTCCACCCGAAAGCGAAGATGTCAAAATCGTGAAAGGCAATGCCAACATAGCAGCCCAAGCACATCCGATCAAGACAAAGGATACATAGAGCAGGTACTGATCATGGATAAAATAAATGGAAACAAAACCGATCGCACCCAAAAGAAGGCTGACAGTATATGCCCACTTCCGATGCTTGAATAAGGGTAGTACCATCGCCCACAACATACTGCCGACAGCCTGGACTGCAAAGAGAACTCCTACCCAGTCTCCGGCAGCTTGGTATTCGGCTGAAGCGGTATTGATAACAACACTCTTCACCCCATCGACAGTTCGCTCTATAAGCGGAGCATCAAAGACATTGAGGGCAACTGTGCCGTTAGTATAAGTCCACATAAACATAAATGCCGCCCAACAAAAGAATTGTACCAAACCAACAGTCCAGAACACCGAAGGAGCTTTGACCAACAACTTAAACATATTAGGACGATCACCCTTTTGTGAGTTCTCTGTCTCAGACACTCCATGATATTCGGCATAGAGATGAGGAGGATACTCCTTAACCTTAAGTGTAGTATATAACACACAAAGGATTAGTATCGCAGCACCGATGTAGAACGAATAGATCACCGAGTCCGGGATAACCCCTTCGGGAGCTACCTTGCTGATACCTATCGCAGCAAAAAGCCAAGGGAACAAATAGCCGGCCAGGCTACCTGCGTTACACAGAAAACTCTGGATGGAGTAGGCCAAACCTTTCTGTTTGTCATTGACCATGTCGCCCACCATCATCTTAAAAGGCTGCATCGCCATATTGATAGAGGTATCCAACAGCATCAGCGAGACAAGGCCAAAAATCATTGCCGTGCTGACTGCCATGCCAAAACTACCGGCATTGGGCAAAAGACACATAACCAAGACAGAACAAAGGGCTCCGACAAAAAGATATGGGATGCGACGGCCAAAACGATTCCATGTACGGTCACTCATCGAACCGATAATGGGCTGAACGATGATGCCCATCAGTGGAGGCAAAATCCAAAAATAGCTCAAGTCGTGCGGATCAGCACCCAATGTCGAAAAGATTCGACTGATATTGGCACTCTGCAAGGCATAAGCAATCTGCACTCCAAAGAAGCCAAAACTGATATTGAATAATTTGATAAAACTTTGATCAGGTATGATTTTCATAGAAATAGTTAAGTCTGTTTTGTAAAGAATCTGAAATAATATGGATAATCTTACATCCTCAAATCGCGCGTTGAGTACTCTCTATCATGTAACGCACTTTACGATTGAACATCTCTTCTGCCATAAGTTTTTCCAAACTGATATGCATCCTGTATCGCCAGTAATGACGGGGATTGGCAGGGACATTGATACGTTCGGCAGCAACATCGGACAGTCTCAACGTCTCATCGACAGAGAGCCAGTCCTGAAGCGAAAGGATGCAGAACAGAGAGGGTGACTCCAGATGTAGATTAACAATGTTTTCACAGAGCCATCCGGGAGCAGATGCAGGAACTTCACCTTGATTGCCAAGCACCGAACGATAGAATCGAGTGGTTATCTCCGGATCTTCCTCCCACCAACCACGCAACGTGGACATATCATGTGTAGAGATTGTGCAAACAGAATTGACAGGATATTCCCAAACATGCCCAAACTCATGAGCCGGATTTTTAGGCATACGTTGGATTTCCAAAGAGAGAATCTGCAATTTCTCCATAACCCACGGCACACAATCCGGCACCATGCCCAAATCCTCACCACAGACGATCATCTGCGTTGCTCCGATCAGACGAGGCAACTTTTTCATCGCTTCATCAAACCAGAAAAGATTGTGTCGCTCATAGAAATAATGATTATAAAGACGATTGAAAGCCTCCTTCTCTCCGGCACTCAGACGAGAAAAGATATAGTCATTTTGAACTCCTATGCGAGGATGATACTTGTCCGCATCTTTATGATCAGGGACAAACAAGACATTGCTGATCAGGGCATATAATTTCTCTTTGAGAGCAAGGCTCTCCTCATCATTTTTTCCCGAAAACCAAGTCTCAATCTTGCGTTGAGTGTCAAATTCCGGACGCATCTCATAAATGTCGTGATGGAGATGCTGCAAGAAAGTCTGCTTGACATAGTCACTCTTCTCGCCAAAAGACTTCTCGAGAAGGTCTTCGTTGATAAACGGTCTGGTCATGAAGTCCTTTTGGAAACAGAGGCCAAAATTACCAATCTCTGCAGCATCCATCGGTAAAGCCGGGGAAAACTGTCCTAAAAGACCATGCACAGAATGTGAAGGGATTTCCCAAATGCGGAAGAAGCCCAAAATATGGTCAATACGATATGCTCCAAAATACTCCGCCATCTTGCGGAAGCGCTTCACCCACCACTGATAACCATCGCGGGCCATGACGTCCCAATTATAGGTCGGGAAACCCCAATTTTGCCCATTAGCAGAGAAAGGATCCGGTGGTGCTCCGGCCTGTCCGGTCATATTGAAATAGTATGGTTCTATCCAGGCCTCGACACTGCTACGACTAATGCCGATCGGGATATCTCCCTTAAGGATGATGCCTTTCTGCCGAGCATGATTGGAGACATCCAAAAGCTGTATATGGAGGCAATATTGCACATAATAATAGTAGGCAATCTGTGGATAAACTTTACTCTTCGGGGCACATAAAGCAGCGACCTCTTCGGCAGAATATACACTACACTCAGGCCAGCGAGTAAAATCAGGAGTATGATAAGTGTCTCTCAAATATGAGAAAGCAGCATAGGGACGAAGCCAATGCTCATTTTCAGCATAAAACGTTTTAAACCCTTTGGATGCAAGAGTTTTCTTTCCCTCTTGTTCAAAAAGGAGGTGCAGGTAGGCTCTTTTGGCATTATTGACTGCCTCATAATCGATCTGAGAGAGTGCATTCAACTCGATACGCTTTGCTTCAAATTCCTCTGCCTTTGCTTTATCCTTTAATGCCGGCAACTGACGCAAATCGATATATTGAGGATGAAAAGCATAGATGCTGATCGAATTATAGGGATAAGAATCAGTCCACGATCCGGTAATGGTCGTGTCATTGATGGGAAGGATCTGAACTGCTCCCTGATGAGTCAATGCAGCCCAATCAACCATTTTCTTTAAGTCTCCGAAATCACCGACACCGAAACTTCCCTCGCTACGCAAAGAAAAGACGGGAACGGCCGTACCGGCAATACGACGGGCATCGTGCCAATGATCAATATGATCGGTTTGTCCATCTTGTCCTATGATCACATGAGGCATGGAAGCATGTTCCATACGGATACATTGTCCATCACGATAGACTCCATAACGATATAATAAAGGGATTCCTCCTTGAGGAAGTTCAATATCAACAGAACCGCTCCAAATGACTCCATCTACGGTTTTTAACATGACCGGTGTGGCATCACTACCACCGAAACAAATTCCGATGGACTCGCCCCACACTGTACGATATTCGACCTGAAAGTTTTGCTTCATTTTCGTGTTTTTTAATAGGTATCTACGGGTACATTAAATTTAAATCATGGCAAATTTAAGGCTTTTAAGAATATAATCAGCATTGTGGAATAAAAATATAAATGTTTTTAGAGGTTATTAAGAATAATATTCTTATGGCTTCTATTGAATATCAATACCTTTTAAATAATTCAACAGGTTTTTATATGAACAAATAATATAAATATTTTTATAACAATACGAGACCTTATATCCGGTCTTAAATCACCCATCTCCCGTTTTTTAAAGATTCTTGATCCTTCACGCTTGTTAAATTCGTCGGATTACCTTAACTTTGCCCAAATAAATTATCCGGATCAGACACAATGAAAAAACTGACCATACTTGAGATGGGGCGCATCAATGCTACAGAATTTAAAGCAGCCGAAAAAATGCCCCTTATTATCGTTTTGGACAATGTTCGGTCTCTACTGAATATAGGTTCGGTATTTCGCACTTCCGATGCGTTTCGAGTAGAAGCCATCTACCTATGTGGCATATCTTCACCTCCTCCCTCTCCGGAAATTCACAAGACAGCATTAGGAGCGGAAGAGAGTGTCGAGTGGCTCTATTTTGAAGACACACATGAGGCTCTACAAAAATTAAAAGAGAATGGATATAGACTTGTCGCCATCGAACAATGCTCCGGAAGTACGATGATGGACAAGTGGAATCCTGATTTCTCCCAAAAATATGCTGTGGTTTTAGGCAACGAGGTGAAAGGGGTGCAACAATCCGTGGTGGATCGTTGTGATGAATGTCTCGAAATCCCCCAATATGGCACCAAACACTCTCTCAATGTTTCGGTCACTGCCGGTCTGGTCATTTGGGATTTTTTCAAGGCTTTTATCCGAGACCATTCCTTAGCTTAAACAGTGCAAGCAGATGATATCAAAACACCAACAATTCCTTACATGAAAAAAACAGACCCCAATGATACCCCGCTGATGAAGCAATATTTCGAGATGAAGAAAAAACATCCCGATGCCATCATGCTTTATCGAGTAGGAGACTTTTATGAAACTTTCTGCGATGATGCCATCGCTGCACATGACATTTTGGGCATCACACTGACCAAACGGGCAGGCAATCCTCTGGCAGGATTCCCTTATCATGCTCTCGACACCTATTTACCCAAGTTGGTTCGCGCCGGGAAGCGTGTAGCCATTTGCGAACAGCTGGAAGATCCCAAACTCACTAAAAAATTAGTCAAACGGGGTATCACCGAACTCGTCACACCGGGTCTCTCCATCAATGACAATGTACTCAACACGCGCGAAAACAACTTTTTGGCGGCGGTCAGTTTCTCTCAAAAAGATCTCTGCGGCATCTCTTTTCTGGATATATCCACTGGCGAATTTATGGTAGCTGAGGGAACTTATGACTACATCGACAAACTGATCAATAACTATGCCCCCAAAGAGATGCTTTATGTCAAAGGGATGCGCTCTCTATATCAAGAAAAGTTTTCATCCACACCCTATTGTTACGAACTTGACGACTTCGTATTCAGTTACGATAATGCCCGTCGGGCTTTACTCAACCTCTTCAAAACTCAAAACCTCAAGGGTTTCGGCATAGAGAACATGACCTATGCCACCATGGCAGCCGGTGCGATTTTACGATACTTGGCAGACACTCAGCACCATAACACCGGACACATCACATCCATCCGTCGGATTGACAGCGAAGCATACATGCGTCTGGACAAATTCACCGTCAGGAGTCTGGAACTGATCGCTCCAATGAACGAAGGAGGACGCTCACTCCTCAACGTTCTCGACGAAACCACGACTCCGATGGGTGCCCGTATGATGCACAGATGGATCCTATTTCCTCTGATTCATGTGCAAAGCATACGAGAACGGCACGACATCGTGGAATACTTCTTCCGCGATTCGGAACTCACTGAGACCATCGAAACGAACTTAAAACGGCTGGGAGACATGGAACGTATCATCGGCAAGGTGGCCGTCGGCAGAGCCAATCCCCGAGAGATCGTCCAGCTTCGCATCGCGTTAGAGTCTTTGGAACTCATCCAGCAAGCCTGCATGGAGTGCGGCAACGAGCATCTGCAAAGCGTCGCTACGCAAATCAATGTTTGCAAGCCCATCATGCAGCGAATAGCCAAAGAGATAGAGCCCGAACCGCCCATCATGTTTGGCAAAGGCAATGTGATCCGGACCGGAGTCAATGCCGAATTAGACCAATTGCGTGAGATCGCATACTCCGGCAAAGATTACCTCATCGCTCTACAACAAAGACTGAGTGAGCAATATAACATCCCATCCCTCAAGGTGGCATATAATTCTGTTTTCGGCTATTATATCGAAGTACGCAATACCCACAAGGACAAAGTGCCCGAAGGGTGGATCAGAAAACAAACACTCGTGGGTGCAGAACGATATATAACTCAGGAACTCAAAGAGTATGAAGAAAAAATCCTCGGAGCAGAAGAGCGCATAGGAATCCTCGAACAAAACCTCTATCAAGACCTGCTTAAAGCACTCGAAGAGTATATTCCCATTATTCAGGTCGATGCCCAACAGATGGCACGCTTAGATTGTCTGCTCGCCTTGATGGAAGTGGCGGCTCGATATAACTACATACGCCCGGAGATCAATGACTCATATACGATAGACATACGCCAAGGACGCCACCCCGTCATCGAGCGACAAATGCCCATCGGTGAGAGTTATGTCCCCAACGATGTTCTCCTCGACAATCAAAAACAGCAAGTCATGATGATCACCGGACCCAATATGGCCGGTAAATCTGCGCTCCTAAGACAAACTGCCCTCATCGTTTTGATGGCACACATCGGCAGTTTCGTCCCGGCAGAGGCTGCGCATATAGGACTCACGGATAAAATATTCACCCGCGTCGGTGCCTCTGACAACATTTCTCTCGGAGAATCTACTTTCATGGTGGAAATGAGCGAAGCGGCCAATATCCTGCACAACCTTTCCCCACGCAGTTTAATCCTCTTCGACGAGCTGGGTAGAGGAACATCAACCTATGACGGTATCAGCATCGCCTGGTCTATTGTCGAACATATCCACGAACACGCCGAGGGTCATCCGAAATGTCTGTTTGCGACACATTATCATGAACTAAACGAGATGGAGAAGAGTTTCTCACGGATAGTCAATTACAATGTTTCTGTCAAGGAAACCGATGGGAAAGTGATCTTCCTCCGCACATTGCGAAAAGGTGGTAGCGAACACTCTTTCGGTATCCATGTAGCCCGTCTGGCAGGTATGCTCCCCAATGTGGTCAAACGTGCAGACGAAGTGTTACTCCAATTGGAAAGCAAACAATCGGACATCAAAGCAGACACAAGTATTCTCTCTTCCGGCAAGAAAAAGAAATCCGGATCGGTAGGTGGCTACCAATTGAGCATATTCCAACTCGATGATCCGGTCCTGTCACAAATCAGAGACGAAATCAAAAATATAGATATCAACAATCTCACACCGATAGAAGCCCTCAACAAACTCAACGAGATCAAAAAGATATGCGGTTTATAGAGATTCCGGTGCGCTGAAAACCGATCTAACAGACAAAACCTCATAGGAAATTTGTCGTTACAAATATTTATCTGTAATTTTGCCGAAGATAATTATAAAAAATGGAGCGGAAAGACGAAGAAACACTGACCCTGTTAGGGAACAAAAAGACCTCATACGCGCAGGATTATGCCCCGGAAGTGTTGGAAACATTTGTCAACCGACACCAGGACAATGATTACTGGGTGAAGTTCCATTGCCCGGAGTTTACCAGTCTTTGCCCCATCACCGGACAGCCCGATTTTGCCACCATCATTATCAATTATATCCCTGATGTTCGCATGGTGGAAAGCAAAAGTCTGAAACTCTATCTCTTCAGCTTCCGCAATCATGGAGACTTTCATGAAGATTGTGTCAATGTAATCATGAAAGACCTGATAAAGTTGATGGATCCGAGATACATCGAAGTAATAGGACTATTTACCCCTCGCGGTGGAATTGCCATACACCCTTACGCCAACTATGGCAGACCGGGAACCAAATATGAGCAGATGGCTTTCGAACGTCTCTCCAGACACGAATAACAATAATGACCCATCGGGTAAACATAATAATTAAGCACTCAAAGCAAATAATTAATAACTAAACAATATTAACAACAACCACACTATGAAAAAATTGATCATTACAGCAGCAATCGTGCTTGCCCTTATCCCGGCAACACAAGCACAAACGTTAGCAGACTATGCCAATGCCGGTGATGCCGCCATGGCCGGACAGAAATATCAGGAGGCTGTGGACAACTATGTCAAAGCTCAAGAGCTCGACAAGGATAACACCGACTATCTGACAGCCTTCCAATTAGCTTTAGCATACGAGCAACTCGGCAATACCCAAAAAGCCGGAGACGCCTATAAAGCAAGCATTATCAAGGGTAATACTGACGGAGGTGTTATTACCAACATGAAAAATGCTTACGAAACTGCCGGATGCAACGATTGTGTCAAACAAGCATACATAGAGATTAAGACAGCCAACCCGAGTCAAACCATCGCTATGGATCGTAAACTCTACTTCATCTATGTCAAAGAGAAAGATTGGCAAAACTCTCTAAACTGCTGCCTCTCCGTTCTTTCCGATCCCGGAATTGACGAAAACGACAAGATTAACAACTTGAAGCGCTCTGCTCAATGTTATCTCAATCTCAATCAGACAGATTCTGCCGAAGTGTATTATGAGAAAGTCCTCGCCATCACTCCGGACGATGCAGACATCCACAAGGCCTTGGGTTATGCTTGCTATAATGGCATCCAAAAGTCCATTCAGGCAGGACAAAACTCTTATAAAGCAAAACAAGCTGCCGGCAAAGCAACTCGTAGCGACTACAACATGATGCAGACCAACGCCAAACGTATTACACTCAACCAGGGTCCCAAGGCTATCGAGCATCTCACGATCGCCAACAAGACGCTCAATGATCCGAAAATCACAGAGATCATCAATAAACTCCGCAACAATATCGCTGCATATAAGAAATAATGCCAGTAGAAATCGAACGCAAGTTTTTGGTTCAAGGAGAGGGATATAGGTCCGACGTCATAAGATCGCTCCGCATCACACAAGGTTATCTTAACTCTCTGCCGGAACGCACGGTGAGGATTCGGATCCAAGGAGATCACGGATATATCACAGTGAAGGGGGGGTCCGATGCCTCGGGGACAACTCGCTTCGAATGGGAAAAGGAGATTCCACTCCATGAAGCCCAAGAACTTATCAAACTTTGCGAACCAGGCATTATCGACAAGATCAGGCATTTGATCCCCGTAGGAGAATACACCTTTGAGGTAGATGAATTTTTAGGAGATAACAGCGGACTTATCCTTGCCGAAATAGAGTTGCCCTCGGCCTCATCCGACTTCGAAAGACCGGAGTGGTTAGGCGAAGAGGTGACCGGCAACCCACTCTATTACAACTCTTCGTTATCGCAAAAACCATATTGCAAATTTAAAGAGACATCACAAGGGTAAAAGACTATTACTCCGATAATAACAAAATAGGCTGCGCTATAGATTTAGCACGGCCTATTTTTCATTTTGTGATAGCTATTACTAAAAATCAATTACCTCAATTCCGGAATTGTATATTCTAAATCATTTTCTACAACTACTATCCCCCAAGAAGCATGAACCTCAGTTGTGGAACCATCTGCTAATGTATAATTAATTACACAACCGCCATCACTATGATCTATAACTTCATAACTTACAGGATTTTTCTTATCTTTCTTTCTCTGTTCAAAGCTTTCAACTGCTGCTTTTAATTCATCTGTGTCATAGTCACGATCACTAAAATCTCCGGAAATATCAGCAATTGCAGTCTTCACAGCATCAAAATAAGAACTCGAAGAAATCTTACTTACAATGACGACTCCTTTCTCTAAATGGTAAGTAAGTCTAACATATTGTTGTATATGTGTACCACCGGGCAACAACCAAGATAACAGATAATGCTTCTGTATTTCATTTTCCGGATTTACGACTTCATTCAAAGAATGTGCAACGCTATAAGCATAAGGAATAGTCTGTTCAATCTTACGTTTTAAAATAGAATCTATCGTACAGTTTTCTAAATTTTGTGTCATACCGACAATATAACCCACAGCATATTGCTCAACAGCCTGATCAAGACACTTATCAATACTTATCTCTGCGGCACCAATAGTATCGCTTTCTGTTTTTTTCTGACTGCAAGACACTACAGACAACATAGTTCCAACAAAGAGAACAACACTCATGAAAAGATTTTTCATAAAATAAAGGTGATTAAAAAGTTTGAAATTATAAGATGAAATAATTCAATAATTTAGCATATTCCATATAGTTTATTCTAAAATCGGCATCGAATAACTAACAGCAAAATATGAGAATTTTGAGCAAATATAATCATTATTCTAAGTTAAGATTTACCCCCCCCCAATTTTAACATTTAACATTAACACATTTAACACTTCTATCTTGAACTTACGATAGGCAAATAAAACACATTGTCTTATACTGATATAGGTAGACGCATATTATAACCCCCAATAAAATGTATATCTATGTCAACAAAAAACAAAAACGCCTCTCGTGATGCAATTCGCGAACGAGTTATCAAGGATTATTTGGAGAATCATTTCACGATT
>JAZNGG010000055.1:0-33656 GCA_045576355.1 Bacteroidales bacterium
CCCTAAACCCCTCAACCCCTCAACCCAATAACCCCCTGCAAAGGTAAGAATATTATTAAAAATCGGCAATAATAGAGAAATATATTTGCTAAAATCATTATCTTTGCCCAACGAATACAAATGCAGATGAAAAGCGTACGACCCAAAAAATCTCTTGGTCAACACTTTCTGACCGATCTCTCCATAGCAGAGAGGATCGCCGAGACGATCAGCGAATATAAAAACATACCCGTACTCGAGGTGGGACCCGGTATGGGGGTATTGACGCAGTTTTTGATCCAAAAAGAGCACGATCTGAAGGTGGTCGAGCTGGATGCTGAGTCAGTGCAGTATCTGAAGCTGCACTACCCCTCTTCGCTCGAAAAAAAGATCATCGAGGCAGACTTCCTCAAAATGGATCTGACGCAGGTCTTCGGAGGGAAAAACTTCTGTCTGATAGGCAACTATCCGTATAACATCTCCAGTCAGATCTTTTTTAAGGTGGTGGATCATCGCGAACTGATCCCATGCTGCAGCGGAATGATCCAGAAGGAGGTGGCAGAGCGTCTGGCTGCCCGCCCGGGGAGTAAGGCGTACGGGGTGCTGTCGGTGTTGATACAGGTGTGGTATGACGTGGAGTATTGTTTTACCGTGGGTAATGAGGTCTTTAATCCCCCACCGAAGGTGCAAAGTGCTGTCATCAAAATGGTGCGCAACGATGTGACCGCTCTCCCCTGCGAGGAGAAGGATCTGAGGGCTGTGGTAAAGAGCGCTTTCGGCATGAGGCGCAAGACAATGCGCAATGCCCTGCGGCAACTGGTCTATGAGTGGATGCCGGAGGAGGCAGAGAGTATGCTCAAAGAGCCGCTGTTTGACCTGCGGGCAGAGCAGATCAGCGTGGAGGAGTTTATCAACTTAACCTGCCGCCTAAGGGGCATCGATCGGCCATGATAGACAATCTGACCATAGAGAAGATACGGGACACGGCACAGATCCTCGATGTCGTGCAGGAGTTTGTCTCCCTCCGCCGAAGGGGGGTGAACTATGTCGGTCTCTGTCCTTTCCACAACGATCGTAACCCGTCGTTTTATGTGTCGCCCGCCAAAAACATCTGCAACTGCTTTGTCTGTCACACCGGGGGCGACCCGATCCACTTCCTGATGAAGCACGAACAGATGTCGTATATCGAGGCAGTAAGATGGCTGGCAGAATATTATCATATCCCGATCGAGGAGAAAAAACGGACGGCAGAGGAGATCGCAGCCGAGCAACGGAGAGAGAGTCTGTTTAATCTAAACGAATTTGCAGCCCGAACATTTGCCACACAACTCTATGAGACAGACGAAGGGCGAAATATCGGTCTGACCTATTTCTATGAGCGGGGATTTCAAGACAAGACAATTAAGAAGTTTGGCTTAGGCTATGCACTCGAGGAGAAACAGGCTTTCTCGACATGGGCACTCAAGAACGGACACAAGCGGGAGTTGCTGACTGACGTCGGTGGCACCGGACTATGCTATGGAGGTGAAAACGAACGACTGACAGACCGGTTCAGAGGGCGTGTGATCTTCCCCATCAAAAGCCTTTCAGGTAAGGTCGTAGGCTTCGGGGGACGCGTCTTGCTGCGGACGTCACACACGGCGATGAAGTATGTCAATTCGCCGGAGTCAGAGATCTACCACAAGAGCCATGTGCTATACGGAATCTATGAGGCTAAAAATGCCATCGCCCGCGAGAGAAAGTGCTATCTGGTGGAGGGCTATACGGATGTCCTCAGCATGCATCAGGCAGGCATCGAAAACGTGGTGGCATCATCTGGAACAGCCCTCACAGAGGGACAGATCAGACTGATCAAACGTTTTACCGGCAATATAACAGTCCTGTATGACGGAGATGATGCGGGCATCAATGCCTCAATCAGAGGTATCGATCTGCTGCTCAAGGAGGGAATGAACGTAAAGGTTTTACTCCTCCCCGACGGAGAGGATCCGGATAGTTTCGCACGCAGCCACAACGCCGAAGAGCTCAAGGAGTTTATCAGTGCCCATGAAACAGACTTCATCCGATTTAAAGCCTCTATCAAACTTAAGGATGCCACCGATCCGCAGAAACGGGCACAGGCGACCAAAGAACTGGTGAGAAGTATCGCTTTCGTGCCGGATCCGATCTTGGCAGAAATCTATATCAGAGAGACAAGTTTCATGCTCAACGTGAGCGAAACAAATCTCTCAAGGGCTGTCCAGGCAGAAAAAAGACAAATCGCCATCGAACAGCAAAGAGAACAAACCCGCGAAGCAAACCAAATCGCAGCTCGCGAAAGACGTGCCTCAGAGGAGCGTGAGGAGCGTGAAGAGCAAAGTGCAAAGAGCATAGAGGAAAGTGGAGAGATAACAGAGGAAAAGCCAACAGCCATAGCCAACGGCCATAGCAGCGAAGCCCCTCAACCATCTGCCATAGCCATGAGCCATAGCAGCGAAGCCCCTCAGCCATCTGCCATAGCCATGAGCCATAGCGGCGAAGCCCCTCAACCCCTCAACCTCTCAACCCCTCAACCAACAGACCGATATGAGAGGAATATATTGCGCAATGTAGTGCGTTATGGTGGAGAAACGTTTACTCTGACCTGGAAAGACGAACATCAGAATGACTGCAGCGAGACATTTCGGGTGATCGATTATATTTATGACACACTGGACTTCTACAAGATTACGTTCCGGCACCCACTCTATCACCGCATGCTGCAACTGGCATTTGACGCCACAGGAGACCCGACAGTGCCCTTTGACAGTACAAGGTTTTTTGCCTCCCAGGCAGATGAAGAAATCAGTAAAACCGCCCAAGAACTCCTCGCCGATCGCTACTCGATCTTGGACATTCAGACAGATGATCGCCTTGAAGTGATCATCCCCAGATGTCTGCTGGAAATGCAAAATGCCATCATAAGCCAAGAAATCAAACACCTCCAAGAGCGGCTGCAACATAGTCAGCCCTCAGAGGTAATCGAAATAATGAAGCTCCTACAGGAAAAAATGCAAAATCGATCTGTTATCGAGAAACAATTAGGAGAAAGAGTAATTTCGGCAAGGGTTTAATTTCTCCACTTACCGTGGAGCCTTTAAATAAAGCCAAAAGGCGATGAGAGAAAAAACGATGTTAGGTAGCCACACAGCCAAAACAACCGACATGGATCCGCTGATGGCAAACGTCGAACTGACTGTCTGAAATAATATATAAAGGAAACTCAAAACCAATCCGATACCGATATTAACACCCATGCCACCCTTCACTTTGCGAGAAGAGAGGGAAACGCCAATGATCGTCAATATAAATGATGCGGCAATAGCGGCCCAACGTTTGTGATACTCTACTTCAAAGTCTTTGATTTTCCCCACTCCGCGACTTTTTTGTTTTTCGATATAGTTATCCAATTCCGGAGTAGTCATTTTCTCATAATCTTTTTTACCGATAATAATGTCCTCCGGAGCTAATGCGATGACCGTATCACACTCGATGCCGGACTCCAATGTCTCTCCCTCGTCATGAATATGCCGGATGTTGTATCGAGACAGATGCCACCGGTTATCCCCCTTATAGGTCGCCTTTTCTGCCGTGAGACGCGAAATGAGTTTTTTCCCTTCATATTTTTCGAGCGCAAATCGTGACCCGACTTGCCTCCGATTGTCATAACTATAGATGTAAGCAATGACTCCGGGTTCGATCATCATTTGATTGTTGTTCTGCACCTTAACCTCACGATCTTTTACATATTGATTCTCAAATTTTAATCTTTCGATATTCGCTTTGGGAATGATGTAACTGTTAAGGGCAAAGGTCAAAGCCGCAATCACGGCTGCTGATATGATATATGGCCTTACCAATCGATTGAAACTTACCCCACTGGCCAGCATCGCTATGATTTCAGAGTTTCCGGCAAGTTTAGAGGTAAAAAAGATAACAGCCACAAAGACAAACAAGGGGCTGAAAAGATTGGCAAAGTAAGGGATATAATTGAGATAATAGTCGAAGATGATGGCACTCCACGGAGCATTATGGTCTGCCAGCTTGTCCATCTTGGCATTATAGTCAAGTACGACAGCGATGGAGAGGATCAATACGATGGTAAAAAAGTATGATCCAAGAAACTTTTTAATGATGTACCAATCTATCTTTTTCATTCTGATTATCAGTAAGATGGATTCTCTAAAAGAAAGCCGCCGATAACCCTACCTCTATAGTGTAGGCCACCAGCGGCTTATGCTTCGTGATTCCGACGCGATTCGAACGCGTGACCGACTGCTTAGAAGGCAGTTGCTCTATCCAGCTGAGCTACGGAACCCGAAATGCGGGTGCAAATATACTGCTTTTTTGTGGGTTTACAAATTATTTGGTAGAAAATTTAGTTTAAAGTTGGGTGAAGGACAGAGTTGGTTGAGGGATTTAGTGGTTGAAGGGCTGCGCTGCGATGGCTGTTGGTGATAGCGATGGCTACGCGAGATAAAGGGTCAACGAAAATAATTAATTATTCGCTCTTCAAGTCCATAGGCTTGTCCTTCTTTTGTGAGAGCTTTGCGAGAAATCCAATTACCAAATTCGTCAAACTCATGTTGGAAAGAAAGAGTGGTAGCATCATTCAGACGAGCATAATGCAATAGACTATCCCTATATATATAGGTTTCGTGAAGTGTTCCTAAACGACAAATCTTTCCATTGAAGAGGTCTCCTTCATATTCATACTCATCAAGCACTCTCCCATCTAAAGACTTTGCACTTCTGACACGCCCTTTTTTATCATAAAAAGTTTTAATTTTCTGAGTCTTTTGGGCATCCTTTGTAATAGAGGTTTCTGAATGAAGCAATCGACCCTGCTCATCATAAGTGTAGGTAGTGTAATATGTCTCTCGAGCGACGCTTTGTGCTCCTTTATAAGTACATTTCCAGCGCTGAGTCTCGACAAGCATAGCAGAGGACGGCTGATACATATAAAACGTCGTATCACAGATGGTTTTACCATCCTCAACACATGAAACAGACCTAAAAGTCAAACACCCTTGGACATCGAATTTGGAATGAATAACATCTTTAGCCTCAATAAGTTCTTTACCTTTAGAGTCATGAATAATCCGATATTGACGAGTCAAAGCCTCTTTAACCCCTCTTTTCAGCCCCTCTTTAGCCCATCCCGTATTTTCGTATGGATGCTTATGAATTTCCATGTGTAATGCACGATTCAAGCTATCTATGCGGGCGGCTGCAGTTGCTAAAGAATCCGCTGCAGAAAGAGATGCATCTGGTGCGACCTCCTTTTTACATGAATTAAAGAGGCACAACACTGCACTGACTCCAACCAATAACAAGTATTTTATCTTCATAATACAGAACAAAATATGAAATGAGAATATTATATTTACCTCTCATGACTTCGCCCCTAAAATAGAGGCAAAAGCTACAAACGATGCAAAGATATATAAAAAACTAATATTTCATGCTTTCTCTCGTCTTTTATTTTGCTACGCAATCCAATAGACTAAAAGTCCGCTCCTCTCAATAAAGAGAAAAACAAAATAAATGAGTCAAATAAAGTAAGAACCAACAATTATTTTACTCCGGTAGTTCTTTTGGAACTAATCGGATCTTCTTTAGAAAGTCTTATCCAAACAATTATAGCATAAATAGAGTTGACCAGATAAAGGGCATACTTGCTTGCCATCAAAAAGGCATTGGGATCTCCTACCCCAATGTTTTGCATCCACACAAAAATACTGAGAACATTGATAAAAAGCCAGAGAAACCACTGTTCGACATAGGCTTTAGCTGAAATATAAGTCGCCACCAAAGAAACTACTGTCGTACATGCATCCATATATAATTGGGACATCGTAGTGTAATCTTGCTTTACAAATTTTCCGGGAAGAATGTAAGTGCTAAGAAATTCGGGCATTACACCTTGAAAGGATTTGATAAACTGAGCAACACCCCATGTAGCAAGAACAATCAAGAATACGAAGAAGAATCTTTGTCCCCATGACAAGAATCGGGTTTTTATGCGACTATTATCATTGGTACGTCTTCGCTGACTCCACCAGTAAATGCCTAAAAACTGCATGGGAAGATTGTAAAACAACCTCTGAAGGCCATCTGCATAGATATGTCCGGAAAAACAAATATAGGCATAGAAAAAGACTTCAATAATGCCAAACAGCCAATTAGCCATACTCCCTTTTGCACCTAATACGACACAAAAGACGCCACAAATAATGCTCCCGCTTGCCACCCAATTTAAAGAACCGGCTTGTATAGCAGAGATAATTGACAATAAAATACTGCTGCCAATCAAAAGCCAGTCAAACCATGTGAAAGTTTTTCGACTAAACCACAACGCATAGTATTTCCTAAATCTTAACGAAGCCATAAACCTATATATTTAAAATACCTTATTATTAAAACAACTATAAAAACACTTTTAACTAAAATCTACGTTCTTATCAATAAAGATAAAGGCTGTGCCAAAACTTTCATTTTAACACGGCCTTTTGTCTTTTACTGCATATTTATCAATATGAACGGGCGAACAACACCCTCTGTTTGCTCGGCTTTCCGGTTACCATATCAACACCTGGCAACAGATCTTCTTCAGCAAACGGAGTAAACGGAATGCAACGGATCGTAGCTTTAGTATCTGCTTTAATTTGCTCCTCGGTTTCTGTTGTACCATCCCAATGAGCTAAAATAAAGCCACCTTTTTCAATCTCCTCCTTAAACTCGTCATAAGTATCAACCCTTCTGATACCACGATCACGCATTGCCTTAGCTTTCTCAAAGATGTTGGTTTGAATGGCATCCAAAAGTTGTTTCACATAGGCACAAATGCCTTCTTGAGAGACTGTCTCTTTTTCAAGTGTATCGCGACGCATTACCTCAACTGTACCATTCTGAATGTCTCGCGCACCTAAAGCTAAACGAACTGGCACACCTTTTAATTCATATTCGGCAAATTTCCAGCCTGGCTTCTTATTATCAGCATTATCATACTTCACAGAGATGCCCATTTCTTCAAATGTAGTCTGCCACTGATTAATAACGTTATCAATGGCTGCAAGTTCGTCAGCCTTCTTGTAGATAGGCACAATCACAACCTGAATCGGAGCCAACTTAGGAGGTAAAACCAAACCATTATCATCCGAATGGGTCATAATAAGAGCTCCCATCAAACGAGTAGAAACACCCCAAGAAGTAGCCCAAACATATTCCGGACGATTCTCCTTATTGACATAAGTAACATCAAATGCTTTAGCAAAATTTTGACCTAAGAAATGAGATGTTCCAGACTGCAAAGCCTTACCATCCTGCATCATGGCCTCAATGGTAAATGTATCTACAGCTCCGGCAAAACGCTCATTAGGGCTCTTAGTGCCTTTAACCACTGGCATGGCCATCCACTTTTCTGCAAAGTCCCCATAGACATTGATCATCTCCATAGCTTTTTGCTCTGCCTCTTCACTCGTAGCATGAGCGGTATGTCCCTCTTGCCAAAGGAATTCTGCAGTACGCAAAAACAAACGTGTACGCATCTCCCAACGCATCACATTAGCCCATTGATTACATAAGAGCGGAAGATCTCGCCATGAATGAATCCAATTCTTATATGTGTTCCAGATAATAGTCTCAGAGGTGGGACGAATAATAAGTTCCTCCTCAAGACGAGCAGCAGGATCTACAACAACTCCATTACCATCGGGTGCATTTTTCAATCGATAATGCGTAACTACGGCACATTCCTTAGCAAAGCCTTCTACATGTTCGGCCTCTTTACAAAGAAATGATTTTGGAATGAGTAATGGAAAGTATGCATTCTGAACACCCGTGCGCTTGAACATCGAATCCAATACATGCTGCATCTTTTCCCAAATAGCATAACCATAAGGCTTAATAACCATACAACCTCTCACGGCAGACTGTTCTGCCAAATCTGCTTTGACAACAAGATCATTATACCACTGAGAATAGTTGTCCGACCGAGAGGTCATTTCTTTTAATTCTTTTGCCATTTTTATTATGTAATTATTACTTTATATACTAAAAAAATAATGTACGTATTAAAATCTCATCCAATACATCTTATCACTTTAATGCCGAGTTTAATTTTCCCTTTTTAGCTAATTTCAGCATATGCTTGTTGGGCACCAAATAAAGCGTAATCCGACGGTTTTTCTCACGCGAAGCCAAAGAAACATTTTCAGATAAAGAAGCATGATCAGCAATACCAAAACTGGCCATATTATAGGCAAGAACACTTTGACGACCAAACCAAGCCTCTACTGCTGCAGCACGTTCACGAGAAAATGACTCCAAATAAGCATCTGATCCATTGTTATCAGTATGACAGGCTATGATCAGTGTTGCCAAAGCATTACTTCCTTTAAGATAACGGACAAACGGATAAAGATAACCATCCGCATGGCCTGTCAATGTAGCTTCTCCGGAATGAAACAAGATGGAAGTCGGAATAGTAACCTGCAACACTCCATCACTATTTCCTGTAAGAGAAAAATCATACTTCCTAACATTACTCTTCAAGCGATGAATAACAACATCAACCCAAAAAGATTTTATGTTTGCCATCGTCTGATAATCTCCATGAACAAAGACTTTTTCTTTATACAAATCCTGCTCATAAGTAGAGATCCGCCCATAGCTTTGGGCATAAAGTAAGGCATCGCTTAATAATGCATAGCATATGAAAACGATGACAATGGAAAGTGATTTTACCTTTACTATCCCTCTGAAAAACAATCTCACGCAAAAAACTTTTTCAAAAGTCCCGACTCGATTAACCAAGAGACTCTTCATAATCAAACTCGCCCTCTATAACCCAACGCACTGCCTCTGCATCAAATGAGAAACCATCTCGCTTAGAATTTTTCATTACATAATCGACCAATTCCTCTATCTCAATATCAACGTCTGCGTCCTCATCCATCAGGCCATTAGACTCATAAAAATCAAAAACAACATCGGTAATATACAGAATCTCATCATCTGTAAAGAGTCCCTTTGCCTCCTGAGGCAAATGATTATGTATAAATTTTACGGCGGCATCATCATCATAGATGACATCTTCCAACTGCTGACTCATAACTAAAATAAATTAAATTTTAATACTACGCAGTAAGTCTTAAACCCAATAGACTTAATGCAATTAAACAACTGCAAAGATAAAAATAAATATTTTCTCTGCCAAAATTATCATAAGATAAAATATATACATAGAAAATATCTCTCACAAGTAATAATAATTAGACAAAGCCAAGAATCACAAAAGTAAAAAACTAAATGCAACTACGACTGAGATATTTTTTTATATTAAATGTATCTTTTTTATGAACAGGAGTATCGCTTTTTCATAAAATTGGTAAAAATATCTCTTATTTTGAAGTTTTATCCTCAATTTTTATTTTCTTTGCAATACGAAAACAAACAACAATGAAAGAGCCTCAATCAACTATAGATGCGTTTATCCAAGGAGATTGTTTATTTGTCGGGGAAAATACCGGATATACAACCGCGGCTTTCCTTGATGGAGTGAAAGAAAATTTTTATGCAATTTTTCTTTGCCAAGAGGGGTTTTGCAGTATCCTAATAGAGAATTGCAAATATGATATCCATGCCGGCGATCTCTTTATTTATTTACCGAACCAATTTCTTCGCATTATCGAACAAAGCAATAATCTAAAAGGAATTATTTATCGAACACAACAAGAAAACCTCAAGAATGTCTCAATCGAAGTAAAAAGTTTCGATAATCTTTTTTTGATTAAGCAACACCCTTGTGTTACTTTAGAGAAACGACAATTTTACTATTTGGAAAAAATCATTTCACAAATAATTGATATAAGTGCTCAGCCCATCACAACTAAAAACGAAGGCGAGACATCTCTCTTTCACGAACAAACATTACAATCTCTTAAACAAACGGTAGGCTATATCATATTGGATATTATCAATTATAGCACTCCAATTACACCTCAAAAACAAGATCGCAAAGATGTAATATTTCAAAAATTTATTATCTCTCTTTTTGCAAACTATCTCCATCAGCGAGAGGTTTCTTTTTATGCTGCCGAACAATTTTTAACACCTCGTTATTTTTCATCTGTAGTAAGAACAGTGTCTAATAAATCTGCTCAAGTTTGGATTACCGAAATTGTTATAGAAAACATGAAGAAAATGCTTAAAACCATGGATATAAGCATTAAAGAGATATCAAATATTTTTAACTTTCCTTCTCAGTCCTTTTTCGGAAAATACTTCAAACAGTATGTAGGTATGTCTCCCAAAGAATATCGTTCGAAGGTCTTATCTCAAAAAAACTGAATAATATTTTAACAACATCTATACTACATAATATGATAGAATATCTAAAAGGGATCGTGACTGATCTCAACCCTAATACCGCCGTAATAGAATGTGCAGGAATAGGATATGCTTGCAACATTTCTGTATATACTTATGATAAATTACAGCTTGGAAAAAATGCACTGCTTTACATTTCTGAAAGTATAAGAGAAGATGCACACCTCCTTTACGGATTTATCTCTAAACAAGAACGAGCTGTATATGAACTTCTTATTACAGTATCCGGTGTTGGGCCCAATACCGCTAGAGTTATTCTTTCGTCTCTCGCTCCGGATGAATTGGTGGCAGTAATAACAACAGGAAATGACAGACAACTTAAAAACGTAAAAGGGATAGGTACTAAAACTGCACAACGTATAATTGTAGATCTCAAAGATAAAATCGGTAATCTTGGAATTGCTTCGACAACATCATTTTCGCAAGAAACGACTAACAATGAAAATGCAACAGAAGCCATATCTGCTCTTATAGCATTAGGGTATCAATCTGCTGCTGCCTCTAAATGTGTTAATGCTCTATTGAAAAAGGATCCTACTTTGAGCATACAAGATCTCATCAGAACCAGTTTACATATGCTTTAATTTATCAAAACCAAATAGACAATTTACTTGGCAAAAGGGATTAATAATCTATCAAAATGAGACCCCCAAAAATAGATAACAATAAAGGACTAAGCCCTAAAAAGATCGCAGAAACACATTTAGCTGAATATCTCGCAGATGTAAAGGATGTCCTTTCTCTGTTTACCCAAAATGCATTTGACATTTATCTCCACCATGCTAAAAACAACAACCCTTTTGCACAACTTATTATTGGAGAATGTTATTTCCAGGGTCTATTTGTCAGAAAGGATTATAAACAAGCAGTGGAATACTACACTGAGGCATCCAATAATAATCTTGCAGAAGCAATATTCAGACTTGCAATGTGTTTACGAAGTGGTATTGGAGTAACAATTAATCCTCATAAAGCCGATACACTCTTTAAAAGATCTGTCGAGCCGCATAAAAAACATTATGAAAAGACAAAGGATATACTCTTTTTTTATGTACTTTCAGAAAAACGAAAATTTACACCATATCCCTTTTTTTATTCAAATAATATATTAGAGTCTTGTCCTAATTGTGGGGCTTCTGAAGGCAGACATTTCGATCAAGCAGACTACAACGTTTGTACAGATTGCAATTCTCGAATATATCATTCGAAAAACTACAACGCTCCAGATGAAAAAGATTTGATTTTTTACACATTCTGCAAGTTTTATACAATAAACTATCCTTCAGGAAGCGTTTCTTGTATTCTTACAATAGCGATCAATCGTTTAACAAAAGAATCTGAAACCCAAGTAACATATAATAAACTAGCAGAAGATGAAAGTTATCGAATCTCTTTTCCTTTGGAACTTACAAATACCGAGAAAGAACGCCTTCTTGACTCTAAATTCATACAGACAATAATTGACACCTCTCAAGAGACACAATTAAGCAAAGAAGAAAAAGAGAACAAGGAAAATGCGACAATGTCAGAATTAGTCTATGATACAATGCTCATACGATTTAATAATAAAACCTATGGAGTAGAAATCAACTATTTCTATAAAAATATGGATTGTACCCCAGTAATCCCTGAAAATCTTTTAACACATAACAACCTTTGGAACGAGGATTTACTCCCTCAAATAACAGATCGTATAAACTTTATAATTAGTAATATAAAAGAGATTAACACTCCGATTTTAGATGGAAGCAACATTGAATTTTAAGTTGACTATTCGTCTGTCGGCCATTTAAATCTTTCCACATCATGAGATAGATCTTCTGCTACTTTTCTTACACCATTCATCATCCCTTTCAAATTATTAATAATACTGTAATGAATCTCTTCAGCAGCATATTGTATCGGTTCTAAAAGATTGTGAGATGGAGTAGCCGGGGTCAAAACCTTTAGTCCGGATCTAATAGTCTTAATATCTAATACTCCATCCATCAAAACTGGCTCACCATCAATATGAACTATATCTTTTCTGGGCATAATTATATGAAGACGAGAACTTCTAAGTGTAAGTATGCGATCATTAGTATCAATATTTTTTGCAAATAATTGTACAGCCATTTGAGGAGCCTCAATCAAATTAAAAGGCTTTACTATAGTCACATCCATCAATCCATCCTGCATACTTGCACGAGGGGTAATAAATGCATTATTTCCCCACTGAGAAGCATTACCGATCGCAATTAGGAACGCCTTCTCTCGCTTACGTCCTTCATCCGTATAAATTACATAAGTAGAGGGTTTAAAATTGGACATCAAATTAAAAACACTCTGTAAATAATTGAACCCTCCTCGATGTTTCAACTCTGAAAATCGTTTAGAAACATGAGCATCAAATCCAATACCAGCCGTACAGAAAAAAATACGACCATTAATGGTTCCATAATCGACCATCTCTGAATGTCCCTCTTTAATGACACCCAAAGCACGAGATATCTCCAATGGGATCTGAATATGACGTGCCAAGCCATTACCTGACCCCATCGGCACTAAACCTAAAGCGGTTGACGAACCAACTAAACCTCTTGCAGTTTCATTAATCGTACCATCTCCTCCTATAGCTACAACAGTATCTACACGACGAATAGTTGCGTTACGAGCTAAAAGAGTGGCATGTCCAGCATAATCAGTATAACGGATATGAACATCAAAATCCTTCGGATCAAAAACCTCTTTTACTAAACAAGGAATTTCATCCTTAGGTCTAACTCCTGCAATAGGATTAATAATAACCAATATACTACGTCGAACTTTCATTGTAAAAAATATCGCTGCGAAGATAATAATAAAATACTTATTATTTCTTCATATAACATTCATTTATTCTTTAAAATGGTATTCTATTAATTAAAAATGCAAAAAAAACAAAAAAAAGATTGTTAATTTCTCCACTTTATGCTACTTTTGTGTTCTGTTTTTGAGTATAAATCTATTTATAACCGATGAGTTTACTTCAAAAGAAACTTTCATGTTACAGAGAACCACAAAGGGTCAAAGCTGCTGGTGTATATCCCTATTTTCGTGCTATCGAAAGTGACCAAGATACAGAGGTTATCATTAATGGGAAAAAAGTTTTGATGTTTGGCTCTAATGCCTATCTGGGTTTAACAACACATCCCAAAGTAAAAGAGGCTGCAATTGAAATGACTCGCAAATATGGGACCGGATGTGCCGGCTCTCGTTTTCTTAATGGAACATTGGATATTCATCAAGCCCTTGAAAATCGTTTAGCAAAATTCGTAGGTAAAGATGAAGCTCTTATATATTCCACAGGATTCCAAGTGAATTTAGGAGTTGTTTCTTGTCTAACCGGACGAGAAGACTACATTATTTGGGACGAATTAGACCACGCCTCAATAATCGAAGGACGCCGTCTCTCTTTTTCAAACTCTCTGAAGTTTAAACACAACGACATGGAGAGTCTTGAAAAACAATTACAAAAATGCCAAAAAGATAAAATAAAACTCATTGTAGCAGATGGTGTTTTCAGTATGGAAGGAGATGTTATAAATCTGCCAGAGGTAATACATCTCGCCCAAAAATATGATGCCTCTGTTATGATCGATGAAGCTCACGGAATAGGTATTTTCGGTCATCAAGGACGAGGTGTTTGCAATCATTTTGGACTTACCCAAGATGTAGATCTCATCATGGGCACATTTAGTAAGTCACTCGCCTCAATCGGCGGATTTATTGCAACCGACAAAGACACGGCAAACTGGCTGCGACATAACTCAAGATCATTTATTTTTTCGGCTTCAGCGACTCCAGCAGCAATAGGCGCAGTCAATGCGGCCTTAGACATAATGGAAACCGAACCTGAACGAATTAAAAATCTTTGGTATGTTACAAACTATGCCCTTCATGGGTTTAGAGAATTAGGATTTGAAATAGGTAATACGTCCACCCCAATAATTCCTCTATTTGTCAGAGATTTTGACAAAACATTAGCAGTGACTCAAATGTTATTAGAAGAAGGAATTTTCGTAAACCCCGTCGTTCCACCTGCAGTCCCTTCAGAGAGTACGCTCATCCGTTTCTCCCTTATGGCGACACACACAACCAACCAAGTAGATTATGCATTGGAAAAAATAAATAAATGTTTTAAAAAATTAGGAATATTATAAACATTTTCGATACTTAGATGTTTTACATAAAAATAAAGCCTACTCATATTTAATGTAAAACATCATGAAAGAGTCATTAAACTTTCCTTTTGAACTAATACATTTCCCGTTACATGCAGACATTGCATGTTGCGGGAAATATTCGTCTGAAACCTGTGACTTCGATCCAGAACTAAAATTTCCTGACTCTGATTTCCCTTCTCAAATTATGAGCAAAGAAGTATTAGAAAACTTCATTGCCCATTACACGGAAGCGCAAATACACTCAGATATACATTATTATTGGCGAGGAGGAGATCCCTTACTAGCCGGAACGAACTTCTTTAAAGAGGCTATTACAATACAAAAACAATATGCTGCAGATGGTCAAGTATATAATCATCTTCATACTCCCGGAATTAGAATCAATGAAAATTGGTGTCAACTTTTCTCTGAAAATGATTTTGAAATCAGTATAGATTTAGATGGTCCCCCTCATTATAATGAAGTATATCGCCATATATATCGACCTGAAAAAGATCTTGCATCATCTGTCGCAACTCAACGAAAGTGTTATGGGACAGACCGAAAAATAGAATCTTTGGCACTACTTCGCCAATATAATATCAAGCATTACGTTATAACCAATGTTCACAACTTAAATAGTTCTAACCCATTAGAAACCTATTTCTTTCTAAAACAGCAAGGAATTAAGCGCATACTATTTTCACCAGTTGTTGTATGGAATAAAAACAAAACAATATCACCCAGTGTAGATGCGTTTGCCTATGGGAGGTTTTTAATAACAATTTTTGACTATTGGATTCGGCATGATGTCGGAGAAATTGAAATCATCAATTTCGAACAAACTCTCCAAAGCCATAAAAATAATACTTGTCATTTCGCACCTACCTGTGGACACCATGCTTATCTTGCCCCTAATGGAGAAATATTCTCCTGCCGTCATTATACACGAAATGAAAATAGTCTGGGCACACTACAAGGAACCACATTAACAGGATTACTATATGGACGTAAGCAACTTAGATTCGGGTCATGCAAGCAAAGTTCTCTTACGACACAATGTAAAGAGTGTCCCTATTTAGATTTATGTCATGGTGGTTGTCCACGAAATAGGCACATCCAATCAGAGTCTGGACAAAGAGGACATTCATACCTCTGCCAAGCTTATCGAATGTATTTCGATCATGTATTAATTCCGTTAAAATACTTATCTGAAGAAATCAGAATAGGACACAATGCAAAAAGAATGCGAGAATATTATATTTAAAACAGAAATAGAGAAAACTATACATTTAACTCAAAAAAAAGCACTAACTTTGCCTATACAAACAGCATAATAGCAAAGTAATGATATATACACATCTTCACGAAGTTGATTCTACAAATAACTACCTTTTTAATAAGCTCTCTAAAGGTATTGACTATTGCGAAGGTAGCGTTTTTTATACTTTCAGACAAACAGAGGGACGAGGACAAATCGGAAACTCTTGGGAAAGTCAACCAGACAAAAACATAGCTTTTTCTATCTTACTTAAACCCACTTTTATACACCCTAAGGAACAATTTATTCTCTCTGAAATTGCTGCTCTTGCCACGGTCAACATATTAAATAGTCTAGGGATAGATTTTAAAATCAAATGGCCAAATGACATTTATTACGAAGATCGGAAAGTAGCAGGAATACTTATAGAAAATCGAATTTCCGGCAATCATTTAGAACACACAATCATTGGAATTGGCATTAATGTTGATCAAACGATTTTCTTAAGCGATGCTCCTAATCCCATTTCAATTAAACAGATTATTTCTGAAAAAGGTATTAAAATTGATTATTCCAAAGAACGCATCATGCGAGAAATATCGGAAGAAATATATAAACTCTATAGTAACCTTTTATATTCAACTTTTGAACAATATAAAGTAAAGATTTCTTCGTTATACAATTCCTTCCTTTATAGAAAAAATGGTTTTTATCTATATAAAGATGTAGCTACCCAGAACGTTTTTTATGCGCAACTTTTAAAAGTCGAATCTGACGGGCATCTTTATCTGCAAGAAACCAATGAGAAGATACATAAATATCTTTTTAAAGAGGTTAAGTTTTGTCTTTCCGATAAACTTGAAAGAGATTAACTTAACATGATTGCCATTGATAATTTCACTTGTCACAAAGCACAATACTATGCAATTTGTGCATTATATTGGCAAATATTAGCTGAAATCTAAATATTTTAAATCAATTTTCACTACATTCGCATCAAAATAATATTTTAATAGGAATAATAAATTCAGCCAAACAATGAAAAAAACACTTGTCGATCTTTTTGAAGAGTCGGTAAAACGATACCCGACCAACACCTTTTTATTAGAAAAAACAAACAAACAGTTTGAGCCTACAACTTACTCTCAGGTCAGAGATAAGGTTTACACATTAGGAGCCGGTTTGCAAGCTCTTGGGGTAAAAAAAGGAGATAACATGGCCCTTCTCAGCGAGGGACGAAACATGTGGGTTATTGGCGAATTATCCATGTTTTATGCAGGAGCAGTCAATGTCCCTCTTTCTATCAAACTTGAAGAAAGTAATGACCTATTATTTAGACTTATTCACGGAGATGTTAAATACATAATGGTGTCAGGCACACAACTCAAAAAAGTGCGTTCCATTATCAACCAACTTCCAGAGGTTAAGAAAATCATCGTATTTGATACTCAAAAAGAATATCAAGAAAGGGAAATCTATTTAGAGGAAGTTCTTCAGCTTGGTAATCAGTGGCTAAAAGAACACACCTTAGACGAGTTTCTTGCAGTAAGCCGCTCTATAGAAAATGATGACATTGCCACCATTACATACACAAGCGGAACGACAGCAGACCCCAAAGGAGTAGTTCTTACACACCGTAATTACACTTCCAATGTAGAACAATCTTGTACACTTGTTGACATCCAATCTGATTGGCGAACACTCATCATTCTTCCTTTAGACCATTGTTTTGCTCATGTTGTAGGATTCTATATCATGATGTCCAAAGGAGCTGCTGCCGCAACAGTACAAGTTGGCCGCAACCCAATGGAAAGTCTCCGTAACATTCCTTTAAACATCAAGGAGGTCAAACCCCACTTTATACTTTCTGTACCTGCTCTTGCCAAAACATTCAAGAAAAACATCGAAGCCGGTATCCGCGCAAAAGGTAAAACGACGGAAAAACTTTTCGCTTGGGGTATGAAAGTAAGACAATGCTACTTTGGAGAGAGCAATCTAGATCCCAAAGGGTGGCGGGCACTACTTCTTCCTCTTGTATCTCTTTTCGACAAACTAATTTTCTCTAAAGTTCGCGATAATTTTGGAGGCGAACTCAAGTTCTTCATTGGAGGTGGTGCCCTACTTGACAAAAACCTACAACAATTCTATGTTGGTATCGGTATCCCAATGTACCAAGGCTATGGTTTATCCGAAGCAACCCCTGTTCTTTCATCTAATGGTCCCGACCTTTATAGATTTGGCTCTAGCGGCAAAATGGTAAAACCCATCGAACTGAAAATATGTGATTCGGACGGCAAAGAACTACCTGTTGGAGAATTAGGAGAAATTGTAGTAAAAGGGGAAAACGTGATGAAAGGTTATTGGAAAAACCCCTCAGCTACGGCAGAAACTGTTAAAGATGGATGGCTTTACACCGGAGACCTCGGATACATTTCTCATGAAAACCTACTTTACGTAAAAGGTCGTTTCAAGAGTCTGCTAATCTCTAGTGATGGTGAAAAATATAGTCCCGAAGGGATTGAGGAAGAATTAGTAGGCAAATCTCCATACATTGACCAGATTATGCTTTACAACAACCAAAGCCCATTTACAGTGGCTCTTATCGTTCCTAACAAAGATGCACTACGTAGAACATTAGAAGAAAACAAACTAACTTTATCAACTGATGAAGGGAAAAAAGCGGCATTAAAACTTATCGAAGGAGCTGTTGCTTCATATAAAAAAGGAGGCATTAACGAAGGAATGTTCCCAGAGCGCTGGTTGCCATCTTCATTAGCAATTCTGAATGAACCATTTACCGAACAAAACGGCATGATTAATAGTACAATGAAAATGGTTAGAGGCAAAGTTGAAAAAGCTTATGCAGACCGTATCAATTGCCTATTTACTGCTGAAGGTAAAAATTTATTCAATCAAGCAAATATGGATGCTTTAAAATAATTAAAAAAAATCTAACGTTCTTTTTAATTATTGTTTTCGGTAAAAAATCCTGTCGAGGGTGTCTCAAAACGAGGCATCCTCTTTTCGTACACAGATTTTAGTCACGCTGCATGATTAACCTGATTAAGTGCAAAATAATTCAGTTCACTAACCAGCACTCCATTATAACTGATGTTTTGTGTTTTCTACTAGCCCCAAAGAAATGCCAGCTAATAAATAATGGTCATCACACTATACGTTCCAATCAATAAAATTTATTGTCGTCATAATAGGCTTCTATTGCCAATGCAATGAAACTACCATTTTACAGATGTGCGAATATTTGAAAATGCTGGATCATCTTTTTTTTATAGTTATTTATTTAAGTCTATAGAGCATCCTTAAATTTACGAATATCAAATAAAATTAAAATAATTACTCACACTCAATAATTAAAATATAAAATGTAATAGGATTATAAATTAAATCTAAATTATATAGTTATTTTAATATGTTATACAGCAGTTTTTTTCTTTTTCTCTCTTTATAATTTGGTCATCATAGGAGTATGACGTACCTTTGCAATGCAAACGTAAAGATAGCAAATTATCATGAAACCTATAGTGTAAATGTTTTTTATCTATTTTTACTTTGTACCATCTTTATAATCTTAAATTTTCCTGAAAAGAATAACACAAAATAAGTCTTGACTTGTGAAAGTCGAGACTTATTTTGTGTTATTACTTCTATAAAAAAACTGCATCAATTGATGCAGTTTTCCATTATAATATTGACATCCTAAATATATTTATCAAGTGATAAAAAGGATTAAAAAATTACTTCATGCCTTCCATACCTAAAGCCTCACTAATATAATTATATTTTTCTTTAAGTTCAGCTTTATTAGGACAACTTGGACGTTGAAGTTTCTTATAATAAATCTGACGTAGACCAATACCACAATTAGAATCAGCCTGTCCTGCAGCAAGACTAAGATCAAATCCTTTTTCTAGGAAAGGAATTGCCTCATCATATAGAGGTGCACATACAGTTTCAGCCTCATCAAATTTCTTCTTACTATACAATTCGTCTTCTTTTGCTAAAGCTCGATTAAATAAGATACGACCCATATTTGCATAAGAAGCAGCAGACAAAGGATCAAGTTCAATAGCTTTCTTATAACACTCTGAAGCAGCTTCTTCATTACCTAATTGTTCCAAAAGACGGCCTTTCAAATCTACAAATCGTGCATTAGAAGGATCTGCTGCAATAAGTTGATCAATATTCTTTGCAGCAGCTTCATAATCCTGACGATTAAGATATACATTCAAAAGGCTAGTGGCATAGAAAGGCTCATTGGGTACAGCAGCAATACCTTCTTTAAGAGTATTTTCATAAGAAGCAGAGTCTCCAAGTGCTAAAAACTCCTTACAAAGTAATTGATATACGGAGTTCAACTCATAGTTTCGACCTTTCATAAACTGCAAATCTTTAATAGCACGTTCATGATCAGGAATCATAGTGGCAACAAGAGCGCGATTGAGCGCCATCTGACTCACTGCTGAATCTGCAGTCAAAGCCAATACAACATTTACTGCTCCAGGATAGTTTTTCAACATTTCATGATTAGGAGCAGAAATAAAGAGATCAAAAAACTTATAAGCATTGTTCCAATCCTTTGCGTTGTAATGGTAAATTGCATTAGCTGAAAAACCAGAAGTCACTGCTAGTATCTGAGTAACATCTGCTGGAATCTGCTCTGCATACTTTGGCTTTTCACTTGCTTGATCCAAATCCCACGCTTTCAAATAATACCCATAAGACTTGTAAGCACAATCATAAATTACAGACTCTGAAGCTTTTCCTCCTGTGGCAGGTTTATTACGTTCTGCTTCCATACATTTGTATTCTACAAGACCGGCAATGTAATACAACTCCGCATTGTCTCCAGCCAACGGATTTGCAAGGGCTGCATTAATAGCTGTACGAGCCTCTGCAAAATTTGGATTCTCAGCAGCATTAGCTTCGGTTTTAGCTTTCTTAATATTGGCTTTCAATTCCTTTTTAGCTTGCTTGAGAGCCTTGGGGTCCAATTCCTGTGCATTCACACCCATTAAGGAGATAGTGAGTAAAAGCACTGAAAGAATAAGTTTTTTCATAATGATTATATTTTAAATGTTAGTATTATATACATTTTATTAACAAAGTTCGATCATTCTTTTAACAATCAACGCTGCAAATATAAGATAAAAGCAAATTAGATAGACTGAAATAAACATAAATTTTATTAAACAGAAGAAAGAATGCCATATAGGCAGACTTTCTTCTAGTCAATTCTTAAAATTTACTGCTTAATTTCAGTATCGTTATCTGTCACCTCTCGTATTTCAACGTCGTTATCTTCTGAAACAAATTCATTTGCTTCAGTTAGTTTTTCTTCTGCACGTTCAGACATTACTTTGCATACAGAAGCAATCGAGTCATTCTTCTTTGTCAAATCGATGAGTTTCACACCTTGTGTAGCACGCCCCATAACACGAAGACCTTCTACATGAAGACGAATTACAATGCCACTCTTATTGATAATCATTAAGTCATCATCAGCAGTGACACTCTTAATTGCTACAACTGAGCCTGTCTTATCTGTGAGATTAAGAGTCTTAACACCTTTTCCTCCTCGATTAGTGATACGATAGCTGGTAACTACAGAGCGTTTACCAAAGCCTTTCTCTGAAACAACAAGAATCGTATACGGAGAGTCATCTGTAGCATCCTCTTCGCCGTTCACTTCTTCACCCTCTTCAACGATATCCTCACAATATTCAAGATCTTTATCGCTAAAGAGAGAATCATTAATAATTTCTTCTGAAGTATCTATATCAGATTCATCCTCTAGATTTTGAGAAGATACAATCTCCTCGCCTAGGTATTTTAGAGCAATCATACCTACTACTGCATCTTGTCCATCGTCATCAAGGCGGATACCACGTACTCCGGCTGCAACACGTCCCATCTTACGGACTTTAGTTTCTGGGAAACAAATGGCACGACCATTACGATTAGCAAGAATTAGATGTTCTGTACCATCTGTCAATACAACCTCTACCACTTGATCTCCATCATTAATAGCAATAGCATTAATACCATTAGTACGAGGACGAGCATAAGCTGACAAAGAAGTTTTCTTCACCAATCCGTTTTTCGTACAGAAAACAAGATAATGACTTTCATTAAAGTGCGGATCGGTTAAAGACTTGACATTAATAAATGCTGTAACTTTATCATCCGAATCAATATTGAGCATATTTTGGATAGCACGCCCCTTAGAAGACTTGTTACCCTCGGGAAGTTCATATACCTTCGTCCAGAAACAACGTCCTTTCTGAGTAAAGAACATCAAGGTACTATGCATAGAAGCTGAATACATATATTCGATGAAATCTTCCTCACGAGTACTACTACCCTTAGCTCCTACTCCACCACGATTTTGTGTACGGAAATCAATCAGCGGAGTACGCTTAATATATCCGAGGTGACTAATAGTAATAACCATTTCATCATCAGCATAGAAGTCTTCTGGATTAAACTCTTCGGAGGAGTATATGATTTCTGTACGACGGTCGTCTGCATAATTCTCTTTTACCTCAATCAGTTCGTCTTTTACGACCTTCATACAAAGCTCTTCATCACTCAAAATTTGGTTATAATATTCAATCATCTTAACCAATTCATCATAACGAGCGTGCAAATCATCAATTTGCATACCGGTCAACTGACGTAAACGCATATCTACGATAGCACGAGCCTGAATTTCATCGAGTCCTTCAAAACGAGCTATAAGACCATTTACAGCATCATCGGGTGTCTTACTAGTTTTAATGATAGCGATCACTTCATCGATGTTATCACAAGCTATAATAAGACCTTTGAGGATATGAGCTTTACTCTCTGCCTCTGTTAGTTCATGTTTAGTACGACGTACAACCACCTCATGACGATGGTTGACAAAATGTCCAATAAGCTGCTTAAGATTAAGGAGTTCTGGTTTTCGGTTAACCAAAGCCACGTTATTTACACTAAACGAACTTTGGCAGTCTGTCATCTTATAGAGTTTATTTAGAACTACATTTGCATTTACATCTTTCTTAAGATCAATAACAATACGCATACCATGACGATCAGATTCATCATTAGCATTGGAAATGCCCTCGATTTTCTTTTCGTCAGCCAAAGTTGCAATACGTTTAATAAGTTCTGCTTTATTAACGCCATATGGTATCTCAGTAATAACAATGCGCGAATGGTTATCTTCAGATTCAATCTCAGCCTTAGCACGAATCACAATTCGACCACGTCCAGTCTCATAAGCCTCTTTCACTCCAGAATAGCCATAGATTATTCCTCCTGTCGGAAAGTCTGGAGCCTTGACATATTGCATCAGTTCATCAATCGTAATCTCTGGATTATCTATATAGGCACAAATACCATCAATACACTCACCTAAATTATGAGTAGGCATATTAGTCGCCATACCGACGGCAATACCACTAGCACCATTAACGAGCAATGTTGGGATACGTGTAGGCAACACTGTTGGTTCATGATGGGTATTATCAAAGTTCATCTGCATATCGACAGTGTCTTTTTCGATATCACGCAACATCTCCTCTGAAATTTTAGAGAGTCGGGCCTCCGTATAACGCATAGCCGCCGGAGAATCTCCATCTACCGAACCAAAGTTACCCTGACCATCTACTTGCAAATATCGAAGATTCCAGGGCTGTGCCATACGAGCCAAAGCGCCATATACAGAAGAATCTCCATGAGGGTGATACTTACCAAGAACCTCACCAACAATACGAGCAGATTTCAACGTTGGTTTGTTTGACCAGTTTCCAATCTGAGACATTCCAAAAAGGACTCGGCGATGCACTGGTTTAAAGCCATCTCTTACGTCTGGAAGGGCACGATCTGTAATGACTGACATCGAATAATCAATGAAATTTTGACGCATGACATCGTCAATATTAACATTGGTAATTCTTGCTTGATCTAAATTACTTTCCATTATTTTGTGTTAATAATAAAAATTATAATACATAAACTTAATTTTGTATAACTCGCATTACAAAATACAACACGCGAGCACATACGAGAATTTCTTTGCAAAGATACTACTTTTTTCTTTTTTATAAAAGGTTCGAATATGAAAAGTTGAGAATGACTAATTTTTTTACGCTTTTACAACAAGACCTGCCTTTTTTAGCATTTAAATGCCCCTATTTTCGATTTAGCAGAGCTTTTCGACTATTATTTTTTTGACATTAAAAAGGATCTTCATTTAATAGGAAGCCAATTCTAATACCAAAATTCCATTCTTGTTTATTTACCCAAAAGAGGTTACTAAAAGCGGCTAAATCAGCTATGGGGGTTTTATATAACAATGTCAATTCGTGATTTTTACGCAACTGCTTGGAACAGAAATCAAATCTAGTCGAACGATTACTTATTGGCGACATCAACATAGAGGAGAAGCGAATTTGCAGTTTGCGATATGGAGAGAATATTGGTTCTACTCCGACAGCAACATAACTATCTGCATGAAGCCATGCATTATAGATTTGCATCATATAACCATAAGGTACAAATTCCGGCTGACGAGCTTGAGATACAAGATAAGACTTGGAGTGTGGATAATCACTCCATAAGAATTTTGCAGTCGTACCTAAAATAAAGAAATCAGAAAAGCGAAAATATTTTTCACAAGAGGCTGAAAATTGATGCCACGACTCTCTATCTCCGAAATACCCCTTCCATCCGACATCCCAACGATAACCTCGATCTGGATAAGGTGTTTCGGACATCTTACATCGTTTTATTGCAAGCAAACACCGCAACCAATTTTGTCGACAAGCTTCAGATACCATTTTAGACTGAACCCGATCATCCCAAAAGCCATAGCCAACAGAAGCTTCAATCTTTCCTCTTCTCGTCCATGGGAAAGAAAGTTGCCATGAGGCAAACAAATCTTCCTGTTTCAATCTCGACATAGAAATCCCACAAAAAGGAAGAATATTAGATCGAGCATAGCGTCGCAACATCCAATTAAAACGGAACGAACTGACAAAAGGTAATTCTGCAGGAATTTCTGTCCGAACTTCTCCAGAAATGCTACTATAAAGGTGACCTAATTGCAGATTAAAAAGTAGCGAAGTTGCCACCTTATTTATAGTTCGATAAAGAATTCCGAAATATAAACGATTATAGTCAGGAGATGTAATTAGTCCTCCAATCTTTAATTGCAAACTCTTACCCATCCTCACCCTTAAGCGCCCATACATTTGCCCTATAGAATCTAGAGGAGTGAGTGCTGAAGATTGCTGACAAAGGGAGATATTTAATTCTGTGATTTTGTCATCGGAAGCCAATGTATATAATCCATTTTTTAAAACAGAGAGTTGGGTTGTAGATATATAGCTAGATATATATTTTTTTTGCGATGAAGAGAGCCCCTCTATATCCATCTTTTTAATATCTAATTGAGGAACTCTACCTTTATAATTTGCTCTAAGTCTCTGCACCTGCTTTTCACTCACTCGACGTCCGACACGCTTGAGAATGCTATCAGCCATGGCTAAACCTTGTGCATAACCAATAGAATATATTTCTGGAGCTTTATCAAAATCTAACAAAGAAATGCCTGGTAAGGATATCCTTATCCGAACTCCTATCGAATCGGGCACATCGTAGTCTGTATGTTGGGTAATCATATTCTCTAGTTGCCCTCTTAGATCACCTTCTTGCGGCGATTTAGGAGCTCCGCTGACAACACTACCAATAATAAAATCCGGACAAAACGTATCGATCATAACATCAACCGGAAAATTATTATAAATGCCACCATCATAGAGGAGACGCCCGTTCATCATAACTGGCTGAAAGATAAATGGAAAAGCCATCGAAGCACGTACTGCTTCATCTAACTCTCCACGCTCCAAAACAATAGGAATATCTCTAGCAATATCACTTGCTACAACCCGAAGAGGGACAAAGAGACTATCAAAAGAAAGCCGACTTCTAAATACATTTGCCCCATACACCTCCAACATCCCAATTTTCTGTGCTGAGGGATCCACTAAACTTGTTCGGGGGAAGAAGAAATTTTTCTGACCTCGACTTTTCTCCATTGGTAAATGAAGACGAAAAGCATTTGGGGTGGGAGGTATCTCTTTATAATATTCTCTAAACGATTCATCTATTAGGCCAGATTGCCACATCCTAAACTCAGAAGAAAGAACCATTTTATACATCTCTGCAGGAGACATTCCTATTGCATAAAGCGACCCAACAACAGCTCCGATTGAGGTACCTGTGATATAATCAATCGGGATTTCATTTTCCTCTAAAGCCTGAATAAGTCCAATATGCGCTATTCCCTTAGCTCCGCCCCCACTCAAAACAAGTCCAACACGACAATTCTCAGCCAGTGTAACCTCTTGTCCACAAAGAGAATTAAACTGAAAGGCAATGGTCACAAGTAGAGACAGCCAACGACAAAAATAGTTTATATCCTTCACATCATAAACAATGCTCCCACTCGTATTTTGTTGTTGCAACTCTCTAGATTTATTCAAAATTATTACGCGCTTAACAATTGTTTTAAGTTTTACGTTTTTTTGTCTATCTTTGCAAGGTCCTAAGCACAAACTCATATTATATAATCTTAACATGAACTATAAAGAGACACTTGACTTTCTATATTCCTGTTTACCCGTTTTTGAGCAAACAGGATTAAATGCTTATAAACCTGGGTTGGAAAGAATGTACGAAATGGATAGTTATTTCGACCACCCACATCGCAACTATGGCACCATTCATGTGGCAGGGACTAATGGCAAAGGCTCTACTTCACACACTATCGCAGCTATCCTGCAAGCTGCCGGTTATCATGTAGGTCTATTTACTTCCCCACATTTGCTTGACTTTGATGAGCGCATCCGAGTCGATGGTATCCCTATCCACCATGATTTTGTCTCAAACTGGACAGCCCTACACTATAAAAATATCAGCCACCTCCGCCCTTCTTTTTTCGAACTAGCAACTATGATGGCTCTAGATTATTTCGCACACTTAAAGGTTGATATCGCAGTTATAGAGGTAGGCTTAGGAGGAAGACTTGATAGCACAAATATCATTACTCCGCAGCTCTCTATCATCACCAACATTAGCCGAGATCACACTCAATTATTGGGTGACACATTACCCATCATTGCTTCTGAAAAAGCGGGAATCATAAAATCCAATGTACCATGCGTCATCGGCGAGTGCCCTGACGAAAATGTTAAAGAGGTGTTTCTTCAACAAGCTAAAAGCAAAAAAAGTCAACTTTTTTTTGCATCCGAAGAGCTTCATTGGACAACAATAGAAAGTAAAGAAGAAACATTGATCTATGAGACAAAAAAATATGGCACTATCATAAGCCAACTGACTGGCCTTTGTCAGCCACACAATACCGCCACTATATTGACCGCCATCGATCAACTCAGAAAGCTTTATACTCTCTCCCCGGAACATATAAAAACAGGTTTTGCAAACGTATGCCAAATGACTGGACTCATGGGACGATGGCAACAGTTATCCTCATCACCGCTTATATACGGAGACACCGGACACAACGAAGCTTGTTTCCGCTATATCGTTCCAAAACTAAGGTCACTTCTTGCAATGTATGGAGGACTACACTTCATTTTCGGCATGATGAAGGACAAAGAAATAGAAGCCGTTCTCGAACAATTACCACGAGAAGTTTCCTATCACATCACACAAGCTGATACACCTCGCTCACTTCCTATTAATGAAATGAAACAAAAAATGGACAATTACAACCTTTGCAGCAAGACTTATTCGAGCACAGACGAAGCTCTCAAATGCGTTTTGCATAAAGTTTCTCATGATTGCTATCCTATATTTATAGGAGGAAGCAATTTTATTGTAGCAGAAGCTATCCGTTTTTTGGCAAAGGAAAATATTATCAAGAGAAAACAGTGTGGTAATTTGCAAGATAAACAAACTTAGCTTATCTTCGCAAGGCATAAATTAGTAACTTAACATTCAAAGTCTGTAGGTCAACTAGAAACATTGCTCAAGAAAACATCTAGGACACAAGACCAATGAGACAATGTCTATAAAACCGAAAAATATTTAGAAAACGATATGATCAATTTAGAAGAAGTTAAAAACGATGAACGATATCTTAACCTTCTCTCGGAGAAATTTCCCAACCTACCGCGAGCAGCCACAGAGATCATTAACCTAGAAGCAATCTTAAACCTCCCCAAAGGGACAGAGCACTTCCTCTCTGATCTTCACGGAGAAAACACTGCTTTCCAACACATCTTACGTAATGCCTCAGGTGTTATCCGTCGCAAGGTGGATGATGTCTTCGGGATGAATATGCGAGAAAGCGAGAAAGACGAACTTTGCTCACTTATCTATTATCCAGAAGAAAAATTGGCTCTCATCAACTCAGAAGAGGAGAATCCCAAAGATTGGTACCGAACAGCTTTAAATAGGGTGATAGAAGTGACCCGTATGGTATCCAGCAAATACACCCGTTCTAAGGTGCGCAAACACCTACCAAAAGACTTTGCCTATGTTATAGAGGAATTGTTACATGAGTCTCAAAATGAGCCAGACAAGCAACGTTACTACTCTGCTATTGTAAACTCCATCGTGGAGATCAATCGTGCGGAAGAATTTATTATTGCTATCTGCCACCTCATACAACAGTTGGTTATCGACACGTTGCACATTGTTGGAGATGTTTATGACCGTGGTCCCGGCGCATGTGACATCATGGAGACTCTTTGTAGCTATCATAATTTTGACATCCAATGGGGGAATCATGACATTTCATGGATGGGCGCAGCAGCAGGCAATCTAGCATTAATTGCCAATGTTGTCCGCATCTCTGTACGCTATGCAAACGTAGAAACCCTTGAGGAGGGATACTCCATCAACCTTCTTCCTCTTGCCACCTTTGCTATAGATACATATGGAGACGATCCTTGCACTGTTTTCCAAGCACGAGAGTTTGAAGAAAATACTCGTATGGCACGATCATTGCAACTCATGGCGCGTATGCACAAGGCGATATCTATCATACAGTTCAAATTAGAGGGACAAATCATTCGTCGTCGTCCCGAATACAGCATGGCTGATCGTAATCTCCTTCACTTAATAGACTTCAATAGCGGAACCATTTGCATAAATGGAAAGGAGTATCCACTTTTAGATAAGAACTTTCCTACCATCAATCCAGCAGACCCATATGTTCTTTCTCCTGAAGAGGAAATGCTAATGGAACAACTATATCATTCATTCACTCGAAGCGAGAAACTTCAAAAACACCTAAGGTGTCTCTATCAACATGGGAGCCTCTTTTTGACACGTAATAATTGCCTGCTATATCATGCAGCCATACCTCTCAACGAAGACGGAACATTTAAGACTGTTACTATTGGAAACCAAAGCTATAGCGGGCGAGCTCTGATGGAGCGAATCGACCAAGTCATTCGTGATGCCTATTTTGCCCCTCAAGGATCTGCACGTAAAGCAGCATCACTTGACTATATGTGGTATCTCTGGTGTGGTTCAAACTCTCCTCTCTACAACAAAGATAAGATGACCACTTTCGAACGCTATTTTATAGATGCACCTGAACTCTATCAAGAAACTAAAGGTCACTATTATACGCTCGCAAACAATCGTGAAACATGCTGCTACATCTTACAGGAATTTGGCTTAGATCCTGAAAAGTCTCGCATTATCAATGGGCATATACCAGTTCGTACCATTAAAGGAGAAACTCCGATGCGAGCTGAGGGGAAACGCTTAGTCATTGATGGAGGATTCTCTAAACCATATCATAAAACTACCGGTATAGCAGGATACACACTTATATATAGTAGTCATGGCCTCCAGCTCGTCCAGCACGAAGCCTTTGAGAGCAAAGAAAAAGCTATTGCTTGTGGCACCGACATACACAGTAGTGTTTTGCTTGAGGACTTTACCTATCACAGACTGCTCGTACACAATACCGACTTAGGTAAGAAGCTACAGATACAGGTAGAAAATCTTCACCGATTAGTCCTTGCCTATCGCAATGGTATCATCAAAGAGAAATTTTAATCCCACCCTAAGGGAACAAAACTTACTATGTTATTTTACGGACAAACTCGCATCTATCAACAACTCATCCGTGCAGTGGATCAAGGAACACTTCCTCATGCACTTTTAATCACCGGTTCGGAAGGCCGAGGGAGTCTTCCTCTCGCTATTTCCCTTGCTCAATATATCCAATGTCCACATCGTAATGAAGGCAAGCCCTGCGGAGAATGCCCCTCATGTTATAAATATAGCAAACTCGTCCATCCAGATTTATACTTTATATATCCCGTAGTCAACAAATCTAAAACGAGTGATAACCCTTCTATTAGCACAGACTTCATTACCCATTGGCGAAAAGCCATTCTTGACGAGCCTTACTTAACACATTCACAATGGATGCAGATTATAGGAGCAGAAAATAAGCAAAGTAACATTAATGCCAAAGAGAGCATCTACATTATCAATTCGCTCAGTATTAAACCCTACGAGTCTGATTATAGGGTCATGATCATTTGGCTCCCGGAAAAAATGAATGAAACTGCAGCCAATAAATTGCTTAAAATCATTGAAGAGCCCTATGCCAAAACTCATATCTTCCTCGTCAGTGAAGAACCCGAAAAAGTGCTAGGCACTATTGTAAGTCGCACACAACATGTTCACCTACCTCCGATCGATGAAGAGACTCTCCAAATAGCACTCAGCAAAAGACTTAATGTGACAACGGAGCGAGCAGCAGAAGTGGCGCACATGGCTAATGGTAGCTTTACAGAAGCCATGACACTCCTTACGGAAAGTGAAGAGAGGGATTATTTTTTCGATCTATTTTGTAGGATGATGCGCGATAGCTATGCCCGCAAACTCTTTGCCATGAAAGAGTGGAGTGAAGAAATCGCTAGTTCTTCTTCGTTAGGACGCGAAGGACAAAAAAAGTTTTTACAATATGCACAGCGACTCATCCGAGAGAATTTTATTCTCAATTTTTCTTCCGGAGAAATGAGTTACCTCAATGAACCTGAACGACAATTCTCCTCCAGGTTTTCTCGATTTATCGGCATGCACAATGTTGAAGAAATCATGAATCAACTCGCACTCGCAGAGAAAGACATCTCGATGAATGTCAATGCTAAAATGGTCTTCTTTGACTTATCTCTTCGGATGATTATGTTGCTCAAAAGGGATAACTAATCTTTATAATAATAAATAAACTTTCACCTTTTTTGGGGGGGATTATAAAAGAGAGGAATAATATAAAAATTGAAGAAAGATGAATGAAATATTTAATCTAATCGTTGGGATGGCTCCCTATCTGCTGTTAGGCTTCCTTTTAGCAGGACTCATGCATGCATTTATCCCTAGCCAACTTTATCAACGCTATTTGGGGTCACATTCTCTAAAATCAGTATTTAACGCAGCACTATTAGGAATTCCCCTTCCGCTCTGCTCTTGCGGAGTAATTCCTACTGCTATGTCTTTACATCGAGAGGGAGCTTCTCGTGGTGCAACAATCTCTTTTCTAATAGCTACTCCGCAAACGGGTGTAGACTCTATAATTGCCACCTATTCTCTTCTCGGCCCCTATTTTGCTCTGCTACGTCCCATCGTTGCACTGATTACTGCGCTTTTAGGAGGCTGTATCGTCAGCCTACTTGACACATCTATAGAGGAATCACACTCAGCAAAAAACGAGGAAGCATCATGTTTAGTACAAGATAAGGACAAAAATTGCTATTGCCAAAAGCAACAAACTTTCATTAGCAAAATGAAGAAAGCTTTCCAATATGGATTTATCGAGATGATGCAGGACATCGGACAATGGCTCGTTTTAGGACTCATCATCGCATCACTGATCACAGTACTCGTTCCCGAAGAACTCTTCTCCATGTTTTCTGATAGGCCTTTACTTAGCATGTTATTGGTTCTTCTTTTTTCCATTCCGACTTATATTTGCGCCACAGGATCCATCCCTATTGCAGTAGCACTCATGCTTAAAGGGCTCTCGCCTGGGACTGCACTCGTACTTCTTATGGCAGGCCCGGCGGCAAATGTTGCTTCCATCCTCGTAATACGTAAAGTGATGGGTCTTCGGATCTTAATTCTCTATCTGCTCTCCATTGTACTTGGCGCTATAGGTTTCGGGCTAATGATCGATTATCTGCTTCCACGAAGCTGGTTTGACTACCCGTTGCAACAACTTCAAACATGTCACATGGAAGACATCTCCGCTTTCCACCTATTCTGTTTTATCCTCCTAGCTCTATTACTAAGCTATGCTCTTATCCGGCGACACATCGCACCTAAGGCACCCAATTGTAACTGCTCTGAAAACGCGTCAAATTGCCATTGTTCTGGAAATACATCAAAAGACTCAATTTATCATTTTGAGCAAGGAGAATCAAGCACTTCAAATAGTCACAAAAACATTAAGAAGGATAAAAACGAAATCCCTTATATAATTATCGTCCGAGGTATGTCATGCAATCACTGCCGTAGAAACGTAGAAGATACTTTAATCCGCCTACCCGGTGTTACCTCTGTCTCGGTTGATCTTGCATCTGGAAAAGCTATCATTTATGGCAATGTGGATAGGGTAAGTGCCATAAAAGCGGTGGAGAGTCTAGGGTTTGAAGTCGAGCAGACTATGATTTAGACATTTAAAAATATATTTCTTTATATAGTTTTCATTTTGATCGTACCTTTTATGCGTTTAAAGTAAGCGCATAAAAACACAAATCATTTAACATAAATGCGAGATAATAAATTTAAAACATCTCCTATCAAACAGAGGATATTACTCTTTGCTGAAAACTTAGGTATAAGTAAACGAGAATTTTACACCTCTATCGGAGTCTCTCGAGGGACATTGGAGAGCAAAACCAGTATCACAGAAGATGTAATAAACAAATTTCTTAATGCTTATCCCCTAGTTAATATACTTTGGCTGATGACCGGAGAAGGAGACATGTATAAACAATTAGAATCAGACAAGTTACACACCACAGAAAGTTCATCTGGTACTATTCCCACATTAGAATCAGATCAACACATGATGAAACAACATCCTTCAGCCTGCAATTCGAGTTTAGGGGCTCCGTATTATAACATAGACTTTATAGGAGAGTTTGATAAACTATTTGACAATCCCTCAAATCAACCAAGCAGCAATATCATAATTCCAGAATTTAACAAAGGGACTATATGGTGCAATATTTCGGGCCATAGCATGGAGCCCAAAATAAATCATGGCGACATCGTAGCTCTACGTGAATGCACCCTCCAAGATATACAATTTGGAGAAATATATGCGATTGTCATGGATACATTTCAAACAATAAAAATCATTCGTCGAGGACAGATTCACGGCACCCTTCAGTTTGTTCCTCTCAACACTCCTAATTTTGAGGCTCAAGAGTTCCCAATCGATCGTATTAAGCGCATCTATAAGGTAATAGGAGTAATCTGTAAATTTTTCTAATGTAGGGTAATATATATGAATAATAAGTAATTCCATTTTTATATCTGATTCTTTTATATTACTGTCCGCTAAACTTTCGTCATTAGAATAAAATTAGGGCTGATACCAGATTCGGTGTCAACCCTTATGGTTACCTTTGTAGTCGCAAAACAAAATCAAACGTAACCATGGGCAAAAGTACACATTTTTTCGGACAGCCGGTGTATGGTCAGCTGATAAAATCACTCGACCGTGATAAAATTGTTGAAATGAGCCGCAAAAA
>JAZNGG010000056.1:0-41578 GCA_045576355.1 Bacteroidales bacterium
TCCGGTTTTATCCATCAGCATAGGGCGATTCAGAGAAAGGAGTCGCGTATATATAGCACTCTCCCCATTCGTTTATGACAACTATGAGAAGAGTCTCAGTTTCATCAGTTCCATCCGCATATCCCTTGCCCAGACTCAAGGGTCTGCGGCAGAATTGAGCGCATTTCGGCCATATTGTATTCTCCCACCAAAACGTCTTAGGGATCTTTTCTTTCCGGATGCTACAAACATAAATAAAACCCCGGAGATGGTCGTCATTACCAATCAGGCTTTGAAGCCTACATTTAATGCATTTAACAAGTGGAAGTTATGTAAGGGAATATACTCTGCAACTCTTACTCTTGAAGACATTTATGCGAATTATCCGGATCAGGAGACCAACCAACTGAAGATCAAACAGTGTCTGTATGATATGTATAAAGCTGGTTTGAAATGGGTGTTGCTGGGTGGAGATATAGATATTGTCCCTACGCAGATGTGTGTTTGGGGGCAAAAAAGTACTTTACTAACCGATACAAAAGTGACACCATGTGATCAGTTTTATGCCTGTTTTGATGGAGCCTTTGATTGGAATTATAATAGGAATGAATTTGTAGGAGAAGCAGATGACATAGTAGATTATGAACCGGAACTCAGCATAGGAAGAATTCCGGTTCGGGACAGTATGGATGTAGTCAATTTTACGAATAAACTGCTGAAATATGAGAAAGATCCGGCTTTAAGCAATTATGTCAATCGAATGTTGTTGGCAGGAGCAAAATTGGATAACTGGACAGATTCATATATAGTCGCTCAAAATAAGTATAATAATCACATCGATCCGTATTGGAGTGGGACATGTAAATATCTGTTTGACACCTATAGCGATTTCGGGGATGCTCATAAGATCTCTCCGACAAATTTGTCTGAACAAATCAATTCGGGATACCACTTCGTCAATGTGGATAGTCATGGAGTATCCTATTACTGGAAATTCTCGGAATCTTCTAAGTACAATACTGCTCATGCAGCAGCCCAGACCAATGAGAATGCCTCTATCATTGTGACGGAAGCATGTAATACCAATGCTTTTGACTCTGCAAGCCTGAGCAAAGCATTTATGAATAACAGTGCCGGTGGAGCGTTGGCTTATTGGGGATGTTCGAGAGAAGGATATTTCAATATGAGAAAAACTACTGGAGGAGTATCAACTCGTTTTGTTTCTGATTTTTTCACGACTTTATTGAGAGGTGATACCTTATATGCTCCCTATACGTTAGGGGATGCTGTTACTTTAGCAAAATTGGATAACATGAATAATGGATATTTGTCTTATTATAATATAAATTTATTCTATGGAATGAATTTGTTAGGAGATCCCTCCATGTCTGTTTACACAGATAATCCACAGATCTTTACAAATGTGAAAATCGGGCGGGATGAAAACGGGAAAGTTCATGTCTCTACCGGTGGAGTGGAAGATTGTACTATTTCGGTCATTGTGGAAGATGAACGAGCTCCGTTTCCATTATATCGGATCTCTAAGCATGTCTCCAAAGATACATACGAATCCCCCATCTATACCACTATCATTACGATTTCGAAACACAATTATAAACCCTATGTTTGTGCTACAGATGTCAATGATGTTTATATTCAAAATAGTACTTTAACTGAATCTCAATCGCTGAGCGGAGAGAATATTTATATCGGTAGAAACATGATTGATACCGAAGAGCAGGGTAATGTTGTCATCTCCTCCGGGGTAGAATTGACGATAGATGCCACTTCAACTGTCGTATTGGACAAAGGAACGATTTGTGAACTGGGAGCAACCTTAACTATAAGATAATCGGTTTTACATAAATATATACCATTATGCAAAAATCATATATAAAATACATAATTATCCTACTGCTGATTATTGTAGCTAATGTTACAATAGCTCGGTCACAATCAATAACCAATACTGATAATCCTTATTCAAAAAAAGTCGAATTCTCTTTGGATGATTTTAATATTGTTCGAACGCTGGATACGGTAGAGATCAGCACAGATAATCCCAATTACTTTTTTTTAGAAGAGGAGGGAGCTCCGGCAATCCCCTATACTATCATATCAATTGAAACGGAATATTTCCGTAATTACACATACGATATAGATGAAGTGAAGTTAGATACAATACATGAAAAGGTTTACATTTATGCTAATGAGCTTCCACATAACTCAAAAGATCCGATACCTCCTCGGAAGATTTCTACAAAATCTGCATTAGATCCGGTCTCATCCATAAGCGCAGAAATAATTGGGGATATTATACGGGTAAATTTAGTTATTACTCCTTTTGTTTACGATTATTGGGAGAAAAGACTATCATTTATTTCTTCACACATATTAAGTCTCGCACTTAGTGGTCCTCAACCTGGAAATTCTATAGAAAACATTTCATCATCAGACAGAGAAGTAAAAACAGAAAACAATTACGATCTTTCCGGACGTCCGGTGGAAACCCCTACGAGCGGTCTGACTATCAAAGTAACCGAAAATCCGGATGGCAGCAGGGAGACAAAAAAGATTATCGTGAAGTAATAAGGCGTTTTCGACATCCAAGAGTTGGAATGATGCAAAATAATATTGAATTTATAGGAAATATAAATTATTTTATTATATTTGCCACAAGAAGTATGATTTAAACTCTTTCATTATCAACCCCAATCGGTCATTAGAGACTGCCAAGATACTTTTCGAGACTCACAAAATAATATTGTTTCATCTTTAAAACTTTAAGCGTATGAAGAAGTTTACTTTAATGATGGTTGCCTTTTTTATTATCTCAATGTCGGCAACACAAGCCCAAACTTATTCTTATAAAATTACAACCCCGGAAAATATCTTCTCCCGTGCTAAACCGATAGATGGCCCGTTAATAATAGGTTTAGACAATCCTGATTGTTTCTTTTTGGATAAAGAAAAATTTTGTGAACTTCCTGCTTTACCATTTATGAAATTAGATATACGAATCGAAAAAACTCCCAAGGAACAGATAAATTTTCAAATTAAGGATATAACAGAATATATATCTGATTATGATGTTTATATGTATAAAATAGGGAGTTGTGGTATAACCGATTCGGAAAATCAATTTGCAGAGGTCAGTTTTACAAATATAGCTATAACCCCCATTTATGTAGAAGAAAGAGATAACGAAACTTATATTGAGTTTATTTATACCCCTTTCAGATATTATTATGATGAAAAATTACTCAAGTTTGTTAGTTCTTTTACTTTAGAGATTACTACAAATGCGAATAGTATCGAGCAATTGCCGGAGCAAAACATCGAACTGAAGTCGGAGAAATATTATAATCTGTCGGGACAGCTACAGCAAACCCCTTCTCGCGGAGTGAATATCAAGGTGACTGAATATGTGGATGGAACCCGAAAGACGGAAAAGACTATAGTGAAGTAAAAGTGGGATTGGATATAGGAGGATCTACCTATATTCTTATTGACCTCATTGATCCTGTGTCAAAATGTAAATTTTGGCACAGTTTTTTTATTTCCAAATGCAAGGTTTAGAGGTTTAAAGCCATTGGTTATTGCGGACAAATTTACTACATCAGAGCTTGGGTTTAACACGCGTACCCTCGTCGCATCACGAGCGTACCCTCGTTACGTCATGAGCGTAGCCTCGTTGCATCATGAGCGTAGCCTCGTTGCATCACACGCGTACGCTCGTGAAAAAAGAGGATATAGAGCTAAGTCGTTTTGACTTTTTGGTGCTCTATATCCTCTTTTTAATTATGTATTATCTCTTACGATCACTCGCCTTCAGTGTCGGTCACGGGCTGCGCCGGTTGCGGTGTCCTGAGCAACTCCAGTTGATCAATGAAGATCTCTGTGACATAGTGCTTGACATTGCTTGCATCTATCCAACTCCTGGATCTGAGTTTGCCCTCTATATAGACGAGTGCGCCCTTGCGAATTTGTCTCTCTACTCGTTCGGCGATGCCTTGCCAAGCTACGATATTGTGCCATTCGGTCTTTTCCGGAACATCTACTCCGCTTTTAGTGCGATAGGCTCTTTCTGTTGTCGCCAACGGGAAAGTGGCGCAGACATTGCCATTGGTTTCTGAACGTCTGATTTCCGGATCTCGGCCTACATTGCCGATAAGAATTACTTTGTTTACTGACATAATTGATTAGTGTTTTAAGGTATGGGGCAAATTTACCTATTTATTTTTGGCTTTGCAACTAATCAATGAGAAAAGTTGCTTATTTATCTCTGAAATAGGCTTGGGGACAGCATATTCCTCCCAATCTTCTAATTTAATATGTATATATCCTGCCGAATCGGTGAGTTGACTGATCTCTATGGGGCGGTCACTCTCGATCAGGTAGAAGTCACAGAGCAGGTCGCGGTGTGTGAGACGATGTTTCAGTTGGAGGGCAATGGGGGTTATGCGGCAGTGAGGCGGTGGCGATGTGGGGGAGAGCACTCGGGAAAGAAGTTGGTCGGGTGGACAAGGATGTACGTCTTCCCAAAGGACAAATTCATATAGACCCCTCCAGATGTCTGCCGTGTCTCTCTTGCGGACGATGATCTCTCCATCGTGATGGAAAATGAGGTAGTGCAGGTAACGCTGCTTGATCTCTATCTTTTGTTTTTTGATCGGGCGTATTTCGATGGTGCCCCGTTCGTAGCTGAGACAATGATCGAGCAGCGGACAACGTTCACACTGAGGTTTGCCCGGGACACACTGCATCGCACCAAACTCCATCATTGCCTGGTTATGTTTGCCGGCATGATGTGGATCCAGAAGTTGTTCGGCCAATGCTCTGAATAACTTTTCGCCATCTCCGGTGTCTATGGGTGTGGCGATGTCAAATAGGCGCGAGAGGAGACGATAGACATTGCCATCGATGACTGCAACAGCTTCGCCGGAGGTGAATGAGGCAATGGCGGCAGCGGTATATTTGCCGATTCCCTTGAGCCGAATAAGGTCTTTGTAGCGCGTCGGAAACTCTCCTCCAAACTCCTCGATGACTTGACGGGCGGCAGTGTGGAGGTTGCGTGCGCGAGAGTAATAGCCCAGGCCTTGCCACAGTTTCATCACTTCATCGAGGGGTGCTGCTGCCAGATCGTGTAAAGTCGGGTAGTGCTCTGTGAAGCGGTAGTAGTAGTCCATACCCTGGACAACTCGGGTCTGTTGTAGTATGATCTCAGAGAGCCAGATCTTATAGGGGTCATCTGTCTCTCGCCACGGAAGCTGACGCCGATGGATGTCATACCAGGAGGTGATAATAGGGGATATGTATAAAGAGGACATTTGGTTTATGGGTTTAGTGGTTGAGGGGCTTTGCCCCGCGATGGCTGATGGCGATGGCTTTTAGGACTTCGTCCGCGATGGCTGATGGCTATGGCGATGGCTTTTAGGACTTCGTCCGCGATGGTTGATGGCGATAGCTATGGCCTCAACCTCTCAACCTCTCAACTCCTCAACTCCTCAACCAACAGATAAATTCCCTCATCTGTAATATTGATGCGGCCTTGTTTGTATAAAGCTCCGGCTGCTTTCTTAAACGACTTCTTTGAGCATCCCAACAGACTTGCAACGACCGCCGGGTCACTCTTATCCGAAATGTTCAGGTATCCATGGTTGAGATGCAATGCCTTTAAAATGGCAGCCTCTACCCCATCGACCATTTGCCGGTAACCTAAGGGTTGCAAAGAAAGATCGATTTTATCATCCTCTCTGACTTGCTTGACATAAGCCCTCAAACGATCACCGATGGCTACCGGGCGAAATATCTGATTACGATAGATCATACCGGTATGCTGATTATTGATAATCACCTTGTAACCTAACGGAGTGGCAGACATCACCAAAATATCGACCTCTTGGTTCTGTTCATATTGAGGGGGTACATTATCCAAAAAACGACGGAGTCGCGCCGATCCGACAATACGTCCGGAAAGTTCATCGACATATACATGCACCACATAACGCCGACCTGCGACCATCTTGACCGTCTGTTCACGATGAGGTATCAACAATTCTTTAGAAACACCCCAATCAGCAAATGCACCGATCTCATTCACTTCATTGATCATCAGCGAAGCAACCTCTCCGACGGTTGCCTCCGGTATTTCTGTGGTCGCGAGAAGACGTGCCTCTGAGTCATGATAGACAAAACAACGGATCTGGTCTCCGACTTTTGTTCCTCGTGGGACATAGCGGAAAGGCATCAGGATCTCCAATCCATCGCCTCCATCCATATAGACGCCAAAGTCCACTTCTTTCAAGACCTTCAGACTATTATATTTACCTAATTCAATCATAATGTGATTTGTCCAAATATAGTGCGAAGATAAAACAAGTCTGCGAAAAAGCCAAACATCGTGGTCATCTTTTCTACGAAACAAGAGTACCTCACCCTAAGGAGATCCCCCATTTGCGAAGCACGCTTTACTATTTCAACCTCTCTTTTTAAAAACCATAGACAAAAACCGGTTTTACCCCTTTACTGCCCCAAAAATTAAGAATAAAAAACTATATTTGCACTTAATTTAACCCTACGTTGCAAATCCGAAAATACTGAGACATACTCTAAGATTCATTGCACAAGGGGATTTATTTTAACTTTAGATGGAAGAAAACATTTATAATCAATTCAGCACTTTCGAAGAACTGGGGATTATCCCCCCCATACTTCAAGCTATAGAGGAGATGGGGTATGTGCAGCCTATGCCGATACAGGCACAAGTCATCCCTGTGATACTCGGCAACACGGATGAAGGGACAGCTCGAGACGTGGTAGGTCTGGCTCAAACAGGAACGGGTAAAACAGCCGCTTTCGGCCTGCCGCTTCTGCAGTCTGTGGTGGTTTCAGATCGCACACCTCAAGCTCTCGTCCTCGCTCCCACACGAGAACTCTGTCTGCAGATCGCAGGAGATCTGCAAGACTATGCCAAATATATCCGCCACATGAGCATCCTGCCCGTATATGGCGGGAGCAGCATCGGTAGTCAGATCGGAGCATTGAAGCGTGGCGTGCACGTCGTGGTTGCCACCCCCGGCAGACTGATCGACCTGATCAATCGTGGTGCGGTAAGTTTGGACAATATCAACACACTCGTGCTGGACGAAGCGGATGAGATGCTCAGCATGGGATTCCAGGAGGATATCGAGACCATCCTGGCAGGTATTCCCGACAATCATCGGACGATGCTCTTCAGTGCGACGATGCCCAAACAGATCGCCGGCATCGCTCAAAATTATATGAACAATCCGGTAGAAATAACCATCGGGCACAAAAACGAAGGCTCAGCCAACGTAAGCCATCGCTATTGTCTGGTACATGCTAAAGATAAATATGCCGCCCTCAAACGTATCGTGGATTACTATCCCAACATCTATGGCATCATCTTCTGCCGCACCCGTAAAGAGACTCAGGACATCGCCGCACAGCTGATGGCCGATGGGTATAATGCCGACGCCCTGCATGGAGACTTGAGCCAGGCACAAAGAGACACGGTAATGAACAAATTCAGAATCCGTAACCTGCGACTGCTCGTAGCAACTGACGTTGCAGCCCGCGGCTTGGATGTCGATGATTTGACTCATGTCATCAACTATGGCTTGCCCGACGATATTGAGGTGTACACCCATCGCAGCGGACGTACCGGAAGAGCCGGAAAGCGGGGCACCAGTATCTGTATCATCCACATCAAAGAGCGTCGGAGACTGGCAGAGATCGAGCGTGTCATTTCCAAGGAATTTGAAAAGGCACTCGTCCCCACCGCTGTCCAGATTACTGAGAAGCAACTATTCAATCTGGCAGACCGTCTGGAAAAAGTGGAGGTCAAAGAGGAGGAAATTGCCCAACTACTGGACCCCATCTATAAGAAACTCTCCTGGCTCTCTACCGAAGACCTCATCAAGCGCATCGTCAGCCTTGAATTTAACCGAATGATCGAGTATTATAAAGATTCGGCAGATTTGGACATTCCTGAGGAGAGACGTTCTCGAGAGAAGAAAAACAAACGTGGAGAGCAGCCCAAAGGGCATCCTGACAACGGACAGGGGCAGCATTGGGCAGAACCGGGCATGACCCGAATATTCATCAATCTCGGTAAGCGAGACGGAGTCCGTCCTAAAGACATCATAACCCTGATGAATGCACACGTCCACCATCGCATCGAAATGGGGCGCATAGACCTGCTGACCAACTTCTCTTTCTTTGAAGTACCGGAACGGGAAGCCAGATTTGTCATCAAAGACATGGACGGAGCAGACTTTAAAGGCAGACGCGTCAGTGTCTCCATAGCAGGCAGCGATGCCTCCCCAAACTATAGCAAGAAAACCCCTAAACGGGGTCCACAACCTTACGGCAGAAAGTCTAACTTCGGGGGTAATCCGTTTGAAGAGCCCGAATATGTCGGCAGCACCCGGAGAAACAAAAAGAGCCGAAACGACTACCCTACAGACGAAACGTACAAAGCAAAAGGGGGAAAGGGTGACAATGATCGCAAAAAGCGAAAAAAATACTGATCAGATTCTCAATTTTATGGACTACATGCCATAAGATTGGGATTTTATTTCTAACTTCGCACCGATATACAACAATCTGTAAAAACAAAATATTAAATACACAGAAATATGAAAAAAATTTTAGGATTAGCTATGGCAGCCTTATTGACCGGAGCATGCAGTGCTCCCAAAGAAGATGCACCCCAAAAGACCTCATGGAGCGTAGATCGCTTTGCCGACATCGAGGTGCTGAGGTATGAAGTTCCCGGTTTCGAAAACCTCGACCTTCAAAAAAAGACATTGATCTATTACCTTTCTGAAGCAGCCCTTTGGGGACGCGACATCCTTTGGGACCAGAACTGCAAACACAATATGCTCATCCGCCAACTTTGTGAAGCCATCTATCTCAACTATACCGGCGATCGTGAAGACAGCGAATTTAAAGCATTTGAAGTATATCTGAAGAGGATTTGGTTTGCCAACGGACTTCACCACCACTACTCTTCGATGAAGTTTGAGCCCGGATTCAGCGAAACATTCCTCGAGCAGCAGATTTCCACACTTCCCGAAAATGCGCTCTCTCCCGCTTTGGCAGATGCTCTTGCGGTCAATCATGATGAACTTATCCGCACCATTTTCGACCCTGAATACCTCTCTGTAAGAGTCAATCAGGCAGATGGAGAGGACTTGGTACTCACTTCAGCAGGCAACTTTTATGATGGTGTTACACAAAAAGAGGTCGAAGACTACTATGCTGCTCTTAAAGATCCGAAAGATCATAATCCTGTAATGTTCGGTCTTAATTCTCAGCTTGTCAAGGAGAATGGTAAAATCGTTGAGCGCGTATGGAAACTGGACGGCATGTATGGCACTGCCATCAAGAACATTGTCTATTGGTTAGAAAAAGCAGCAACTGTCACTGAAAATGAGAGTCAGAAAGCGGTTATCGAAAACCTCATCGCCTATTACAAGAGTGGTGACTTGAAAGACTTTGACGCTTATTCCATCCTTTGGACCAAGGATCTCACTTCCAAAGTCGATTTCGTCAACGGATTTATCGAGAGCTATGGCGATCCACTCGGCATGAAAGGCACATGGGAATCCATCGTAAACTTCAAAGACTCTGCCAATACAGCCCGCACAGAGATCATCTCTGCCAATGCCCAATGGTTTGAAGACCACTCTCCGGTGGCTCCTGAGTTTAGAAAACCGGTAGTCAAAGGTGTCTCTGCCAAAGTTATTACCGCAGCGATCCTTGCAGGAGATTGTTATCCTTCCACCCCCATTGGCATCAACTTGCCCAACTCCAACTGGATCCGTGCAGAGCATGGTTCGAAATCTGTCACAATCGACAATATCACAGCAGCCTATGACGCTGCAGCACAAGGCAACGGCTTCAGTGAGGAATATGTTTGGAGTGATGCCGAACGGGCATTGATCAAACAATATGGTCATCATGCAGACAACGTACACACAGACCTCCACGAGTGTCTCGGACACGGCTCAGGCCAATTGCTCAAAGGTGTAGATCCGGATGCTCTCAAGGCTCATGGTTCGACTTTGGAGGAGGCTCGCGCCGATCTCTTCGCCCTCTACTACATCGCTGATCCGAAGATCGTGGAGTTAGGGATCCTTCCCAATGAGGAGGCATATAAAGCCGAGTATTACACTTATATGATGAACGGCTTAATGACCCAGCTCGTGCGACTCGAACCGGGTGAAAATATCGAAGAGGCGCACATGCGCAACCGCGCACTCATCGCCCGCTGGTGCTACGAAAAAGGTCAGGCAGAAAAAGTCGTAGAGATGGTGAAGCGTGACGGCAAGACTTTCGTTGTCGTTAATGACTATGCCAAGCTCCGTGCACTTTTTGCCGAACTGCTTGCAGAAGTGCAGCGCATCAAATCTACCGGCGACTATGAAGCCGGCCGTCTCCTGGTCGAAAACTACGCTGTAAAAGTTGATCCCGAACTGCACAAAGAGGTAAAAGAGCGCTACAGAAAGCTCAACCTCGCTCCATACAAGGGCTTTGTTAATCCGCGTTATGAACCCGTCACTGACGAAAACGGCAATATCACAGACATCAAGATCATCTATGGCGAAAATTACATCGACCAGATGCTCCGCTACTCTCGTGACTATTCTTCGCTGACACTCTGATAAAGCACGCTATGGTTTCAGACACTCTGCTAAGCGAAATACATGCACAGTTCAGAAGGCAGATGAATGCCGATATATCCCTCTCTCTCCGCCGACATGGATTGGACTACCGCACCATATTCGGAGTGCCTTCCATGCGGCTCAAAGAGGTGGCTGAGCAGTATGCCCCCTCAGCAGAATTAGCGGAAGCGCTATGGGCTGAAGACATCCGGGAGTCTAAAATGCTGGCGACACGACTCTATCCTCCTCATCAGATGGATGAAGCCGGAGCCACAAGATGGGTCAATGAGATCAGACATACCGAAATCGCTGACCAGGCCTGCATGAATCTTTTTGCCCACGTCACTATGGCTAAGGAGCTATGCATGCAGTGGCTCCACGAGGATGAAAATTCTTGTTTTATCCCATGCTATTGCGGACTGAAATTGGCAGCCCGCCTCCCGCAAGATCAATGGAGTAAAAAGGAGATTGACACCATTATCCAACGAGCTCAAACTCTGCTCTCTAATGAGGAGACACACATCTCCCTCAAGACAGCAGCACATTGGGCAATAGAAAATCTGACTGAAATATGATCTCCGAAGAAGTCTCTACTCCAAAGAAAAAAACTACCGGAAAAAAGAAAGTGGGGAAAGGGAAAAAAACACCCAAGCGAAACAGCATAACCCAAACTACCATCCGCAAGCGGGAGGCACTGATCAAAAATGTCCGGATCAAGAAAAATGCAGAAGGGACAGAAGAGGCGATCCGTCGGCTCAAAGAGTATCTCGAGACACACCATAAGAAATATACCGTTGAGAGAGAGACAGTATTGAGCAAGCTCTATCAACTATCGACGCCGGTAGATATAGACACATTGCACAAATTGCTCGAGTCTGATGGATTCTATGTCAGTCTGGCGACGGTCTATAACACACTGCAACTCCTCGTCAATGAGATTCATCTGGTAAGAAGAATCGATCTCAACAGTGGGAAAATGTCATTCTACGAAAAAGTGACAGGCAACGAGCGGCAGTTTTATCTGGTCTGCAACAAATGTGGCTCTCTGATAGCAACGCCCTATAATACCCTTTGGGAAAAGATTCATCGCATTTGTCCCAAACAGTTTAAAGTCGATGACATTTCACTTCTTGTAACCGGGTATTGCAATAGATGCCAAATGGCAATCCGCAAAGCTGAGCAACGCAGACAAGAAAAAGAGAGAGCAAAAAAAGAGAATGCAAAATCAAAAACAATAGAAACAAACAAATAAAATTCAACAACCAACAACGCTATGAAAGCAGACGTATTACTGGGGCTCCAATGGGGTGACGAAGGCAAAGGCAAAGTCGTGGACGTACTGACGCCACGTTATGACATCGTAACAAGATTTCAAGGCGGTCCAAATGCAGGTCACACATTAGAGTTTAACGGAGAAAAATATGTACTCCGCTCCATTCCCTCCGGTATTTTCCAGGGAGGTAAAGTCAATATCATCGGAAACGGAGTCGTGCTTGACCCGCTTCTCTTCATGAAAGAAGCACAAGAATTGGCAGCCAGTGGACATGACCTGACACAGCGGCTCTTCATCAGCAAAAAGACCCACCTCATACTCCCGACCCACCGCATTCTGGATGCCGCCTACGAGGCTGCGAAAGGGAGTGGCAAGATCGGCACTACAGGCAAGGGCATCGGTCCCACATATACAGACAAGGTCAGCCGCAACGGTCTTCGTGTCGGTGATATTCTTCACAATTTTGCAGAAAAATATGCCGCTGCCAAAGAGCGTCATCAGCGCATGATCGAAGCCCTCAATTATGAGTATGACATCACTGAACTCGAACAGCAATGGTTAGAGGCAATCGAGTTCCTCAAAAAGTTCAAGTTTATCGACAGCGAACACGAAATCAACAACTATCTCAAAAGTGGAAAAAGCGTCCTCTGTGAAGGTGCACAAGGTACCCTCCTGGACATCGATTTCGGCTCCTATCCTTTTGTGACCTCTTCCAACACCATTTGTGCAGGAGCTTGTACCGGTTTAGGTATCGCACCCAATCGCATTGGCGAAGTATTCGGCATCTTTAAGGCATATTGCACCCGCGTTGGTTCCGGACCATTCCCTACCGAGTTATTTGATGAAACCGGAGAAAAATTGTGCGCCATCGGCCATGAATTTGGGGCTGTCACCGGACGTCGCCGTCGTTGTGGCTGGATAGACCTTGTAGCGCTGAAATATAGTATCATGATCAATGGTGTAACCCAGTTGATTATGATGAAGAGCGATGTGCTGGATACTTTTGAAACGATCAAAGCGTGTGTAGCATACGAAATAGATGGTGTTCGTACCACCGAATTCCCCTTCGAGATTAACGACTCTATCCGCCCGATATACGAGGAACTGCCGGGATGGAATTGTCCGCTCACAGAGTGCAAGAGTGAAAAAGACTTCCCGAAAGCATTTAGCGATTATATCGCATTTTTGGAGAAAGAACTCAAAACTCCCATCACCATCCTCTCTGTCGGTCCCGATCGCGAACAGACAATCGTAAGAGAAGGATTGGTTTAAGGGCTGTAGCCTGCGGGGCAGGGACTTCGTCCGCGAGGGCTGATGGCGATGGCTGTTGGCGATAGCGATGGCTATGGCTATGGCTATGGCCGATGGCAAAAATAGGCGTTGAGAGCTAATGCTTCAATGCCTATTTTCTTATTACGTAAGCGATAGCGTGCGTTTCTCTGTGAATTACTCCCTTTGGTCATGAGCTTCGCGGCTTCTGTGTGATCTGTGTGAAAATGTCCTCTATGGCTTGTGCAGCGCCACTAAACCAAAATATAACACTGAATATGTTTTTATATCACACAGAATGCACAGAATAACACAGAGCGCACATGCTCCGCAGTGCTTACCATCCGGATGGGAAACGTAAGCGATAGCGTGCGTTTTTCTGTGTTTTCTGTGAATTCTGTGTGAAATTTTTGGGGTTGAAAGGGTGAAGACTTCGTCAGATAAGACTGTTTTTGGCTTAAAGGGTTTAGTGATTTAAGGGCGGCGCCCTGCGAGGGCAGGGACTTCGTCCGCGATGGCTGATGGCGATGGCAATGGCCTTTACTCCTCAACTCCTCAACCTCTCTACTTCTCAACCCCTAAACCTCTCAACCACTAAACCACTAAACCAAAAACAGCCATAGCGGGGCGACAGCCCCTTAACCCCCTCAACCAATTACCAATCTATGATCGATCACATCCGGAAACTCCTCCTCATAGTGACTGACCATAATCAAAGTCTTACCGGGCCGAGAACAGAAGCAGGAGATAACCTCCTTGACATATTGACGCATAAAAGAGTCCAGCCCATGCAATGGTTCATCCAGGATCAACAGATCAGGATCTTTGACAAATGCGCGAGCCAAGAGACACAAACGCTGTTCTCCACTGGAGAGTGTCAGAAAAGCTCTCTCTTGCAGATGCTCGATACGAAACACCCACATCCAAAACTTACACACTTCGTGCTGCTCCGGATTGGAACGTTTATACAGCCCGACACTATCATGCAATCCACTTGCGACAATATCGATCGCCTGTATATTTTGACGATAAGCCCGATGAAATTCCGGCGACACGAAACCGATATGTTTCTTTATATCCCAGATACTCTCCCCCGAACCACGTTTTTTCCCAAAAAGACTGATATCACAGGCATAAGCGGCAGGATGATCCGCAGTGATCAGACTCAACAGCGTCGATTTACCCGATCCGTTACCTCCCTGCAAAGCCCATTTTTCTCCGCGATGCACAGTCCAATTCAATCCGCCATACAGCATCCTGCCATCTTCTACCGCTAAAGAGAGATCGCGCAAAGAGATAATTTCGTCATCCGGGAAACTCTTTACTGCAGTTGTGTCCGATAGAGAAGCTCCCTGACCGATACCCAACCGGTGGGAAGTGCTATTCCTCTCCTCTTCTGCCCCGCAAGTTGATCGATCGGACAATCTCTCTATTTCCTGTCGGAGCACTGCCTCCAACAACGGTGCTTCGCAGGGAGAGTACTGTCTCAAAAATTCTTCTCGCGTCAGTTTAGGCTGAACGACTCCATCCACGACCTCGACCACATGGGTCATATAGTCCGGAATATCCTCTGAGATAGAAATCAGCATGATGAGTTGGGTCTTTCCCTTCGCTGTCAGGAGCCTGAAAAAGTCATGTAGTTGCTCCCTCATAGCGGCATCGAGACCGATAAACGGATTGTCCATGATCAAGACCTTAGGAGACTTCCACAAATTGCATAGCAACCTATAACGACGCATCTCTCCGCTCGACAACATCACGATACGCTTATCCAGCAGAGGACGCATCTTAAACTCATCGATCAATGGACTCTCCGCACAACCCTCCGGCAGTAAATCGCGCAAAAACGGAGACTCATCCCGATCTTGCGAATTAAACCTTTGCTGGAAATAATAGGGATTTTCCACACTGCCGATGACATCGTCAAAACGCATCTGTATGACATTGCCATAGACAGACGATGACGAATGACGAGTCTCACTCTCAACAGCATCTCCGACGCGCTCTTCTCCCCAAGGCATATTCTCTTCTGATTCAGAGAAATCATAAGTCAAAGATCCTTCACGAAGGGGAGTTGCCCCCATGATCAGATCGGTCAAAAGGGACTTGCCGGCGCCATTGGCTCCAGCAATAACAATATGCTCCTGCCGACCCATCAGGAAGTCGGCAGGAGCTTTAAGGCGGGTCAGTGGGTTACGTCCCACTCCCTGTTTCAGACAAATCATCGATTCAGACATGTGTGTCTTTAGATTCTTTTAAATCGATTTCCTGCTTGTTGGCATCATAGACTTTATACTGCAGCAACTCTAAAGATTGATCCGGGATCAGTTTCAGCCCCAATCCATAACGGAACTTCCACTTCCAGTACTGCGAGAAAAATATAAAGCCACGTTTCAAATAAGCTGTTATAAATGGATGCAAGTGCAGGTTAAACTTTTTCACTTTCAACTCACGGGTCAGATAGTCTAACTTATCCTCTAAATGTTCCGGGAAGAGCAGAGATGGCTTGACCACATGTTTGCCTCCACAGACCGGACAACTCTCTTCGGTCATCACATCCATGACCGGGCGAACACGCTGTCGGGTAATCTGCATCAGACAAAACTTACTGAGCGGCAAGATATTGTGCTTAGCACGATCTTTGGCCATCAGTTCTTTCATGTGCAAATAGAGTTTCTCTCGGTTTTCAGACTTAGCCAAATCTATAAAGTCTATCACCACGATGCCCCCCATATCTCTCAGACGGATCTGTCGTGCGATCTCATCTGCTGCCGCCATATCTACAGCCAGAGCATTCTCTTCCTGATCATCTGCCTGACGCGAACGATGTCCGCTATTCACATCGATCACATGAAGTGCCTCTGTATGTTCGATAATGATATAGGCCCCGGCCTTACATGACACGGTCTTTCCCAGCGAACTCTTTATCTGACGCGTCACGTTAAACTCATCCAGAATCGGCAGATCACCCTCATAATGCTTCACCACATTCGCCTTTTCAGGGGCTATCAGATTGACATATTCCTTAATCTGATTAAATGTGTCCGGGTCATTGACCCAGATATTTTCAAACGAGGGATCAAAAATGTCGCGTAATAATGCCACGGCTCGCCCATTTTCTTCGTAACAAAGTGAGGGCGTTACACCTTTTTGTAGTTTGGTCATTGCGTCTTCCCAACGCTTGACCAAAGTGTTCATCTCGTGCTGCAACTCCTCCTTGTTACGTCCTTGAGCGGAAGTCCGGACAATGACACCGAAATTATGAGGCTTTAGCCCGTAGATCAACTGTTTGAGGCGGACTTTCTCCGCGCTCGACTTGATTTTTTGCGACACCGAAACCTTATCCTGGAAAGGGATCAACACCATATATCTCCCTGGTAGCGAGAGGTCTGAAGTGAGACGTGGTCCCTTGGTTGAGATGGGTTCCTTAGCTATTTGCACCAGAATCTCTTGACCCGGTGTCAAGACATCGGCAATCAGCCCGTCTTTGGGCATATCATGTTGCCGTTGTACTCTCTCTAATGGGATCAGATGTTTCCGATCAGAGAGTTGTTGTTTCAGAAACTTGGTGACCGTCTTAAACTGTGGTCCCAGATCCTGATAGTGAATAAAGCCCTCCTTGTCATAACCGACATCCACAAAAGCAGCATTCAGGCCCGGCATAATCTTACGCACCTTGGCCAAATAGATGCTCCCGACCGTACAAGATAGATTACGTGTTTCGCGCTGATACTCGGCAAGACGTTTATCTTCGAGTAGTCCGATGGTAATCTCTTTCGGTTGGACATCAATAACTACCTCTCTTGTCATTGGTTTTGCGGTGGGTTTTAACAAATACGAATTACGAAGTCGGAAAAACTGGAGTGATAGCACTCTAAGACCGGCATTCGTAATTCGTAAATTTTAAGAAAAAGCCATCAAAGATCAATGCTTCTTATGACGATTCTTCCTCAATCTTTTTTTACGCTTGTGCGTACTCATTTTGTGACGCTTATGCTTCTTTCCGTTTGGCATAATTGTAAAATTTTATAGTTAAACTTAAATATTATTCTTCAATTGCCAATTCGCCACTGACCTGCTTCATAAAAGTCTTGGCAGGCTTGAATGACGGAATATCATGAGCAGGAATAGTGATAGCAACACCCTTAGAGATATTGCGAGCAATCTTCTGTGCACGCTGCTTAACGATGAAGCTACCGAAACCGCGCAAATACACACACTCACCCTCAGCCAAAGAGTCTTTTACACAATCCATAAACTGCTCAATAGTAGTAGATACGGCAGCCTTATCAAGGCCCGTATTCTTTGCAATCTTGGTTACAATTTCTGCTTTAGTCATTGCTATTATATTATTATGTTATTATTTATAAAACGTTTGCGTTTTACCACCGTCCAGATGCTTAATGTTTCGCTTTAGCCACATACACCTTAACAAATGGCTTGCAAATATATAGCTTTATTTTCATTTTCCAATCATATTTGATTCTTTTTTTGCCAAAAAAACTATCTTTGCAGAGATTTTTCAGTTGATTGACATCTGAATTTCAAGAAATAATGTAATTGGTTGAGAGGTTGAGGAGTTGAGAGGTTGAGGGGTTGAGGAGTTGAGAGGTTGAGGAGTTGAGAGGCAAAGGCCATAGCTATCGCCATCAGCCCTCGCGGACGAAGTCCTAAAAGCCCTCGCCATCAGCCATAGCAGGGCGACAGCCCTTAAGCCCTCGCGGAGCGCAGCCCTTAAACCCCTAAACTTTTAAACCATTAAACTAAACAAGGTGTTGAAAGGTTGAAAATAATAAACCACTAAACTAAACAAAGATAAACCTAATAATTAATTACAATTATGGATAAGTACGTTTGCACAATTTGTGAGTGGGTTTATGACCCTGCAGTAGGTGACCCTGATGGCGGTATTGCGCCCGGTACGCCATTTGAAGAGATTCCCGAAGATTGGGTGTGCCCCGTTTGTGGCGTTTCAAAAGATATGTTTGAAAAATCCCGCTGATTGCTTAGGGGCGTCGCCCTTGCTATGGCAGATGGCGAGGGCTTGGGGCTATCGCCCTGCGATGGCTATGGCTATGGCTATGGCTTGGGGGCTATCGCCCTGCGATGGCGATGGCTATGGCTATGGCGATGGCTTGGGGGCTATCGCCCTGCGAGGGCTGATGACAATGGCGAGGGCTTTGCTCTGTTCTCTGTTCTCTGTATCTTTCCTCAACCCGCGAAGCCCACGACCCAAGGGAGTAACCCCTCAACTCCTCAACCCTTCAACCTTTCAACCTTTCAACCCCTCAACCCTTCAACCAATTTATGAAACATACATTAAAAGACTATCTTATTGTGACCCGTCCGTGGTCATTTCCGGCATCTGCGATGCCTGTTGCTGTAACATTAGCCTATCTGTTTTGGGATGGGCAAGATCTTAATTGGGTTCATGGTATTTGGGCTTTGCTCAATATCATCTTATTCCATGCAGCCGGTAATATGTGGAGTGATTATTTTGACTATAAACATAAAGTCGATGATCTAGACACTTATGGTGCCAAGTTTTTGACAGAGAAACTTTTTACCCCTCAAGAGATATTTCGTTATGCTTTGGGGATGCTCCTTGTCGCCACCATTGGAGGACTTCTTTTGGCTTGGTGTACCGGGTGGGAATTATTGGTCATCGGAGGTTTGGGAGCTCTATTTACCTTGCTCTATCCAACACTGAAATTTCGAGCCTTAGGCGATGTGGTTATTTTTATTTGTTATGCCTTATTGCCCACTTTGGGTACCTCATTTGTCGCTTCAGATATTATTGATCCGAGTCTGTTATGGATTACTCTCCCCGGAGGCTTGATCACTGTGGCGATTCTCCATGCCAATAATACAAGAGATGTACGGACAGATCGCCGCGCTGGTATTCGTACTTTTGCAATGAATGTGGGACATCGTGCCTCTCAAACTCTCTATTTAGCAGAAGTATTGTTGCCTTATCCGATTATTTTGATTTGTGCTTTCTTGGGCCTTCTGCCGTGGTGGGCACTCTTGGCTTTCCTAGCTCTGCCGTTGTCGATGGGTGCAAGTCGAGCCATGCTGAAAAGTGCAGATAGTGATGTCTCTAATATCGCCGGACTGGACGAGCAGAGTGCAAAACTTCAATTAGCTTTTAGTCTCTTGTTGATACTTTCTTTGGTTATTGATCATTTCCTTTAATTGGATATTTTTATAAAGTTATGACTCAAGGAAACAGACAGCTCTTTTTGACATTGCTCTTTGCTTTTGTGGCATGGAGCATTATGTTTTCCCCATGGACTGCACCTTATGTTGATTTTTGGTGGTCAATGACCCTTTCGGCGGTTGTTTTGACCATACTCTCTACTCGTTTTAATCCCGGGTGGTATAAACAACTACGATTAGATGGATGCAATGTCTTATTAGGGGGCGTTTTTGCTGCCTTTTTGTGGGGTATATTTTGGTTGGGAGACAAGGCCTCCACGTTTCTTTTTGACTTCGCCCGTCCACAGGTAGATAATATCTATGGGATGAAGTTGGGTCACTCTCCCTGGTTATTGACCGGCTTGATGCTTTTTCTGATTGGCCCGGCTGAAGAGATTTTCTGGCGAGGATACCTCCAGAAGAGGCTTTCGGAGTTGTGGGGTGCCAATAGAGGATGTGTGGTAAGCATATTGCTTTATGCTTTGGTGCATATTGCATCATTCAACTTCATGCTCATTATGGCTGCCTTGGTGGCGGGTGTTTTTTGGGGCGTGCTCTATCGTTTTTACCCAAAATATTTTGGCGCAATTTTACTCTCTCATGCCCTGTGGGATGTAGCTGTGTTTATTTGGTTCCCTATCTGATTAGTTTAAGGGTTTATAGGTTGTCGCCCTGCGAGGGCTTTTCTGGTTTAAGGGTTTAGGGGTTTAAGGGCTGCGCCCTGATATTGCTGATGGCGATGGCTTATGGGCTGCCGCCCTTGCTATGGCAGATGGCGAGGGCTTTTTTGGTTTAGGGGTTTAAGGGCTGTCGCCCTGCTATGGCAGATGGCGATGGCTTTTAGGACTTCGTCCGCGATGGCAGATGGCGATGGCAGATGGCTTTTTTACCTTTGCTCTTTCTTCAACTCCTCAACCTCTCAACCCTTCAACCAACAGCGCAGGCGCAGCCATTACACAGCGCCCTGCGTTCAGAGGGCTGCGCCCCATTATGGCTATGGCGATGGCTCTGTATGTTAACGGATTTAGTTGACCGGTTTGTGCCTTATTGATAAATCCGGTTGACTCAGTTAAACTTAATTTTTATTATACGTTGACTTCGTTTCAACTTAATCATGATTTGTGTTGACTATCCTCTCATCCAAGAACAAGCAAGTGGGAAGTTGTATGAAATATGCAGCAAATATGTCCTACATAATCGCATCGTCCGCTTTGCAAAAATACAAAAAAACACACGTTTTGAAACTTTTTTAAATCGCGTGCCAAAAAGTCGGTTCTCTATTTAAATAGGATTCGGACTTTTTGGCACACTTTTTTTTAAAAGTTTCAGAAAACTGTTTCGATTTTTGTCGTTTTTGCCCATTTTTGTAAGAAAATTAACATAACATTACAGCACACAATCAGATGGTTAAACATCTAACTAAACCTAATCGTGAAAATATGTGAAAATGTGTGAAAAACAAGATTTTACCCCATATTTGACCTATTTTTACACCTAAAAACGGCTCTTTTTCCTACTTTTCGCCACTTTTTTTGTGCCAAAAAGTACTTTTTGCACCTCAAAAAACGGGCGGTGCGAAGGGTAGTTTTTGGACAGAATAATGCCATTTTTCGTCACAAAATTTGTGACAAAAAGTCATAGATGTTTCCTGAGGGTAGAGGGATTAATCCAGTTCTACGACGGTGATTCCTGCTCCACCAAACTGCACGTGTTCGTCATGAAAATGGGTGATGCCGGGGACTGTGGCAAGATATTGACGAATGACGGTACGTAAAACTCCCGTCCCTGTGCCATGGAGGATACGGACTTGACCGACGCTCAGCAGGATGGCATCATCGATGAAGTAGGTGACAGCTTGGAGGGCTTCGTCAGCACGCATGCCGCGCACATCTATCTCTGATTTGAAGTGCAGTCTTCGTTCTCTGATCTCATCGCTGACGACGGCAGACTTTATCCCTCCGGTCAGATTTTGCTGTAACTTCTCTTTTTTCAGTTGACGACGGCTGACTGGTTCGAGTCGAGTGAGGGCAACCGTGCTCTTGAGCATTCCGAATGCTACCACGCAATCTTTCTTACCTATGCTGATGATCTCTCCGGGAGTACTTTGTCCTTTCATGCGGACTGTATCTCCCACGTTGAATGTGGGTGTCTCTTCGGCAGCAGATGGTTTCTCCTGTGGAGTCTTTTTCTTGCCTGTACGTCGTCTGATGGCTTGTAAAGTTGTGTTGTCTTTCAGCTCTTTGACCCCTTTGAGATCCTGGTTCTCTATCTCCCCGGCAAAATCCTTGAGCTTTTGTCGGATATTGCGTGTCGCCTCTTTTTCGGCTTGTGCCTCTTTAATCTCGCGGATCGTTCGTTCGATGCGGGCATTGGACTCCCGGATCATCTGTAATGCCTCCTCTTTGGCATCTTTTATGAGGCTTTGCCGTTTAGATTTCAAATCAGCGGTTTGTTCTTGCAGTTGGGTAGCGAGTTCGTCAAGGGCTTTTTCTTGTTGGTGTATGCGTTGTCTTTTCTGCTCCCAATAACGTTTGTCTCGGGCGATCTCCTGGAGATATTTATCCATATTGACATAGTTCTCTCCAACGATATTTTTTGCTTCGGTAATGACACTTTGAGGGAGTCCGATTTTGTGTGCGATTTCGATGGCAAATGAACTACCCGGTCGTCCTACTTCAAGTTTGAATAGTGGACGCATCTCATGACGATCATACAGCATGGCTCCATTGGTGATTCCTTGAGTCTGATCAGCAAAATGCTTGAGGTTTTGGAAGTGTGTAGTTATGACACCATGTAGTTGAGCCTTGTTGAGTTGCGCAAGTATGGCTTGTGCGATGGCTCCTCCGATCTGCGGTTCTGTTCCGCTTCCAAACTCGTCAATGAGGATCAGAGTGCGGGGAGAGGCATGGCGAAGGAAAAACTTCATATTGGTCAGGTGAGACGAATAAGTAGAAAGATCATTGTCAATGCTTTGTTCGTCGCCTATATCGATAAAAATGTGATCATAGATGGTGCAGTGAGAAGTCTCTTTGACCGGGATGGGAAGTCCGCATTGGAGCATATATTGGAGCAGTCCGAGGGTCTCCAGACAGACTGATTTGCCACCGGCATTGGGACCGGAGATAAGGACAATGCGTTGACCGGCTGTGCCGAGCATGATGTCGAGCGGAACCACCTCTGTCGCCTTGTTTTCCGCTTTGTAACGGAGGTATAATAAGGGATGTCTTGCTTCGACCCAATCGGTGATGTGCTTTGTCGCGTCTATATGAGGGGCAGTGGCTTCGATGCGTAATGCCAATTTTGCTTTGGCACGGATAAAGTCTATTGCTCCCATAAAATCATAGGCTGCCATAATCTCCGGGAGGCGAGGTCTGATGATCTCTGTCAATGCACTGAGGATGCGTATGATCTCTTGTCTCTCTTCCCCTTCTAATTCTCTGATTCGGTTATTGGCATCCACCACCTCCGATGGTTCGACATAGACCGTTTTTCCTGTAGCGGACTCATCGTGTACGATACCTTTGATTTTACGTTTAAAAGCAGGTGAGATGGGGATGACAAGACGACCGTCGCGTAGAGTCGGGGAGACCTCTTTTTCTACCCAACCGTCACTTTGTGCATGTCGTAAGATTGAGTTCAGTAGTCCGGAGATGCTCCCGAGGGTGGTGCGGAGTTGTCGTCTGATCTCTGCCAGTTTTGGAGAGGCATGATCTTTTATTTCCCCTGTCGGGGTGATGACCTGATCTATCTCTTTCAGCAAATCGGCCGGCACGGAGACGCTGAGGGAGAGGTTTTGAAGGTGGAGATATACCTGTCTGCCCTCCTCTTCGCCGGGATTGAAGTATTTGACCAATGCCCGGATCGTGCCCAACGAGCGGCGGAGGGCAAGCAATTCCTCCTCCTCCAAATAGGTGCCGGGGATGCGGATGCGTTGTAGAGACTCAGAGAGGTCAACAAACGCATCGGTCGGCAGCACATTGTTGCTGTCGACCAATACCTGCATCATCTCTTGACATTCAGCTAAGGAGCGGATGATCGTATCTGGATCGGATTCAAATCTCATCGTATCGATGCGTGCTTCCCCTAAAGGGCATAACACACTTCCATGAAGCAATGATCTGATTTTGTCAAAACCGATTTTGGTTTCAAAATTTATCGGATAGGTCATTATTTAGTCGTTAAAATCTCCGATCCCTTGTCGGATCACCACGGGAGGCATTTCGGTCAGATCGACCACTGTCGAAGGTTGATTGTTGCCATAACCTCCGTCAATCAGTACGTCTGCCTGATGACAAAAGGCCTCTCTGATGAGTGTGGGGTCTGTCATGTATTCTTCCTCCTCGCTGTTGTCATATTTGAGTGACGCAGTAAGCAGGGGCGTCCCCAGCTCCTCCAACAGAGCATGCAGGATGGGGCTTTCCGGGATGCGGATGCCAAGCGTCTTGCGAGAAGTGAAGACTTTGGGCAGTTTCCTTCCTGCTTGCAGGATAAAGGTATATGGTCCCGGGAGATAATGTCTTAAAATCTTATATTGCCGGTCATCGATTCGAGTGTATTCGTTGACTTGGCTGATATCCCTGCAGATGATGGAGAGGGAGGAATTACGTTCCTCTTTCCCTCTGTAGCGATAGATTCGTTCCACTGCCCGGCTATTCAGTGCGTCACATCCGATGGCATAGACTGAGTCTGTCGGATAGATAATGATGCCTCCGTCCCTGACGATGGCTGCGATCTCCTCAATGAGACGAGGATTCGGTTGGTTGTTATATAGCAAATAAGTTTCCATCTTTTTCACCTCCCTTTCACTCTTCCACCGGTCACCCAATTCTTCTGATAGTAAACATCATTCAGATGGTTGATGATTACACCTCGTTTGGTGCTGGCGTGGATAAATTTGCCGTCACCCAGATAGATGCCGACATGGTTGATATTGCGTTTGCGGGTACGCTTTCCGTTGGTCACAAAGAAGACCAAATCTCCGGTCTTCAGTTTGCTTTTGGATAGTTCTTTACGACAATTCTCCTTGAGTTGCGTCTTTGAGTTGTGAGCGAGGGTGATGCCATAGACATCTTTATAGACTGCCATGGTAAACCCAGAGCAATCAGTCCCGCGACGGGACATCCCGCCATAGCGATAAGGAGTGCCCACCCAGCTCGCTGTCACTTCTCTCAACCGCTCCTCTTGTTGCTGTCTTACAGCTCTGCGTCCGCTGCTGCATGACGAGAAAGAGATGATAAGGAGAGTAAAGGCGAAAAAGAGTATTTTTCTCATTCCGGATTTACACTAAATGGGCTATCAACTCTTCTCGGTCACCGGGGAGGAAATCTATAACGGGGACCTCGATCATCGTGTAGCAACCGGGTTTTTGCTTCATTGTGGCTCTTGCTGCATTGACCAAAACCTGAGCGGTCAAAGCCGGATTGTTGATTCTCATGTCAAACTCAAAAAGTTGGTTTTGAGTCCGTCCGGAAACACCTTTGCGCACTAAGTTTACGCCATGTCCCATGTCCTTGACTTCATCTACGCTTGTCACTTGCATGACATGAGTCTCGTCATTGACAAAATAGGGGTCAGCCTTGATGGCTGCAGCTACGGTGGCGAAATCATATCCCTCTTCGAGTTCGATATAAACCATGCGGCGGTGTATGCCGGTCCCTACAGGGATGGTCATAGAGAGGGCATCACGGACTCCACTGATGGCACGCACTGCAACGGAGTGGCCCATCGACATGCCGGGACCGAAGTTGGTGTAGGTGATCCCTTTGGGAGCAAGGCTCTGAAGCAGAGTGCGGACTACGGAGTCTGACCCCGGATCCCACCCGGCTGAGATGATGGCAACAGAGTTATGACTTTGTGCCACCTCTGCAAGGGAACGGCGTAAGGAGGTGATCTGTGTGTGGATGTCGAAACTATCCACCGTGTTGATTCCTAATGCCAAAATCTCCCGTGCATATTTTTCGACGCTGCGCGTAGGAGTGGCGAGGAGGGCAACATCGACCTCCTTCAAATCGCGAATGTCACTGACAACATTATATTTTTCCAACTCTTTAGGGCAATCTGCCGCACCTCGGCGACGGACGATGCCTACAATTTCAAAATCTTCAGACTCTTCTAATGCCTCAAGGGCAAACTTCCCGATGTTGCCGTAGCCTACTATCGCTGCTCTAATTTTCTTCATACTGATAATATTTAGTGGAGGATTCCTCCGTGTGAAAAACGATGCAAAGAAAATCATTTTTACGATTTGGTGACCATTTTGAAGAGATTTTTTTTCTTCTTGTATAATAATTGGGGCAATATTTCTTTGTTTCAAGATATTTTTATTATTTTTGCGCTGTAATAATTATAGAAATAGAAACACAAAATTATGTATAAGCGTATATTACTCAAGTTGAGTGGCGAGTCTCTGATGGGAGCCAAACAATATGGTATCGATGAGAATCGTCTTGCAGCCTATGCCCGTCAGATTAAAGAGGTGGCAGAGTTAGGGATTGAGATCGGCATCGTGATCGGAGGAGGCAATATCTTCCGTGGTCTCTCCGGAGCCGGCAAGGGTTTTGATCGTGTCAAGGGAGACCAGATGGGCATGCTTGCCACAACGATCAATGCTTTGGCGCTTTCTTCTGCGCTTAATGCTATCGGACAGAAATCACGTGTCCTTACAGCGGTCAATATGTTTCCTATCGGAGAGCATTATAGCAAGTGGAAAGCCATCGAGACGATGCAGGCAGGAGAGATTGCTATCCTGGCAGGTGGTACGGGCTGTCCCTATTTTACGACAGATACGGGTTCGGCGCTCCGCGGCATAGAGATTGAGGCAGATGTGATGCTTAAAGGTACGCGTGTGGATGGAGTCTATACGGCCGATCCGGAGAAGGATCCGACCGCTACCAAGTATGATAAAATCACTTATGACGAGATCTATCATAAGGGTCTCAAAGTGATGGACCTAACTGCGACTACGCTCTGTCGAGATAATAACCTGCCGATCATCGTATTTAATATGGATCAGGATGGTAATCTTCTCAAAGTGATGCAGGGAGAGAATATCGGTACTCTCGTTTATTGATTGGGTGCCGCATGTGTCCGCTGATGAAAATAGAAATTATTTAACACATAAATTATCAATATGTTAGACGTTAAACAAACACTTAAAGACGCCGAGGGAAAAATGTCCGGCGCAATTTCACATTTGGATGATTGTTTTGCACACATACGTGCAGGACGGGCTTCTGTCCGTCTTCTTGATGGAATACAGGTGGAATATTATGGTTCCAACATGGAGTTGAGCCAGGTGGCCAACTGCTCATGTCCGGATGCTAAAAGCATTGTAATTGCTCCTTGGGAGAAATCTATGCTTCGCCCCATCGAAAAAGCTATTCTCGACTCTTCGCTTGGTATCACACCTGAAAATAATGGTGAAGTGATCCGCCTCGGTCTTCCCCCGATGACAGAAGATCGCCGCCGCCAATTGGCTAAGCAGTCTAAAGCAGAGGCAGAGAATGCCAAAGTCGCAATCCGTAATATTCGCCGTGATGTCATCGAGACACTGAAGAAGGCAATCAAGGAAGGCCTGCCGGAAGATGTCGAAAAAGATGCAGAAAACGAGGCTCAGAAGGTGCATGACAAGTATATCAAGCAGGTAGATACACTTTATGCAGCCAAGGAGAATGAAATCATGAGTGTGTGACGATGCCGGGCATCTGTCACTCGATAGATAACTCATGATGAAAGGAATTGTCGTAAAAAATACAGGAAGCTGGTACTTGGTTAAACCTGATGGTGAAGAGACCGAGTCTCAGCTTCTTTTGCCATGTAAGGTGAAAGGGAATTTTCGCCTCAAGGGCATCCGTACTACCAATCCGGTGGCTGTCGGCGATCATGTCGTCGCTGAGCCTAATCCGGATGGGACAGCATTTATCACCGAGATATTGCCACGACGCAATTACATCATCCGTCGCTCAAGCAACCTCTCCAAGCAGGCGCACATTTTAGCTACAAATTTGGATAATGTCATCCTGCTGATAACCGTGGCGCACCCGATCACATCAACCACTTTTATCGATCGTTTTTTAGCGACTGCCGAGGCATATAGAGTTCCGGCAACCCTGGTCATCAACAAAATGGACCTTTATGATGAGGAGGAGCAAAGTTATGCAGAGGGATTGAAATATCTTTATGAATACATCGGTTATCCGGTGTTGCGTATCTCTGTTCAGACCGGAGAAGGGCTGGATGAGTTGAAAGCGATGCTTCAGGGAAAAGTTACCTTGATCTCCGGACACAGCGGCGTGGGCAAATCCTCACTCATCAATGCCTTGCTGCCTGATATGAAACTTAAGACGGGAGCCTTGTCCGATGTTCATGACCTGGGCATGCATACCACTACTTTTTCGGAGATGTTTGAGTTGCCGGGTGAGGGCGGTTATCTGATAGATACTCCGGGTATAAAAGGGTTTGGTACTGTCGATTTCAGCAAGGAAGAGACCTCCCATTATTTCCCTGAAATATTCAGGATATCCAAAGACTGCAAATTTGGCAACTGTACTCATATTCATGAGCCGGGTTGTGCAGTGCTCAAAGCTGTAGATGAACATCGCATCAGCCAATCTCGTTACACCAGTTACCTGAGCATCCTGACTGATGCCGAGGAGGGTAAGTATAGAGAGAGCGAACACTAATCTCATCAGTGACTCTCATTTTATTGGGGTAATGTGTTTTTTATCTAACAAAAGATCATACCTGTGACTAAAAGACTATGGATAACGTTAGGGATTCTGATAGGCTATATCTTTGCCTTACAGGCTTCTTCCCCTCATCGGATTGACTCTGATGAGGTGAGGGGTTTAGAACTCGATTCGTTGGTCCGTCTGATCAATTTACATACCGGTACATACGCTAAAAAGGAGATCGGACAATTATCCATGGAGGTTTATGTCAAGGGGACTTCTGTTACCACTCGCTATAACAATGTTAATCGTCTTATACCGGCTCTGCTCCCTTATGAGCCGACACTCCATCCGACCGCTTTCGAGGCACTCTGTCGGGTCAGTTATCAAGCTCCCAGTCTGTTACAAGTATCTCCGCTGACGTTTAGAAGTAACTCTCGCCGTGGTCAGAAATATTTGCGTGAGATTTATCAGTTACTGATACCGGTTTATAATATCGAGCGGCGCAGGGATGATCGGAAATATATTTTGCCCTTTAGCGATGAAGGGCTTGAGCAGTACTCTTTCTATAGGGTCGATACGAAAACTGGTGGGGATCAAACTTCATTTCGGATTCGCTTCGAACCTAAAAAAGGAGATCATCATCAGTTACTTAACGGAGAAATAGAGTTGGATGCGAAGTCGTTGCTTCCAGCCCGTCTGGTGTGTAGTGGCAAAATCGATTTTGGCAAATTTCGTATGGATATGGAGTTGACTCCTCGGGACAGCATCAGTGTGCCGAAAAAGGCACATATCGAGATCGATTATAAATATGCCAATAGTCAAGGGACCAATGTATATGATTGTACTTATGATGTCCAGGTTGTTGATTTTCATGATATAAAGAGGGAGAAGCATAACTCTCTGGACTTGACCCCGATCTATAAGACTGACCCATTGGTGCGTTATAATTGGGACAGCATCCGTACCCTGCCGCTCACTGCGCTGGAAGATAGTCTATTGAGTTCTCCGGTCGTCAATACGGCTCGCAGGCGTAAATCTCTTTACCAAACGTTGCCGGAACGATTGGTCTCTGGGGGTAATGTCAATGCCTTCGGTACCAATCTGAAAATCTATGGACCACTGGATCCTGCATCATTAGGTTACGATAAATTTAATGGTGTAAGTATCAGTCAGAAATTGCGTTGGTCACATCTTTTTCACAATGGACAGAGTCTCCTGGTGCGCCCTGTTGTCGGGTATAATTTTGGTATCAAGGAAGCACGTTATCACATATTGGCAGAGTGGATTTATTATCCGGAGAAGCGATGTGGTCTCCGTTTCTCCTCTCGGAATCGCAATAGTGGTTTCAGTTCGAAATTCGTGGATGTGGTCAATAATGCCTTGGATTCGCTGAATAGTCATGTTTCAAAATTTAATGATCTGGGTATAGACTATTATCATCACTATGAGACCAACCTCGAACAGTCTCTCGAATTGCTCAATGGCTGGATGCTTTATGGCGGTATTACCTATCATTATCGGACCCCCTTCAAACGAGGTTCGCGAGCTATGTCCAAAGAGCATCTCGATGCTTTGGTCAAGGATCATTACATAGACTTCAATCCCTATATGCGTATGGAGTGGACCCCTCGGCAGTATTATCACTTTGAGGGACGGCAAAAACTTTATGTCGCCAGTTTCTATCCGAGATTTTCGTTAGAGTACTCTTTAAGTATCCCGGATGTATTGGGAGGTACCAGTCAATATCACCGTTTGGAAGCTGATGTTGAACAGGGGATTAAGTTGGGCCCAAACAAGACTCTTTCTTATCATGTCGGTGCCGGTTATTTTTTCCGTCAGCATGGTGAGTACTTTGTCAATTATCGTTATTTTTCCCGCAGTCAGAGACCCGATTCGTGGAATGACCACATCGGAGGTACGTTTAATTTGCTCGATGACTATTGGTATTCCTCTTCACCCGGTTATTTTCAGACACACATCATGTATGAGTCTCCTTTTATGTTGCTCAATCTGCTAAAACCTATTTCGAAATATGTCATACGCGAACGTGTTTATCTCAGTAACCTTTATGCTAAAAACAAAAGCACCTATACTGAGGTCGGGTATGGCATGGGCAATAACTATTTTAATGTAGGTGTGTTTTGTGGGTTTACCGGTCTGGAATATATGGATTTCGGATTTAAGGCAACGCTTGAGATCGATCAGCATTGGTGATTGGGAGTGTTGGTTTAGGGGTTTAGAGGTTTAGTAGTTTAGGGGTTGAAGGGTTTAGGAGTTTAGGGGTTGAAGGGCTGCGCCACTTTTCTTCTTTCTCCTTTCACTTTCCTCTTTGCTCAACTCTTCAACCTTTCAACTCCTCAACCCCTCAACCCCTCAACCCCTCAACTCCTCAACTCCTCAACCAACACCCCTCAAAGAGTTAAACCGAATTGTCAAAATCTATACTTCTCTTTTTGAGAGGGCTATATTTGCATTTATTTTAAAATAAATGTGACATACATAAGAAAAAATTCGTACCTTTGCACTCAAATTTTTGAAACGTGTTATTCTAAATATCAAACAATCCAATAAATAGATTATAAAAATGGAAAAAAGTGCTTTGCAAATCGCCCGTGCTGCCTATCAGCCTAAGTTGCCTAAGGCATTGCGTGGTTCGCTCAAAGTGGTAGAGGGTGCTCCGACCCAGTCTGTAGCAGACCAAGAGGAGATTAAAAAACTTTTCCCGAACACCTATGGTATGCCGGCTCTCCGTTTTGAGGCTGTTGAAGGTGAGGGTATGACCGCACAGATCAATGCCGGTGTGATCCTTTCCGGAGGACAGGCTCCCGGTGGACACAATGTCATCGCAGGTCTCTTTGATGGTCTTAAGAAGTTGAATCCGGCTAACCGTCTCTATGGTTTCCTTTTGGGTCCCGGTGGTTTGGTAGATCATCAGTATAAAGAACTTACAGCAGAGATCATCGACGAGTATCGTAATACCGGAGGTTTCGACATCATCGGTTCCGGCCGTACTAAACTTGAGAAGAAAGAGCAGTTTGACAAAGGTCTTGAGATCTTGAAGCAACTCAATATCAACGCTCTTGTTATCATCGGTGGAGATGACTCTAATACTAATGCTTGTGTGTTGGCTGAATATTACAAGGCGATCGGTGCCGGAGTACAAGTGATCGGTTGTCCTAAGACTATCGATGGAGACTTGAAAAACTCTGAGATTGAAACTTCTTTCGGTTTTGATACTGCCACAAAGGTATATTCAGAGTTGATCGGTAACATCGAGCGTGACTGTAATTCCGCACAGAAATATTGGCACTTTGTGAAGTTGATGGGTCGTTCTGCAAGTCATGTGACTTTGGAGTGCGCTCTTCAGACACAGCCCAACCTTACCCTCATTGGTGAAGAGGTGGAGGCCAAAGAGCAGACTCTTGATGACATCGTGACCTATATCGCTCAGACTGTGGCAAATCGTGCTGCAGAGGGACACAACTTTGGTACAGTACTCGTGCCGGAAGGTTTGATCGAGTTTATCCCTGCCATCAAGAAACTTATTGCCGAGCTGAATGATATGCTTGCAGCCAATCAGGCTGAGTTTGACAACGTTGCTGCTGATGAAAAATTGGCTTATGTTGCAGCTCATCTCTCTAAAGAGAATGCAGCAATATTTGAGAGCCTCCCTGCAGAAGTGGCTATGCAGCTCGCATTGGAGCGTGATCCCCACGGCAACGTACAGGTTTCTCTGATTGAGACAGAGCAGTTGCTTGCAGAGATGGTAGATAAGAAACTGGATGCCTGGAAAGCAGAGGGTAAGTATGTTGGCAAATTTGCTACACAACATCACTTCTTCGGCTATGAAGGTCGCTGTGCAGCTCCATCTAACTTTGATGCTGATTATTGCTACAGCCTCGGTTTCAATGCCTCTATGCTTATTGCAGCCGGCAAGACCGGTTATATGTCATCGGTAAAGAATACTGTTGCTCCGGCAGATGAGTGGATCGCAGGTGGTATTCCGATCACAATGATGATGAACATCGAGAAGCGTAATGGTGAGTTGAAGCCGGTGATCCGTAAGGCATTGGTAGAGTTGGATGGCGCACCATTCAAAGAACTTTGCAGCCATCGTGAAGAGTGGGCAAAGAACACTTGCTTCGTATATCCCGGCCCGATTCAGTATTTCGGCCCAAGCGAGGTGTGTGATCAACCGACTAAAACTTTGCAACTCGAGAAGATGTAAAAACAAGATTTTGGTTTGATCCAAATAACTTAATATTCAAGGGGCTGTGTCAGAATTTCTTGACGCAGCCCCTTAATTTTTGGGGTCTAATAATCGGAATGCAGATGATCACAGAGTGATCTGGTATTTCTTTATCCGTTGTAGTAACATATCTTCGGGGATGATCTGCTTGATGATTTCGACGACGATATTGAGCATCCGCTCTCTGACGTAGTCTGTGCGGAAGATGAGGGAGATCGTGCGGAAATACTTGCCAGAATTGATGGGGCGCAGATTCTTTTTTTGCTCCTCAGTCAGGCATCGTTCATAAAGAGCAGGGAGCAAAGTGTAACCTCCGTTTTGATCGATCAGAGAGACCAAAGAGGAGAGACTGCCGGCCTCGAAAGAGGTGCGGTGGTGAGTGTCTTGGCGTAAGAGTTGTCCGAGTTGCGGATAGTTGTTGTGATAATTACCCAACAGCCAGATATCCCCGTCCATGAGATCTTCGGCGGTCACCCAGGGACGTTGATGTAACGGATGAGAGGGAGAGACATAGAGGAGGAACCGCTCGGTGTATAGTTCGACTTCCAGGATCCCCTGATAATTGCCACCGGAGGGGACAAATGCCATATCGATCTCGGCCTTTTGCACTTTAGAGACGATGACATCGGGATTCTCCTCATACACATAGGTTTTAATGCCGGGGTGTCGCAGTCCGATGAGTTTGCAGAAAGTCGGGTAAAGATAGGGTGCGATGCAGGGGAGCATACCTATATATAATGTACCTTGTTCTTGCTCTTTTTCGTTAAGGACCAATTCTCGCAGTTGTGTAGAGTTGTGGAGAATGAGTTTGGCCTGTGTGATGATCTTTTTACCGAATGGAGTAGGCTCGATCGGGTGCTTGGATCGGTCGAAGATGATAACATCAATTTCCTGTTCCAACTTTTGGATCATGGAGCTCAGTGTAGATTGTGTTACACCACAAGCAGTAGCGGCATTGACAAAATGTCGATATTTTTCTACGGCTACTATGTATTCTAATTGTTGGAAAGTCATATTATTGATTTTTGTCGATACAAAGATAGATAAAATCGGTTTGCTAATTACGAAAAATCCATTTATTTTTGCAATCCAATTAAAAAAAAGTAACAAATCCTTAAAAATAATACTCCCAATGATTCAGAAAGTTATAAAACGAGACGGACGTACCGTTGATTTTAATTTCAGTAAGATTGAGGATGCCATCAGAAAAGCTATGGAGGCAACCGAAAATGGCATTGATGCGATATTGGCAGCGACCATTGCCGATCGTATCTCTAAAAACGGTGATGCCTTGATGAGCGTGGAGGCGATCCAGGATGCTGTCGAGGTCGAATTGATGCAGTCTGATCGCAAAGAGGTGGCTCGTGTCTATATCTCTTATCGCAATGCTCGCAATGTGGCGCGTCGTGCCAAGACTCGCGAGATTTTCGAGAGCATCATCGGTGCCAAGAATAACGATATCACCCGTGAAAATGCCAACATGAATGCCGACACTCCTGCCGGTATGATGATGAAGTTTGCGAGTGAGAGCACTAAACCTTTTGTGGATGATTATCTGCTGGATGAGAATGTCCTTACTGCTGTCAGAAAAGGGTACCTCCACATCCATGACAAAGACTATTATCCGACCAAGTCTCTTACCTGTGTACAGCATCCGTTGAACACCATTTTGCAGCATGGCTTAAAGGCTGCTCATGCAGAGAGCCGTCCGGCTAAGCGCATTGAGACTGCCAGTGTTCAGGCTTGTATCTCTCTGGAGACTGCACAAAATGAGATGCATGGTGGACAAGCTATTCCGGCCTTGGACTTTTATTTCGCCCCGTATGTGCGCATGACCTATCGAGAGGAAGTGCGTGTCCTCGAGGAGTTGGATGGTGCAGACTATCATGATCTTTACAATGCCCCGATCAAGGATTATCTGAAGTTGCCTCTTGTCGGACTGGAAGGCAAGGAGCGAGCCAAACAGCATGCCATCAACCGTACCGTAGCTCGTGTGCATCAAGCCATGGAGGCATTCATACACAACATGAATACGATCCACAGCCGTGGTGGAAACCAGGTAGTCTTCTCTTCTGTCAATTATGGCACGGACATCAGTGCAGAGGGCCGTTGTGTGATGCGTGAATTGCTCCACTCTACCTATGAAGGTGTGGGTAATCACTCCACTGCGATTTTCCCCATCCAGATCTGGAAAAAGAAACGTGGCGTCAATTACCTGCCGGAGGATCCGAACTATGACCTCTATCAGTTGGCATGTAAAGTCTCTGCCCGTCGTTTCTTCCCCAACTTCCTGAACCTCGATGCTACCTACAACTTCCACGAGGAGTGGACTCCCGATGATCCCGATCGTTATAAATATGAGATTGCAACGATGGGTTGCCGCACACGTGTCTTCGAAAACCGTTTTGGTCCTAAGACATCCATCGGACGTGGTAACATCTCTTTCTCTACGATCAACATCGTAGCATTGGCCATCGAGAGTATGTCTGAACCTAACATTGAGAAACGCATCGAAGTCTTCATGCTTCGCCTCAATGAGATGTGTGAGCTCGTAGCCAAGCAGTTGCACCAGCGCTTTGAATTCCAAAAGACAGCATTGGCAAAACAATTCCCGTTAGTCATGAGTTGCTTGTGGACCGGAGCGGACAAACTTGGACCTAATGACACCATTGCACCCATCATCAATCAGGGTACACTCGGCATCGGCTTCATCGGTTTGGCGGAGACACTCATCGCCCTTACCGGCAAGCACCACGGAGAGAGCGACTTCAGTCAGCAACTCGGTCTGAAGATTATCGGATTTATGAAGAAGAAAGCCGATGAGTTCTCTGAGCGTTATCAGCATAACTACTCTGTCCTTGCCACTCCCGCAGAGGGTCTTTCCGGACGTTTTACCAAGATCGACAAGAAGCGTTTTGGCATCATCCCCGGTGTGACAGATAAAGATTATTACACCAACTCTAACCATGTGCCGGTCTATTATAAGTGTAGCATCCGTCACAAAGCCGAGATCGAAGCTCCTTATCATGATTTGGCTCGCGGTGGTCACATCTTCTACGTTGAGCTGGACGGCGATGCAACGCATAATCCGGATGCCATCACTAAGGTCGTTGATCTCATGGATAAACTAAACATCGGCTATGGATCTGTCAATCATAACCGCAACCGTTGTCTCGACTGTGGTCATGAAGATGCTCAGGAAGGAGAGGAGATCTGTCCGGAGTGTGGCAGCCACAACTTAGACAAGTTGCAGCGTATTACCGGCTATCTTGTAGGTACGACAGATCGCTGGAACAGCGGTAAACTTGCAGAACTTAAAGATCGTGTGACACACGACTGAACATAACGACATATCTTAATTTATATATGGAGCGAGGGCAGTTTTCTGTCTTTGCTCCATATATTTTATTATTGTTGTCCGGTAAAATTATTCTTTTTAATATAAAGTTGTTTTCGATCAATACGACTCGATACAACGAGGCTACGCTCATGTTACAACGAGGCTACGCTCATGTTACAACGAGGCTACGCTCATGTTACAACGAGGCTACGCTCATGACACAACGAGGCTACGCTCATGACACAACGAGGCTACGCTCGTGATGCAATGGCTTATAAACCTCAATCGGTCATTTGAGCGCCAAGTCTTTTTATTATCTCAAAATAATCATGAAATAAAAACGGATTCTTAATTTTATTCACTATCTTTGTCCCGTCACCTTGTTGTTCATTTCGCAGGCGCGAGGATGTTACGAGGTGGCGGACATAATATAAAGGCGTGTACTACGCTTTGGTTTTGACGTTCTGAAACTTTCCACAATCACAGTTCGTAATCAAAAACAAAGCAGCGGTGAATGTCTCATGGGTATGTAATATGTTGCCCCGATCATCTGTACACTGCAATTGCGACCTTTTACAGGCGACAATTGTTATAACAGACGAAAGGGAAGATATACATATCGGCGTGAGGCTTCTACGTTGCTCGTTTCGATTACGAAAGGCACGTGGAAAGGCCTCAGAACGTGAAGCGAGCGACAATAGCAGGGCTTCACGTCTTCTTTTTATTATGCCCACATGTTTATGACTCCACTCTACACCTTCGGCTGCCCTGCCCGACATTGAGCCTTTGCCCACACGCAAAGTGCTCTACGACAGCGGCATGAAGATCATCGATAATCTCCGGTACACCCTCAAGGAGGATCTCCTAAACGAATTACAACGAGGCAGCAAGCTATCTATCGCCGCCTCTTGCTTCTCTATCTATGCCTTTGAGGAACTGAAAGATAAACTGAAGGACATCGATGAGTTACGCTTCATATTCACTTCTCCAACCTTTGTCACAGAGAAAGTGGCAAAGCAAAAGCGAGAATTCTACATCCCGCGTCTCAATCGCGAGCGGGCATTGTATGGTTCGGAGTTTGAAATCAAACTTCGCAATGAACTTTCCCAACGTGCCATTGCCCGAGAATGTGCCGAGTGGATACGTCGTAAAGCATGCTTCAAAAGTAATCGCACAGGTGAGAATATGATGGGCTTTATCAATGTGGATGAGACCAATTATATGCCCATCAATGGATTTACCACCGTCGATCTGGGATGTGAACGGGGCAATAACGCTTACTCCATCGTGCAGAAAACTGAAGCTCCCCATGCCCGGCATTTTCTTTCGCTTTTTGATCAGCTGTGGAATGATTCTACCCGAATGCAGGTAGTTACCGATGAGGTGCTGGACAACATTACCAATGCCTATAAGGAGAATGCTCCGGATTTTCTCTATTTTGTCACTTTATACAATATCTTCAACGAATTTCTCGAGGACATTTCTGAGGATGTCCTACCCAATGAGGCGACAGGATTTAAGAATAGTCTGATATGGAACAAACTCTATAATTTTCAGAAGGATGCCTGCCTTGCCATCATCAACAAACTCGAGAAGTTCAATGGGTGCATCCTTGCTGATAGTGTTGGATTGGGCAAAACATTCACAGCCCTCGCGGTGATCAAATATTACGAGAATCGTAACAAATCGGTGCTCGTGTTGTGTCCCAAGAAACTCAATGATAACTGGATCACTTACCGCAGCAACTATCTAAACAACCCCATAGCCGACGATCGCTTGCGCTATGATGTCCTTTTTCATACAGACCTCTCTCGCACCGGAGGATACTCCAACGGCCTGGATCTCAATCATATCCATTGGAGTAACTATGACCTTGTGGTGATCGATGAAAGCCATAATTTCCGCAATGGCGGTAAAGTATCAACAGATGTCAATGACGAAAACCCTCGAGAAAATCGATATTTGCAATTACTCAACAAGGTGATCCGTGCAGGTGTAAAGACAAAAGTGCTGATGCTCTCAGCCACTCCGGTCAATAATCGTTTCAATGACTTGAAAAATCAGATTGCCTTGGCCTATGAGGGCGAATCGGAAAAGATGGATGATCTGCTCAATACGAAAAACAGCATGGATGACATATTCCGTCAAGCTCAACGCGAATATAATGCCTGGTCTCATCTTTCGCCCGAGGAGCGTACGACAAAACGATTACTCGAACGTTTGAGTTTCGATTTCTTCGAGGTGCTCGATAGTGTCACCATTGCCCGAAGCCGTAAGCACATCGAACAATATTATGACACCACAGATATAGGTAAATTTCCCACGCGACTGACTCCCATTTCGCGTCGTCCACACCTTACCGATCTGGATAGTGCCATCAACTATAACGAAATTTACACCCAGCTTCGTGATCTCAATCTTGCCATCTATACCCCCTCTGACTTCATTCTTCCGAGTCGGATGGACAAATATCTCACTATCTCCAGAGAGGAGGAGTATTCCGGCCTGACGATGAAAGGACGTGAACGAGGCATCAGAAAGTTGATGAGTATCAATTTGCTCAAACGATTGGAAAGTTCGGTCAATTCGTTTCGGTTGTCATTAAATCGCATCCTTGGTTTCATATCTGCCACAGTAGATAAAATCAATTCCCTTGATGCGGGACATGGTAATACACGAACCACGGTGGATGAATATGATTTCTCTGACGGGCTTGACCTTGACGAGCAGGAGGACATCTTCATCGGTGGCAAGAAGTCGCAGATCGCACTGGAGGATATGGACTATATCGGCTGGAAGAAGTATCTCGACAAGGACATTGAAACACTGAAGTTGCTGCTTCTTATGCTTGCTGACATCACTCCCGAGCACGACAGCAAGTTGCAACAACTTATCTCCGATCTACGACATAAGTTTGCCCATCCGATCAATGGGGACAACAAGAAAGTGATCATATTTACCGCTTTCAGCGATACCGCTGAATACCTTTACGATAATCTTGCCGAGCGAATTAAAGAGAAGCACAAACTGCATACGGCACTCATTACCGGCAGTTCGGAGGCAAAAAGCACACTCCGTTTCTCTGCTCGGCAACGCCTAAAACTTGATTACAACACGATGCTTACCCTATTTTCTCCCGCCTCAAAAGAGAGAGCCGCACTATTGCCACAAGTGAGTGAGGAGATAGATGTGTTGATCGCAACCGACTGCATCAGTGAGGGACAAAACTTGCAGGATTGCGACTACCTCATCAACTATGATATTCATTGGAATCCTGTAAGAATCATCCAGAGGTTTGGGCGTATCGACCGAATCGGAAGCCGTAACAATGTTATCCAACTCGTCAATTATTGGCCCGATATGGATCTCGACGAATATATCGACCTCAAAGGGCGAGTTGAGGCACGTATGAAAGTCTCTGTGATGACTTCGACCGGTGACGATAATCTGATTTCGCCGGAAGAGAAAGGAGACCTGGAGTATCGACGCGAACAACTCAAACGCCTGCAGAGTGAGGTTGTAGATATTGAAGAGATGAATACGGGTATCTCTATCATGGACCTGGGGTTGAACGAGTTCCGTATCGACCTGCTTGCCTATATGCAGGAGAATCCTGACATCGAGCATACTCCATGGGGTTTGCATGCTGTTGTCTCTGCATCTGAGGGGTGTCCACCCGGTGTGGTATATGTCTTAAAGAATCGCAACAACAATGTAAACATTGACCGCAAGAATCGCCTGCATCCTTTCTATCTGGTATATATCTCTGATGATAGTGAAGTTGTTGTCAATCACCTATCACCAAAGGAATTGCTTGACAGACTCCGCTATTTGTGCAAAGGAAAGTCAAGTCCGAATAAGGAACTATGTAAAGAGTTCAACCGCATTACTCGTGACGGAAAGAATATGCAACACTATTCCGATCTGTTGGGAGATGCCATTGCCTCGATTATCAATGTAAAGGAGGAGAGCGACATAGATTCTTTCCTTGGCGGTGTCACCGGCTCACTCTTTACAGAGGAGATAAAGGGACTTGATGATTTTGAATTGATATGTTTTTTGGTAATAAAATAAATATGTACGGCCTACCACAGACGACAGAAGTTCGGAAGCAGTTGCCCAAGAAGGCAATCTATGCAAAGTTTGACTTGAAACCCTCACAACGTGAGAGTTTCGATGCCGACATTGCACGCATAGACATTGTGGCGGTAGTTTCATCGGCTACCGTTCCGGCACTGAGCGAAGGAGCAGATATAAAGGCCGTTTATCTACTTGCCGTACAAATGAAACGCAAGGAGTATGACACGAAGAATATCGCTTTGCTAACGAAACTCATACCGCAAAAGATGGTGTTGGCCCTGCAATTTGAAGAGCAGACACAATTTGCCATATACCACACCAAACTTATTTCATCGGCTTGGCAAGCTACAGAAGAGACCATGCTTCCCTTATCGGGATTTAATCTCGATGCTGTGTGGGAGAATATCGTAAAAAGCATTGGGCAAATTGAGGTCGAAAGTGGGAATACTCTTACTGAACAGATTGCAGCCAACGAGCAACGGGCAAAGTTGCTTGCACAGATTGCCACGCTTGAACGCAAAATGGCGAGTGAGAAGCAACCACGAAGAAAGAGAGAATTATTTGAACAGATTAGAACCTTAAAAAAGGGAATAAATGTATAGCGAGAATTTATTTATCTCCGTAATGACCATAAGCAGTAAGCACCAAGACGACAACCTCAGTGTCATGAATCTCATACACCAACCTATGTTTCTTGCTAATGCGACGACTCCATTGTCCGGATCTATCACCGGACAACTGTTCAGGTTTTCCTGTGCCAAAACGAGGATGTTCTTTCAACTCGTTCTCCAATTTCAAGAGTTTCTGAAAGGCCTTTGGTTCTTCGTTTTTCAACTTTTTAGCGTCCTCAATGGCCTGTTTGAGATATTTGATGGTATATGCCATTATAATACTCGCTCAATAAGATCTTCAATGCTTTCACCTTCTTTTAACTCGTATGCAGGTCCTTCTTTGGCCTTATCAATACGGGCAAAGAACTCCTCTTTTGTGAAAAGAGTAGGATCTTCTTTTTCTGCTGCGAGTTTACGCAAATACTTGGCAGCACGCTTTAAAAGATGTTCATCCTCTGCGATGATACTCATATTTCGGAGAATCTCTGCATTCATTTGTAGCATGGTCATAATTTCTCTGCTTTAGATTTTAGATTGCAAAATTATAGACTAATTCTGAAAGGACAAAATAATTATACCGAAAATTATAATTATTTGCAATAACATGATGAGTTTTAACACACAATAAATTATGACATATATATTAGCCATCTGTATAAAGATGATAAATTAAAGATTCGATGTCTTTAGGGCACAATGAATATTGCTCGTAATATACAAATCTCTTTAGAGAGAAAATAAACTTCTTTTAATGAATAAATCAATCATGATTATTGATATGGATAAATTAAAAATGCAGAGCCACGATGTAATAGGCTCAAATACACAGAAGATTGCCCAACTGTTCCCAAACTGCGTAACGGAACGATTGGGCAAAGATGGCAAGCCTGAATTGGCTATCGACTTTGAGAAGTTGCAAGCAGAGTTATCCAACGAAATCATTGCAGAGGGCGAAGAACGCTACCAGTTTACCTGGCCTGATAAGCGTGCTGCTGTCCGCTTGGCAAATACGCCTACTACAATGACACTTCGTCCTTGTCGTGAGGAGAGTGTGGATTTTGACAATACGCAAAATCTTTACATTGAGGGCGACAACCTCGATGTGTTAAAGGTGTTACGTGAGACCTATCTCGGCAAGGTTAAGATGATTTATATTGACCCACCTTACAATACGGGAAAAGACTTTGTATACAATGATGATTTTGCTGAAAGT
>JAZNGG010000057.1:0-58474 GCA_045576355.1 Bacteroidales bacterium
TTTTACGGATACGATCCAATTAGAAAGAGATACCTATGAAAACATAAAGCCGTATATATTGAAAGGAACGGTCCCAATTCATGATTCCTATGAAGTGCGTGCTCAATGGTATAATAATTGGCAAGATCCCGGAGATTTTAACGTGGTGTCCATCTATCGTGGCGATTCATTGATATTTGAGTTTTCAGATCCTTGGTATGCTTTTCGTAAAATACCGGATAGTTTGAAAACGTTCTCTTCTGTCCCTAATGATTATTTTTATATTTTCACTATGGAGAATGGTGCAACAGCTATTATATTAAGAGGATATTGTTATGGGTCCCAACCACCTTCATTGACTGTTATACTTCTTTATCAAGGATCGGCACATCTTGTATATTATAAAGAGGAAGAATTTCTCATTAACAATATCTCTGTTTCCCCTGGTGGATATTTTGAATTGGAACTCCATGATGAGGTCTCCTCGTTGGATTATATCCCCAAAGTTTACTATTTAAAAGCGACGGAGAATGATATGAAAATATATAAATCAGTTGAAAATTAAGTTGTTTATTCTCAGGCTACTAATTAATAATTTATGTTGAATTAATTCTAACAAATACTTAGGCTCCTTAATCGTTGTAATTATCGCAGTATTATCAAAATATCTGTCACACTTCTTTGTTTTTGTAATTTTATAATTGTGGTTCCTTATTTTCCTGTGAATCCGGATTCACAATTAACAGTAGAGGAGATATATAGTTTAGATAGTGCGGATTCTTTAATTATACAACAAGACAGCATTCATCCTCGAATTGGAACATTAAGTAACATTACTCATTATGTTCCTATTGATTCGGTAGCTTTTACGCTTCAGGGAGAAAGTTATAAAGTGGTAGTGTCGCGCTTCAAAGGATGGGATAATGAGCCCGGAGTATATGATGTTTTTACCATTTATTGCAAGAATCAGAAAATTTTAGAATGGAAAGATTATGATTCTTGGGTAAAGACTCCGGACTTACTCCGTGCGATGTCTGCCGTCCCTAATGAGTATTTCCAAATATATAGTATGGACAATGGTTTGAATGCTATCATCCTTGAGGGATATTCCTATTGTAATCTTCCTCCTTTGTTGACGATAATTATATTAAAGCAGGGTTCTGCGCATGTCGTTTATAATAGTGCAGAAAAATATCTAATAAAGGATGTAACGGTTTCTCCCGGTGGATATTTTGAAATGGAACTTCTTGATAAGGTGCCCTCTTTAGACCCGGATTGTTATCCTGGTGTCTACTATCTAAAATCAACTTCAAGAGAGATGAATATGATGCTAAAAACTATATAATATAAATTAAAGATCCCTGACAACTCTATTCCTTTGTAGAGTTTCACGTATCCATTATTATTTAAATGAATAGTAAAACGAGGAATGATCATGGCAATCACTCCTCGTTTGCTGTTAAGTGTGTTATAACTCTTTAATTTTGCTCCATTTCCCGATTTGAAGTTATCTCTCTCCTTACAAAAGTGCAAATAATACAAGAATAACTAATGATTTTAGTTTTATTAACTAAATAAATTAGTCGTATAACGAAAAGTATTAGTTACTTTGCAGCCGTAAGGGGATAACTCTATGAAAATAACATTAAAAAAATAGGACAAAATGAAACAATTGACACAGAAAGAGGAAGAGATAATGAATCACTACTGGGAGCAGGGGGCTATGCAGATCAGGGAGCTTCAAACGCATTATGCAGATCCGAAGCCGCATGTAAACACATTGAGTACGCTGGTGAAAATACTCGAGGAGAAAGGTTTCCTCAGCCATCGTGCTTTATCGGCTCGGTGCTTCCAATATTTTGCAACGATCTCTCGCGAAGAGTATCGGGGTGGTACACTCGCTCAGGTGATCAATAAGTTTTTCGGGCGATCATATAAAAACGCTGTCTCCGCCCTGGTGAAAGAGGAGAAGATCAGCCTCGAGGATCTGAAACAACTGATAGAGGAGGTGGAAAAACAATGATTATGGGTCTGTTTTTTGTCTATTCGCTCAAGGTGGCGCTCTGTTTGATCGCTTTTTACCTTGTCTATAAGTTATTGCTAAGCCGAGACAGTTGGCATGCTTTTAATCGTGCCCTTTTGCTTATCCTGATGGGTGTGTCATTGGGAGTGCCGTGGATCAAGATTGTCACTCATCAGCCGACGGTCATGTCTGAGGGGATGATTCAGATCGAAGAGCTGATCATGTCTGCTGAGGTGGTCGGGGAGACTGAAAGATCCGGGATTTCCTGGCAGCAGATAGTTTTTGTAATCTATATGATGGGTGTGGGCTTTTTTTTAGTCCGGGAGTTCGTTTCGCTGATCCAGTTGTATGTCATGATCCGCCGAGGCAGGGTCGTGGAGCGAGGAGAGGTGAAGATCGTGGTGACCGATGAGGCGATTGCCCCACTGAGCTGGTTCGGTTATATGCTGATCAATGATAAAGATTATAATGAAAATCCACGCGAGATTATCATTCATGAGACGGCACACATAACGCTTCGACATTCGTGGGACGTCGTTTTGTGTAATTTGCTCATTGTCTTCCAATGGTATAATCCCGCTGCGTGGTTGCTCAAACGAGAACTGCAGGAGGTGCATGAGTTTGAAGCAGATAATAGAGTGCTTGAAAATGGAGTCGACGCCAGGCAGTATCAGATGCTGCTAATAAAAAAGTCCGTAGGTGAACGCTTGTTCTCTATGGCAAACAATCTTAATCACAATTCATTAAAACGTAGAATTAAAATGATGAAATCGAGTAAATCAAGTCGATGGCTGTCTCTGAAGGCAGTTGTCGTGTTGCCGGTGGCTGCATTGGCAGTGGTGGCTTTTGCCCATCCAAAAGTTAAGAGTGTGACAGAAGAGATGGTGGCAGAGAGTGAGGGTCTGCTGTCTGTGGTGACGATGCATGATGCGGAGCGTGATGCAGCTGCTATCCCGGCCCGCTCTGAGCAAAAGGAGTCTGCTTCATCACAATCTCCTGATGATGTCGTGTTTACCATGGTGCAGCAGAACCCGGAGTTTCCCGGAGGTGATAAGGAGATGATGAAGTTTGTCTCTTCTAACATCAAATATCCGGAGAACGCTGCGAAGCAGAAAATCGAGGGATCTGTTATAGTCCAGTTTGTCGTATCTAAAGACGGAAGCATCAGAGATGTGAAGGTTTTAAAAGGAGTCAACGCGGAGTTGGATGCTGAGGCCAAACGAGTGGTCCTCGCCATGCCTAAGTGGCAACCCGGTGTGCAGCGCGGTCAGGCAGTCAATGTGAAGTTTGTCCTTCCTATAAAATTTAGTTTGAAAGATCTGAAAACGACAACCGCAACGATCGTGACAGACACAAAAGATGGATATGTCGTGGAGGAAGCCCGTGCGAAAGTAATTAAGCTGGATGAAGGATTGGGTAAATCTGAAAAGACTGAAACGATTTCTGTCTCTCTTCTCAATGCAGCTTTGGTTTATATCGATGGTGTCAAATCGACTGCCGAGGACTTAAAACGATTGCTGCCGGACAAGATAAAATCGATAGATGTGCTGAAAGATAAAGCCGCAGTAGAGAAGTTTGGCGATGAAGGTAAAAATGGTGTAATCCTGGTAGAAACAAAGTAAAGGTAAGGGGCGAAGCTTTGGGCTGCACCTTTATAAGAGCAAAGAGGAATGGTGACAACTGAAAACGAAGCCATAAGTCATTGCCATCAGTCATAGCAGGACGAAGTCCCAAGCCATTGCAGGGCGCAGCCCTTAAACCTCTCAACTACTCAACCAAACCGCGGCTGTGTCCAAATGCAAATTTTGGCACAGCCGCTTGTTTTGTGTGTGATTATGAGCAACAAGGCTCTTTCGTCTTATCGTACGATTTTCTTTCCATTGACGATGACGATGCCGTGGGTGGGCATCTCGGTGAGCCTGCGTCCGGTGAGGTCATAGATGACTTCTCTCTGTGCCGGGGTGGAGAGAATGTCTGTTATCCCGGACTGGTTAGATGCCATGCCGTGGATGCAAACATCGGCAAAGCAGATGGTCTTGCCGGTAGCGGCACTGCTATACCAGGGGTAAATGCGGAGGTAGATGCTCTCTCCGGCATCTATGCCGACGATGGGAGCGCTCTCGACAAAGTAAGCATTGTTGCCCGCCATGGAGGCAAACTCCTGTATGAGGGTCGCTTCGGAGAAGTCTTCGTGGGTGGAGTAGTAGATCTTGCATCGCATGCCGCTGCCTCCGGCGCCAGCCACATACATACTGATGCGGTCAATGTCTATATGTGTTCCCTCGGGGGCTTTCATGCCAAACTGGATGTAGCGTGTAGAGACCTCATCAATCTCTCCTGCAGGCCATGCTCCTCCGGTGAGGTAGTTGCGCTGTGTCTTGTGTGAGGCATCATAGCCACTGCCTTCTGGCCAAACGGCTTTAGAATTGATGGCAGCATAGCGCTGTGTCTCCATGTTGCTATAACTCTCTTCGACAGCCATGCATGGCCCGGTCACTATCGGGGTATTGTCGTTCTCCAAAGGCCAGAAGACCTGTACTTCTTCTCCACCGCTGAGGTTGATGCATTCGGCAGTCAGATCGAGTGTCTTGCTGACTGTGCCGTCGCTGACGGTGAGTTGGCCTGTTTGGATGCCGGGTGTATTCATAGTGGCTTGTACATATACGGTGGCGATGAGATTGCCTCCGGTGTAGCTGAGCGATGTTGTCGAAGCATAGTTCTTTTTATCTACAGAGACAAAGAAACCATCGGTCACAGAGAATGTGAATGTGCCGCTCTCCTTGGAGAGACCGAAAGCTGAAATATTATACTCTTTGGTTACGGTCTGTCCGCTGTAAGCCTTCCCTAAATCTCCGCTGGTCGGGCTAATGGTGATGTCTGTCCCAACATTGACATATTCGGCGAGGATGCCTTGAGACTTCATGGCTTGGGCACAAAGACGAGCAATCAGTGTCGCGCCCAAAGCTGCCGGGTGTGTGTTGTCTCCGGAGCAAAAGAGATTGGCAGTGCAGTAGCTTTCGCCATAGCTCAGGTAGAGATCGCGAGTGAGGAGGGTCAGATCGATCACCGGCAAGTTATATTCGGCAGCAACATCGCGCAGGCTTTGAGCATAGTCGTAGGTGTTGTCGCTCTCCGGGACACCAAAGGAGTCTCCCAGATCGTGCATGCCATTGCGACGGATGGCCTTTGAGCCACTGAAATATTTGCGACAGATCGGAGTGACGATGACCGGATGACCGCCGCGTGCCAGTGTCTCATCGATGTATCGACGGATAAACATCTTGAAGGTCCCCGATGCAGTCGTGCCACGATAATCGACACCGCTGGTGCTCTCTCCGGCAGCCTGTTTCTGTGCTATGATGGTGTCGCCGTCATAACCTCCGTTTTTCTCATCGTTGTGAGCAAACTGGATGAACACATAGTCGCCGGCGGCAATATTGGGTTCGATGGTCTGCCAATAGGCGGACTCTTTATAGAAACTTTTGGATGATGCACCACTTTTCCCTCGGTTGTTGACCGTGACATAGTCGGCATCGAGGAATTGCTGTAGCATCTGACACCATCCACGTTTGTCCGTGGAGCTTGGATCATACTCCGCCATGGTGGAGTCTCCGATGGTGTGCACTTTGATTTTGGCAGGGGCATCTGTGACCCCGATGAAAGCCAATAGCAGCATCAAGCAGATGCTGGTCAAGAAATTTCTTTTTTTCATAGTGTGTGGATTGATTATATTGTTATGATGAATTGACTTAAACTTAGATAGATCGAAAGTCGGAAACGATTCTTGTGGCAAAGATGATGATAATAATTAAGAAACTTAGGAAAAATCATTCTTATTTTGGTGTAAATTTTTCCATAAGGTGTAAAAACGTATCAAAATGAGGCTTTGCTATAGCTATGGTTGGTTTAGGGGCTGCGCCCTTTTGGTTGAGAGGTTTAGGGGTTAGGGGTTGAGTGGTTGAAAAATAAACTTCTAAACCAAACAAGGGTTGAAAAAATAAACTTCTAAACCTTTAAACTTCTAAACCAAATAAGGGACTTCGTCCGCTATGGCAATAGCTTTGCTTTCAGTTTTCAGTATCATCTTTGCTCTTGTCAGAGGCGCAGCCTAATTTCAGATCCAATGGATGGGTTCTTGACCGTGTTGGGAGAGATATTGGTTAGCTCGCACGAAGTGTTGGCAGCCAAACCAACCCCGATGGGCAGAAAGGGGAGAGGGGTGGGGAGCTTCGAGGACGAGATGTTTGCGTCGGTCAATGATTTTGCCTTTCTGCTGTGCATAACTTCCCCAGAGCATAAAAACGATTCCTTCACGTCGGGTGGATAGGGCAGAGATTACACTGTCGGTAAATCGTTCCCAGCCCTTGCCTTGATGAGAACCGGCCTTGCCGGCTTCGACGGTGAGTGTCGCGTTGAGCAATAGGACTCCCTGGTCAGCCCAGTGAGAGAGATTGCCACTGGATGGGGCAGGGCGTTTAAATTCGTCAGACAACTCCTTATATATATTGATTAGTGATGGCGGAGGTGTGATGCCCTCTTGCACAGAGAAACAAAGTCCATGAGCCTGATTCGGACCATGGTAGGGATCTTGTCCGATGATCACCACTTTTACGCGATGGAAAGGTGTCCGGTTGAATGCTTCAAAAATCCATTTGCCCGGTGGATATACTATCGTTGTCCTATATGCCTGCCGGACATAGGAAGTCAATATTTCGAAATAGGCTTGATCAAACTCCGTCTGAAGGATCTGTTTCCAACTTTCTTCTATCTGAACATTCATGATGGTTAATGGTTGAAGAGTTGAGTGGTTGAAGGGTTTATGGGCTTCGCCCCGCTATGGCTGATGGCTTAAAGGCTGCACTCCGCTATGGCTGATGGCTTTGTTTACAGTTTTCACTTTTGTTTTTTCTCCTTTTACTTTTCTGTTTTCAGTTTTATTGGGTTTAAGGGTTGAGGGTTTAAACATCTAAACCAAACTAGGGAACGAAGATAGATGATATTGTCGAAAAGTCCAAAAAAAAGATGTATTGGTTTATTTTTTAATTGAAAATTGTTGGGCACATTCTTTAAAAACTCTATCTTTGCACTCGCAAAACAAATAGAGCGGATAAAATAGGGACCCATAGTTTAATGGATAGAATAAAGGATTCCGGTTCCTTAGATTGCGGTTCGATTCCGTATGGGTCTACAAAGTTTAAATTTGTTTCGGAGATCATAACCCGTTTTTGGTGTTATGATCTCTTTTTTATGAGATAAAGTTGTAAAATAGTTGGTAAAAGTTGTTAGTTTCGGAAAAAAGCGTTACCTTTGCGCCCGATTTGGTGTAAGGATGTCCCTTACACATATTAAAATAAAATTATTAAAACATTATGAACAACTACGAAACCGTTTTCATTTTGACTCCCGTTTTATCTGATGCTCAGGTAAAGGAAACGGTAGATGGTATCAAGGCTGAACTTGCTGCCGGTGGTGCAACCATCGTGAACGAGGAAGCTTGGGGTATGCGTAAACTCGCTTACTCTATTGAAAAGAAATCTACCGGTTTTTATTTCCTTGTGGAGTTTAATGGCGAGCCGACTATCGTCAACAAACTTGAGACTTATTATCGTCGTAATGACCGCATTCTTCGCTTCATCACTGTCAAACTTGACAAGCATGCAGCTGAGTATGCAGCAAAGCGTCGCAATTTGAAGAATGCTAAAACAGAGGAGGCTTAATCCATGGCAGAAGTATCAGAAATCCGTTATTTGACTCCCGTATCGGTTGATGTCAAGAAGAAAAAATATTGCCGTTTCAAAAAGAATGGCATCAAGTACATTGACTATAAGGATCCTGAATTCCTTAAGAAGTTCTTGAATGAGCAGGGTAAAATCCTTCCACGTCGTATTACCGGTACTTCTTTGAAGTTCCAGCGTCGTGTTGCCACAGCGATCAAGCGTGCACGCCAGATTGCATTGTTGCCCTATGTAACCGATTTGATGAAATAATTAACAAGAGGAGGAAATTGACATGAAGATTATTTTGATTGAAGATGTTCAGAATCTTGGATATAAAGATGATGTAGTAGAAGTAAAGAACGGTTATGGTCTTAACTTCCTCATCCCTAAAAAGAAAGCTATTCTTGCTACTCCTTCTGCCCTTAAGCAACTCGCTGAGAAGCAGAAACAACAGGCTCAGAAGATGGCTAAGATTAAGGCTGATGCAGAGGCTCTTGCTGCTCAACTTTCAGCTTTGTCTCTCACCATCACTGTTAAGGCAAGCGAAGAAGGTAAACTTTATGGTGCTGTGACTAACATTCAGATTGCTGAGGCTATCGAGGCTGCAGGTGTTCAGGGTGTAGAGCGTAAGACTATCGTTGTTGAAAACGCTAAGACTCTTGGTTCTTACACTGCAGTTGTAAAGTTGCATCGTGAGGTTTCTGTTGAGGTTCCTTACAATGTAGTAGCTGCTTCTGCTGAGTAAGAAACTTTTAGGGAAAGAATATAGTTAGTACTATTTCAACCTAAATATTTGAGGGTGTCTCAAAATGAGGCATCCTCTTTTTTATTATACGCCTTTTTTAGGTAAGTCTGCTAATCTTCTTTTTCCTAATTTGGCCTTCTTTGCATTACTGTAATTATTTGTGTCCGATAATAATTATTTCGACACAATTTTTGCTCTCCGGAGGTTTTTTAATCCAAATCTGTCATTCGATTTTTATTATTTAGATTAGATTTCTTATGTCTTTTGAATGCGTATAGCGAGCTATATAAACGAAAAAATGATCCCCAAAAGAATAGGTAAACGTCTTAAAAGAATTTTTTTAGTAATTTAGCGGTCTAATGTCCTATTTGGGTTAAACGAGCCAGTGTAGGTAAGAAAAAGCTTAAAAGTAATGTACCGATTTATTTACTCTTTTTTTTGGAGATTTGCTTTTTATCTCAGAGGTGATGCTACCGGTGGCAAATTGTGTCTCGATGACATACCCCGGCTTTAAGTCCGAAATCTTTTTTATGGCTTGGCCATTGAGCCGGGTGATGCTGAATCCTCGCTTTAGAATGTTATCCGGCTGAGCCATTTCGACATTCTTTTCTACAAATTTCAATTTGTTTTTCTCGGTTTCAATGCGGCTTTGCGCAGTAGTATAGACCTGTTGTTTGAGATTGGAAAGCGTGTTTTGCTGCCGACTGATGAGATTGCCGGCAGATAGGGCGACGCGCTCCCCGATCAGTGAAAGACGATTGATCTCCCGATGTAGGGAAAGCGATGCTCGTTGTAGTTTTTCAGAGAACATGCGTATCCTTTCATATTGTCGAGATAATAATTCGATCAGATATGCTGCTACAGCTGTAGGAGTTTTGAGCGATGTGTGGGCTACGAGGTCGAGCACGGTTTTATCTCTTTCGTGCCCGATGCCTACTAATATAGGTAATGGAAACTGAGCGCAATGTGCCGCCAACATATATGAATCAAAGGCTGCCAGATCGGCCGTTGCGCCTCCGCCTCTGATGATTACAACGATGTCAAAATTAGTGCAGTGTCGATAGATGTTGTCCAGCGCTTGTATGATGCTTGCTTCAGTCTTGTCTCCTTGCATGACTGCCGGGAAAAGGTGTGGGTAGAAAACTAAGCCCCATTCGTTACCAGCCAGTTGGGCACAAAAGTCTCCATATCCGGCAGCACCTGCGGCAGAGATGACTGCGATTCGCTGAGGTAGAGTCGGGAGGGGAAGTTCCTTGTTGAGGTCGATGATGCCATCTTCGGTCAGTTGTCTGATGATTTCGTTTCGTTGGCGAGCCAATTCTCCGACGGTGTAGCCGGGATCAATGTCTATTACGTTGAGTGAATAGCCATAGAGCTCGTGCATTTCGACTTCTACACAGACTAATATCTTCATTCCGGCAGCAAGCGATTGGCCGGTAAATCTCTCAAATGTCTCTTTGACCAACCACCATCGTTGTGCCCAGATAGTCCCTCGAGCTCTGGCGGTTATGTGTTCGCTACGGCTACTTTTCTCTATGAATTCGAGGTAACAATGTCCTTGAGTTGTCGTTCTGATTTCACTGATCTCTGCTGTCATCCATATAGGTTCATAGAAGGTCTCTGCAAGAGCCTTGCTTACTTTTAGATTCACTTGTTTGAGTGTCAGAAAATCAGATGGATTCATTTCAATCAAATTGTTGTATGCGGTTTTTAACGTATTCGGCTAAAAATAGGGCGGTCTTTTCTTCTCCTAATTTGGATATATCTACAGCGAGGTCATAAGAGGCTGCCTCTCCCCAGGTTTTGTCCGTAAAAAAGTCGTAGAATCGGGCTCTTTCTTGATCATATCGAGAAATCAATTCCACGGCTTCTTCGGGAGAGATCTTTTGTCTTCGAGCAACGTTTCTGATGCGGTAAGTTTGCGGAGCATGTACGAATAGTTTGATCAGATTAGGCTCTCTACGCAGGATGTAGTCGGCTGTGCGACCTACGATGAGGCATGACTGTTGGGAGGCTATTTTTTGCAGTGTGTCAGATAGTAATTGGAAAGTTTGGCTCGCTCCGAAAAGTCTATTGTGACCAAAACGGCCTATAAGGGCATAATCGAGAAAACCGGGGGCTTGCTCATCATGTCGGGTCAGATAGTCGATGTCCATGCCGCTTGCTTTGGCCATCTCTATCATGATTGCTTTATCAAAATAGGCAATGCCGAGGAGTTCGGAGAGCTTTTTGCCGAGTTGTCGACCTCCACTGCCAAATTGTCTGCCGAGGCAAATAATTACTTTTTTTTCCATATTATTAGTTGAGGGGTTTAAGGGTTTAAGAGTTTAAGGGTTGAGTGCTAACTCGACTATGACCGATCGCTATGGCGATGGTTTGAGGAGGTTATTCCCTTTGGTCGTGGGCTGCGTGTTTTTGGGGTTTATAGGTTTGTGGGGTTTAAGGGTTATTCCCGTTGGTTATGTGCTTCGCGGGATGAGAGGTTGAGCAAAGCAGAAAGGTGAAGGCTATCGCCAACAGCTTTAGAGGACTTTGCCATTGCCCCTACTTGATACAATTTATTTTATGCAAATGTACACTATTTATAACAATTTTTATGCTCAAAAGTGAGAAAATTGTTTTTAGTCTCTTAAAATATTTTTCTTTAGGTGCTAAAACTCTCCTTTATAATAAAAAATTCATTAGAGTAGGGATGAGGTGATGCTTCTGTTTTTTGTTTTCAGTTTTTCTATGTATCTTTGCGGCAGTAGATAAAAATATATTCTTTAAAACACTGTAGGACACATGAACAAACAGCAACTTTTTGAACAGACCAAGCTAAAACGTTCTTTCCTTTGTGTAGGTTTGGACACAGACATCAAGAAAATTCCTCAACACTTGTTACAGGAGGAGGATCCTATTTTTGCTTTCAATAAAGCCATCATCGACGCCACTCAGGCTTATTGTGTGGCCTACAAACCCAATTTGGCTTTTTATGAAAGTTTAGGTGTTGCCGGATGGATAGCGTTTGAGAAGACGGTCAATTATATTCGTGAAAAATATCCTGAGCAGTTTATCATAGCCGATGCCAAACGTGGGGACATTGGTAACACTTCCGAACTTTATGCCCGTAGTTTCTTCGAGCATCTGGATCTTGATGCTGTCACTGTAGCTCCTTATATGGGAGAGGATAGTGTCAAGCCATTTTTGGTCTATGAGGGCAAGTGGGTTATTTGTCTTGCCTTGACTTCCAATAAAGGCTCTCATGATTTCCAACTCACCACTTGTGATGGTACATCCGAACGCTTGTTTGAAAAAGTGCTCCGCACGGTGCAGACTTGGGCAACTACAGATCAGATGATGTTTGTTGTTGGTGCCACTCAAGGTTCTCTGTTTGCTGACATTCGTCGCATTGCTCCGGATCATTTTTTGCTGGTGCCCGGTGTCGGTGCACAGGGAGGCAGCCTTCAGGAAGTGGTGAAGTATGGTATGAACAAGCAGTGCGGCTTGATAGTCAATTCCTCTCGAGCCATCATATATGCCGACAAAAGCGAGCGCTTTGCTGAGGCTGCAGCCGAGGCTGCAGCTGCTGTGCAGCGTGAGATGGAGGAGTGCTTGCAACCCTTATTGGCATAACTTGATAAATGTCTGACGCCGCCGTGTAAGATGATTCAGGCTGTCGTGTGTGTTTACATGGCAGCATCTTTACGTTACATGGTAGCGTCATTCATGTTACACGGCGGCGTCATTCACGTTACACGGCGGCAACATTCACGTTACACGGCGGCATCATTCATGTTACACGGCGGCGTCATTCACGTTACACGGCGGCGTCATGCACGTTACACGGCGGCGTCATTCATGTTGCACGGCGCCGTGATGCAAAAAGTAAAAAAAATAGGCTGTACAGAATCTTTCTCGTACAGCCTAATTTTTGTTTTAGAGTGTTATTGCTTTTTTATTGCAATGTAACCTTCAATGGTTTTTTCAATTTCTGAGAATAATCTGCAAGATATGCTTCCCATGCAGCCATGTCGGGCATGTCATATTTGCTCCAGCTTGAGCCGAAGTAATAAGTGTACATGCTGCCTGGCTTGTAGTCACTGATGGCAAGAAGATGACCGGCAGCACCGATTTTCTTTGCTTCGTTCTTTTTGAACCACTCCGGACGAGCCTCTTTTAAGGTCGGACAGATAGCACCAACATAAATGACTCCATTGTTGTTATTTACATTGTCCGTGAGATCGGCATAAGCGATATATTTATGCTCCATATCTGTAGCCAAAGTGTCCTTGTTCTCCGGATGGATAACCAGACCGGTCACGATTTCAGTCGGTTTGCTCAGACCTGTGTAAAAGACTTGACAACGGTTGAGACGAGAACCCATTTCGCTGGAGATGATGCGATTTTCAATAACCTTTTCGCCATTGATTTCTGTCTCCCCATAAGTCAAATTCACCGTGAAGCGGATTGGACCATTCTCAAGGATTCTGTAGCTCTTGTAGCAATAAGGGTAAACGATTTTCTTGTTTACATAAAGAGCAGCTGTACCACCGCCCAGTGTCGGACCAACTTTGTAGCAGTCAAGTCCGTTGCCGTGATCCACGTGATAGCTGATTGTCTTGTAAAATTCTTCAGCCTCCTTAGTTTGTCCGGCAGCCTTGAGTGAATCTACTTTCAGCTTGTTGGCTCCTAATTCCATCTCATAACGTTGATCAACAACGAGTGATGAAACTCGTTTTGTCCATACGTCATAACCGAAAGCCTTCTCACCTGCTGCTTGTAGAGCAGGACCATACAGACGATATGCACTAAACTCGTTCTCCCATGCGATGTCATCCACGCGGTTAGGATAGTGCTTACCGAAGACTACAGCCTGATAATTATCGGGTGTGCCGGCTTTGATGGTGTATAGGGTTGTGTCATTGGCTCCGACAGTTGCCGGAATGAGCACTTGTGTGCGAGTGGCACTGATCTGATAAGGCACTTGTTCGCCTTTGACATCGAGGATCACAAAGTTGCTTGCGCTGGTGTTGGGGATTCCCAAACCTTTTAAGATGTCATTATGCCCGACGAGGACCACCTCATTGACACGATCCATGTCCAACTGATTGACTACTGAGAGTGTAAGACTCTTCTCCTCTTTGTCCGGAGCACATGCCGTCAGTAAGGCTCCCGCTACGATTGCGGTCGAATAAAGGATTTTCTTCATAGACGATCAATGATTACTTCGGTTGCTTGCCGATATATGCCAAAATACCACCATCCACATAGAGGATATGACCATTGACAGCATCAGAAGCATGTGATGCGAGGAACACAGCCGGACCACCCAATTCTGCCGGATCTAACCAGCGACCTGCCGGAGTCTTAGCGCAGATGAATGAGTCAAATGGATGACGTGAGCCATCTGCCTGCTTTTCACGGAGCGGAGCAGTCTGAGGAGTAGCGATATAACCGGGGCCGATACCATTACACTGGATGTTATATTCTCCATACTCAGAGCAGATGTTTCGGGTCAACATTTTCAGACCACCCTTGGCTGCAGCATAAGCTGAAACTGTCTCACGTCCCAATTCGGACATCATAGAGCAGATATTGATAATCTTACCCTCACGGCGCTCCATCATCTGAGGAAGGACAGCCTTAGCGCAGATAAATGGACCAACAAGGTCGATATCGATCACCTGTTGGAACTCCTCTCGCTTCATCTCGTGCATCGGGATGCGCTTGATGATACCGGCATTATTAACGAGAATATCGATGTGACCCACGGCTTCAGTAGCTTTAGCCACCATCTCCTGTACTTGTTCTTCCTTAGTTACGTCGCATACATAACCTAAAGCCTTGATGCCTTTCTCTTCGTATGCAGCGAGACCACGATTGACAAGATCCTGGTTGATGTCATTGAAGATGATGTTGGCACCTGCCTCATGGAGAGCAACAGCAATGTTAAAACCGATGCCATAAGAAGCACCTGTTACGAGGGCATTTTTACCTTCGAGTGAAAATGGATTGTTCATAATATTATTAGTGTTGATTATTATATTTATGGTTTATTACAACAGGGGGAATTAGCGAAGTTCGTTCTCTTTGTAGAAGTCCTGATCGCTGTAGTCAAGGTTTTCACCACCCATACCCCAAATGAATGTGTAGTTGCTGGTAGCTGCTGCAGAGTGAATAGACCATTCGGGAGAGAGCACAGCTTGATCGCCTTCCATCCAGATGACGCGAGTCTCTTGAGGTTCGCCCATGAAGTGGCATACAGCCTGACCTTTCGGCACTTCGAAATAGAAGTAAGCTTCCATACGGCGAGAGTGAGTGTGAGCCGGCATGGTGTTCCATACACTGCCGGGCATCAATTCTGTCATACCCATTTGTAGTTGGCAAGTGGGAAGTACCTGACCTACGATCATACGGTTGATGACGCGATCGTTAGAGCCTTCCATAGAACCTAACTTCAAGATGTTTGCTTCAGCCTTAGTGATCTTCTTGTCAGGATATGTCATGTGTGCGGTACATGAGTTGAAGTAGAACTTAGCCGGGCAAGCAGGGTCAGCGCTGGCGAAAGTCACATTGCGATCACCGCGACCCAAATAAAGAGCCTCTTTGTAGCCTAATTCATACTTCACACCGTCCACTTCTACAACACCGTTACCTCCCACGTTGAAGATACCGATTTCACGACGAGTGAGGAAATAGTCTGCCTTAAGTGGGTCGATAGCCTCCAGTGGAAGCACCTCATTGACCGGCATTGCACCACCCACTACCATGCGGTCATACATAGAGTAAACCATATTTACCTCTTCGGCAGTGAAAAGTGTCGGGATTAAAAACTCCTTACGGTTACGAGCTGTGTCATAATGCTTTGCATCTTGCGGATGAGATGCATAACGCAATTCATAATTGGTTTTCATTTTCTTTAATTTATTATAAATGTTTGGTTCGATATAAGATTATCTATTCTTGTCGATGCAAATATAATTATTTTATTCATATAAAGCTAAAATTAACCTGCTTTTCTCTAATAACAAATCGCTTTTACCTCTCTAATTATGTGTGAAATCGGTTTATTTCAGGATGAACTCATCATTTTTAAGAAAATGTTTTTTGCATTTGAATTTTAATGTATAAATTAGTGGCACTAATTTATTCATTACATTATATAATTGCTGTCAATTATTATGGTTGATACAAATCTGATTTTGAGTGAAGATGGAAAAACTGTGTTGGGGGTTCACGATCGATCCGTGGCGAAAGTTGTTATTCCCGATGGAGTTGTTACCATAGGTGCAGAGGCTTTTTATGAGTGTACATCCCTGCAAAGCATTTTTATTCCGAGTAGTGTCTTGAGCTTTGGAGAAAGTGCTTTCTTTGGGTGCTCTTCTTTGCGGCAGATTGATATTCCTAATAGTGTGAAATGTATTGGTAACAGGGCTTTAAAATGGTGTTATTTGTTGCAAAGGGTTGTTATTCCCAACAGTACTACGAGCATAGGAGATGAGGCCTTTTTTGGTTGTTCCTCATTGCAATGTATCGATATTCCAGATAGTGTCACGAGTATTGGAGAGGGAGCTTTTGGAGGATGTAAAATCGGTCGAAATAAGGGCGTAGGGGTATGTTTTGCTTTGGAGTGTATTAATGTATCTCCAGATAATCCGCATTATAGATCTATAGATGGCATTTTGTATGATAAAAATGTGACAAAAATTATACACATCCCTCAAGGGAAACAGTTGGTAAATTACTCTATTCCTGAAACTGTTATAAGTATTGATGAAAGGACTTTTTCCGGCTGTCTGTATTTGCAACATGTCATTATCCCAAACAGTGTAAAAGTGATCGGAGATAGAGCTTTTGAGGTGTGTGAATCTTTACAGGAAATTGATATCCCTCGCTCTGTAGTGAGCATAGGGGAAAGAGCATTTGCCGGTTGTAAATCTTTGCAAAGGGTATTTATCCCGGAGAGTGTGATAAGTATCGGGGAGAGTGTTTTCGGAAGGTGTGAATTTCAGATCTTGATGAATATCGGTGGTTGTACTGCATTGGAGAGTATTGATGTTGATCCCCAAAATCCCCATTATACCTCCATTGATGGAGTCCTTTATAATAAAGCCGTCAGTCAATTGATTAAATTTCCAGAAGCGAAACACGTTGAGGATTTCGTTCTTCCTGATAGTGTGACGAGTATAGCTGATGAAGAACTTATAGATCGATGTATATGACACATTCTTACACACTTTAAGCGGCTGCGCCAGAATTTGTATTTTGACACAGCCGCTTCTTTATTGTCATCATAGATATAGTTTGTTTACAGAGCAACACCGTCCATGGTTGACAATGCCCTGTGCATGACGTCACAGAGTGATATGCTAAAACAGATATCCGATGTTGATCAGCATGCTGACCTCTTTGCTGATGTCGGAGTAGTGTATGCTGGCTCCAACAGGGCCGATGAGGGTTCGGTAGGTATAACCCAACTTTACACCCCATGAGGGCCGATCATCGAATAGAGTCTCGGCATAGTGCCCTTGACAGGCGAGAGCGCTCCCGAGTGTGACAAATTGATCTTCTCCAACTCTGCCGCGCAGGGAGAGAGAGGTTGTGAGGAGTGCATCCTGTGCGACTTGTAGCCTGGTGATGCCGGCAAAGGTCTGTTGCCCAGAAAAGATCAGACCGTCAGAGATGCCTCCGAGGAAGTTGCGAGAGGCAAACATATCGTTGTGGGGGTGTCGCAGTAGTCGGATGGCAGCAGCGGGGAGGATCGTGATGCGGTTGCTAAGGCTGTGAGCACCGGAGATGTGGCAGGCGAGGACTCGCGTTGCTGTGTGTCCGTGGTAGTCACGGAGGTTGCTGGTAAGGATCCGATAGTCTGTGCTGAGTGTAACACCCTTGGTAGGGAAATGGTAATCATCGAGCGAGTTATAGTGCCCTCTGATGTAATAACTATATGTACTGATGTCTTCTGATGTGATCGCAGATAAAGCCATGAGCCCATCCCAACGATAGTGATCAAAGGCCAATCCTGCACGGAAGTAAAGGTTGCGCCAGCTGATTAGTGCCTCTCCATGGACATGGTGACGATAATAGTTGATGTTGGCAAACTTTTTTCTGCCGGAGTAAAGATCTATTTCATCGTTTTGAAATTTATAAGAGGCGCAGAGATTGTAGGTCTTGTGGAGTTTCCAGTTGATTTTAGAGTCGAAGAAACTGCGGTTTCCTAGTCGTCCTTTGAGATCGAGAAAGAGGTCTCGACGAGGGGTGGGTACCTTGACGTGTAGTCCTAAAAGGAGTGACACTTTCTCAATGTTGTCATAGCGGACACTGAGGTTGGCAGAACTCTCTGCAAAACTTTTCTGAATGGAGCTTTGTGCATAGTTCTCCTGGTTTTCCAGTTCCATGCTTTTGTGTAGATCCATGATCTTTTTGTCCGGTCGAGGGGGCGTCTGTTGCCGTCCTGCCAGGTCGAGGTGGTGGCGCAAAGCGAGTAGCTCATTCCACTTCTCTTGTGCCGCTTCTTGTCCTCGGATGATGAGTGTGTCGATCGCTTCAGTCGTGAAACTGGCTGCGTTATATCCGCTTACATCAACTTTGATGTAGATGTCGGTGTCATCAATTTTCTCAAAATAGTCGTTGTTTGTAGCCACATCTATGACCTGCAACAAAACATTGCCGACACCTTTCAATTTCTTGGCATCGAGGAGGTCTGCTTGAACATCGACACCGATGATGATGTCCGCTCCCATAGCTCGGGCTACGTCTTGTGGATAGTTGTTCATGATGCCTCCATCGACCAAAACCATGCTGTCCTTTCTGACTGGAGTGAAGACGGCTGGAATGGACATACTGGCTCGCATGGCATCTTGCAAACTGCCACTATGGAAGACGTGCGGTTTGCCACTGACAACATCCACTGCCACGCAAGCGAAGGGGATCGGAAGGGAGTTGAAGTCTATGTTTTCGTTATAAGGCGCAATGAGTTGATGGAGGAGATGCCCGATGTTGATGCCTTGGATAAATCCTCCGTCGTTAATCTCCGGGTTTTGTGCACGAAAAGGTATGGATATGGAATATTGCTCGTTTTGCAATCGTCGATCTAAGGGGAGTGTTTTCGGATCTTCTCTGTCAGAGAGGAGCACTTTCCAGTCTTGGGTTTGCAAGATGCTGTCCAACTGGTCAGAATTGTAGCCCACTGAGTAGAGACCGCCCACGAGTGCACCCATAGAGGTGCCAACTACATAGTCAATAGGGATTCCTGCCTGCTCGATGACGCGCAATGCACCAACATGGGCCGCTCCTTTAGCCCCACCTCCACTTAAAACGAGGGCTACGGTGGGACGTTGGCTGGGATATGCCCATTGCCCGCAGAGGACACAGAGGGATAAGAGAATGATCTGTGTAAGTCTGTGTATGTCTCGGAAAAAGATAAATGAACGTTTTCTTTTGTGTGTCACCTTTTTATATCCTTAATTTGTGTCCTCTAAATTAGTTTTGTCGGCTTAACCTAGATCCGACAAAGATCTGAGAACTCTCCATCGTTAATAATATGTGGGAATCTATAGGGTTCACCTTAAATAAATGAGGGTATGTTTCGACTGATTATAGAACACACCCTCATTTAATAATAATATATTACAGAGCAATATTCTCTGCCGAATGATTTATCAATTGTGTCATAACACCTTCTCACTGTTCTCGCTTGTTTAGCGTTTTAGTGAATAGTGTTACTAAACCATTTTACGCATGGTAAAGAGAAATTCTCTTTTCACTCTCTTAACCGAAGCTCTCCATATCTTCTAAATCACCAAAACCTTCAGCATCGATTTCGTCCGGATCGTATCCTTCGTCTCCATACATCTCAGAGAGAAATCCGGAGGAGAGTTCGTCTGGATTGATTTGCTGAATAGGTGCTTTACCACTGGTTTTGGTTACTTCAGGTTTGAGTGAATGAACACCGGTTTCAATACTCTTGAGCTGAATGTATAGATAACGTTCGCTCATGGTGTCAAACAGAAATAGGAGCTTGGTTTTCTCTTCTTGTAGCAGATCGTTAAGATGAGTTTTGTCCATGATCCAACTTTTGATTTCCGGATCATCATTCATCTCAAAGAGAGTAATCTCTGTTTTTTTGCTCCAGTCCGAACCACAGATGAAGAACGATGTCATCTGATCTTTCTTGTAGTCACATGTCTTTAAGATGGTGTCATGCAAGTCCAGGAAAGTCGCCTCAGCATCTATGGCGATCTCTCTGCGGAAGTCATCGACTTCGTCAGAAAGGATGACAAAATGATATATCATAGGTTTGACAAATTAAGTTTTCTGTTAGTTTTGTTTGCTCGTTTATACGATTGCTTTCAGTGCCAGAACGGAAAGTTAGATAGAGCCTTTGATGATACCTCTGTCCGAACCTTTGATAAAGTTGACAATGATGTCTCGTTCCGGACTCTCCGGGAATTCTTCTACGATGCGCTCTACGGCATGAGTCGTATTTAGACCGGACATATATATAAGGCGATACATCTCCTGAATGTTTATAATCTGATCCGGAGCGAATCCATTGCGACGAAGTCCGACGGTGTTGAGACCTACATAGCATGCCGGAACGCGAGCTGCCATGGTAAAGGGCGGAACGTCCTTGTTGAGAGGGGTGCCTCCCTGGATCATACAATACTCTCCGATGTGGGTAAATTGGTGAATCAATGCACCTCCACCGATGACTGCATGGTGCTCAACGACAACTTCTCCTGCCATCTGTACACAGTTGGACATGATCACGTTGTCATTTACCCAACAATCGTGGGCAATATGACAATATGCCATGATGAGGCAATTGCTGCCCACATGAGTCACTTTCTTGGATGCTGTCGCACGATGTACGGTGACACATTCACGAAGTACGGTGTTATCGCCAATTTCCACTGTAGTATATTCACCATGGAATTTCAAATCCTGCGGTACGGGAGAAATACATGCACCAGGAAAGATGTGACAATTTTTGCCTATACGGGCTCCGGGGAAAATGCTTACACCATTTTCTATGATGGTGCCATCGCCGATTTCCACGTCTTCGTGGATAACACTAAAGGGTCCTACTTTTACATCTTTGCCCAATTTTGCTTCAGGGCTTACGACTGCCAAAGGAGAAATAAAATCTTGCATTTTAATTGATTGATTTATATATGATTTTTATTTGTTTTTAATGATTTGCGCCATAAACTCGGCTTCACTTACGATCTTGTCTCCGACAAAAGCGTATCCTTTCATTTGGGCACATCCGCGGCGGAGAGGGGAAATATATGAGACATGAAAGATCAAGGTGTCTCCCGGTACAACTTTCTGACGGAATTTTACATTGTCGATTTTCATGAAGTAGGTGGAGTATCGTTCAGGATCTTCCACGCTATTTAGTACCAAAAGGCCACTACATTGTGCCATGGCTTCAATCTGAAGTACACCTGGCATGATCGGTTCATCTGGGAAATGTCCTACAAAGAACGGCTCGTTGGCAGTGATGTTTTTTACTCCTACACATTGCTTTTCTCCGATTTCGATCACTTTGTCAATTAGCTGGAAAGGATATCTGTGGGGGAGTTTGCTCTTAATGGCTACGTTGTCAAAGATCGGTGCTTTGTTGGGATCGTAAGAGGGAACTTGAATCTCTGTACGCTTCATTTCTTTGCGTACGGCACGAGCCAATACATTGTTGATGCCATGACCGGGACGGGTTGCCATTACGCGTCCTTTGATAAATCTGCCGATAAGGGCTAAATCACCGATGATGTCTAGTAACTTATGACGTGCCGGTTCGTTGTACCATTGGAGTGGTCTCTCTTGCAAATATCCCAAATTATCTGCCGGAGGTGCAGCGACTCCGATTTGACTGGTGAGTTTGTCCATCTCTTCCTGTGTCATCTTTTGGTCATAGATGACAATGGCATTCTGCAGGTCTCCTCCTTTGATAAGGTTGGCATTGAGTAGAGGGGCAATCTCACGTACGAATACAAATGTACGCGCAGAAGCAATTTCTGTCTTGAAGTTGTTTACATCTTCAAGTACAGCATATTGATTGTTTAAAACCGGTGAAGGGAATTCAACAAATGTGGTTACGGAGAAGTGATCGTCCGGATAGATAGTGAGATGAATCCCTTTTTCTTCGTCTTTTACCTCATATTTTTTTGTTATGCGGAAGTATTCACGCTCAGCATTTTGCTCTTCGATACCTGCTTTTTCGATGGCTTCAGCATATAAGATGGCAGACCCATCTAAAATAGGAAATTCCGGAGCATCTACCTGTATTAGGCAGTTGTCGATTCCGGCGCAGTAAAGTGCAGCCATAGCATGCTCAATGGTGGAAATAGTGACACCATTTTTCTCTACGACAGTGCCGCGCTGGGTGGCTGTGACATTTTCGGCGATGGCATCAATAATGGGCTGCTCAGGGAGATCTGTTCGCTGTATCCGATAGCCGGTGTTTTCTTCAGCCGGAAGAAATGTAATAGTAATATTCAAGCCTGTGTGAAGGCCTTTTCCTGAGAATGAGAAACTCTCTTTAAGGGTTCTTTGTTTATCCATTTATTTCGTTTGTTTCTATAAAGTATGTTTAATTTTTCTCTTTTAGCAGTTCTTTGACCTGCTTCTGGAGTTGGGAAATGCTTTCTCGTGTAGCTCCTAATTGCTTGATCATGACGTGCTGACGAGCAAAATCTCTTGCAGAGACTGCCGGATATCCCATGAGTGTCTGATTATCTCCCACGTTATTGGGTATGCCGGATTGAGCTCCAACGGTGACATTGTTTCCGATTTTAATGTGTCCGGCCACTCCGACTTGTCCAGCCAACGTACAATGGTCACCGACTTTAGTAGATCCTGCGATACCGACCTGAGCACAGAGGATTGAATTGTTGCCCACCTCTACGTTATGACCTATCTGTACAAGATTATCAATTTTAGTACCTTTCTTGATGATGGTACTTCCCATTGTAGAACGATCAATAGTGGTGTTTGCGCCGATTTCGTTATCTCCTTCGAGCACGACATTACCGATCTGGGCGATTTTTTCATATCCGCCCTCTGTCGGTGCAAAACCAAACCCGTCTGCACCGATGACTACACCGGCATGAAGAATGCAGTTGTCTCCGATGACACAATCGTGGTAGATTTTTACCCCAGGATATAAAGTTACGTTATTGCCTATTTTTACGTTGTTGCCGATATAAACTTGAGGATAAATCTGTACACCTTCACCTAAGCAGACTCCTGCGCAGATGTATGAGAACGCTCCGATATAGGCATTCTCCGGGATTGTTACGCTATTGGCAACGAAGGAGGGTTCTTCACGTCCTTGCCGTTTGGGATTCATCGCTGCAGACACCATGTTGAGAAGCATGGCAATGCAGGCATAAGCATCCTCAACTTTGATCATAGTGGCTTGTACCGGGGCTTCCGGCTCAAAGGATTTGTTGACCAAAACGATGCTAGACTGTGTCGTATACAGGTAAGACGAATACTTAGGGTTGGCAAGGAACGAGAGCGTTCCGGGACGACCTTCTTCGATTTTTGAGAAGTCGCTAACTTTTACATCCGGGTTTCCTACGATTTCGCCATGAAGAAACGCGGCTATTTGTTGCGCTGAAAATTCCATTTGTTACGCTTTTAACATATTTATGAAATAGCAGTTTACTTAACATTGCAAATTTCGTAATTTTTTTTTAATAATTCCCTTTTCTTACTGATTTTCTTGTCTGATAGAGGAAAAAAAGGACACGGAAACCCCTTAAATGGTACAAATTGATAAGTTTCGCTTGCAATGAATGTACTTGCTCAAACTTTGTTTGAGTATTTATTCTTCCCGGATTAGGATGTATGCGGCAAATTGACTTTGCTCAGTAATGGGGGTTAGAGGATAAAATCCGGATCGGATGCGATCGTCTGAATAAACGAGAGGATGATCATGAGTGAGTTTTTCTTGTTGCTTTTTCAGCAGGTCTGCATGTATGGCATGTTCGATGACAAATACTCCCTTGCTTTGTGGGGAGACATATTGGTCGAAAATGCGTCGGGCGACAACTCCCATCGTGCAGCGCACGTTGATCTCAATGCAGGGATGAAGCTGATAATTGTTCTTTTCGTCTGCAAATATCATCATGTCTATCCCTATATAGCCAATAGGGTAACTCTTGCCGAAAAATGGCGCAAAGAGGTTGGGAAGGATTTGTTGGGTATATAGTCGTTTTAGGTCTATAAGATCTTGTAGTAGTACATATTGTGCTAGATGTTCTTCCATTTGGCTGTCAGACATCATAAGTCCATTGCGATAAGTGCCTTGTCTGTCTGTGTCAAAGATGGAATATCCGATAAACTCCACCTTTTCTTTTCCGACATAAAATAACATGGCGAAATCCTGGATCTTATCGTACTCGTTTTCCATGATAACACCACCCATCTCCCTGATGATGGCGCACCCTCTTTTATACAGCAAGTCACTGGGGATGGCGCGACTCCAACAAAGCCCTCTTCCACTGCTGCTCCAGGGCGATTTGAGGAGAAATAGGGATTGGTGTTCTTGTTTCTCTTGAAATACCTTGTCAAAGTGAGAGACATGAGTAATATATAGCGGACTTCCTACTGTGTCAAAAGAATGGTGCTCAGGTTGTAAAGGATTGTTTTGACACTGTCGGATTATCTCGATCGATGTGCCTCGGTGTGAGATTGTGCGTAGAAGTTTAAGGTCCTGGTCTGTGGGCAAGTATGCCGAATCGAATCCTGCCTCAAGCAGGGCTGAACGTGTGTTGTAATTCCACCCCCAGGGGAGGGGTAATGTTGTTTTGATACTATTATTTCCCGGATTATCATTTGTAGCATTGTCTTCTCGTTGCCACCATTGTGATAGTGCATTCAAGTCTTGTTGTAGTCTGACAGCTGCTCGGGGCGCAATGTAGTGTCTGACCCCGTTGGCCAAAGCTAAATCGTGTGCCGGAAAAAAGAGCGAGGAGGGGAGAGGATTGACTCCCGTCTGTTGTGGGTTGCTCTGTAAATCTCCCATGTGGCGTGTTACATAGGTTATGTTTTTTCCTCTTAAGGTTTAGAAGAGGGAGAAACATGCTTTGAATATATAGTACGTCATCGCAATAGACAAAATCAACTTCATCCCTGTAGTCAGGAGGAATGCCACAAACGAAAAGAATGCCACTTTAAACGAGTGTCCGAATGTGGCTTTGGGTAATAAAAATTCTCCCAAAAAAGCTCCGATAAAAGGCCCGAAAATCAGTCCCCACGGGGGAAGTATGAATAAGCCAGCGATTGTGCCGATCAGCGACCCTCGTACGGACTGTTTGGATCCTCCGCCCCATTTGGTCAACCACGATGGGGCGATAAAGTCCACTATTGTAACCACTATGGTTAAGAATGCCATGACGATGACTACTTCCCATGTTATTGTAATGGGATCGATGAAGTGTCCGATCAGTATGGCAGCCGCTCCAAGCGGCGGGCCAGGGAGGGCAGGGACGATAGACCCTATGATAGAGATAATCGCGAGGATGATCGCTAGGATAATGCAGATTAATGTGGAGATTTCCATGCCTTTAAAGTGTTTCTTTCAGCGAAACCTTGGTGGTGTTGAGTACCTCTAGGTTTTCTTCGTTATAAACGAATGCAACGATCTCGCAGTTCTTTGGGATAGAACCGGTAGGGAGTGTGTACTGTCGGTTAGTGATGATTCCGTGCAGATTTAGGAGGTTTTCGTTTTGGTCTGTGAGGGTGATGGGGGACAAATCGATAGTCTCTCCCCATGCTCCATTGATCGCTTCACGCAGCACATGATTGTGGCTGAAGGGTTGTGCTCCCGATGTGAAAAACTGCAAGCCTTGTATTTCGTTTTCCACGAGCCACAATTGGAGTTTCAGATTGAAGAATGTTGCTTCATCTTCAGACAGAAGAGCTGTGGCTATGTCGTAGGAGCCGTCTTCTTTCGCTGCAAGATGGATGGAGAGAGAGATAATAGGCTTTTCTTCATTGACGTTGTATGCCAGATAATATTGGTATGCTTTACCACTGATGTTGTTTTGCACCGTTGCCATATCTCCATTGACGATGCCGCTCCTATTGATGTTGATTGAGGGGAGGGGACAGTTGGCTGCACTTTCTCCGGTATATGCCTGCAGATATTCGTCTGCCAGTGTCGTGCTCAATCCAAATGGCATGCCGGCAGTTGTGGATAATGCTTTGTTGCCATCCGGATGGAGGCCTACCACGATGGAGGGATAGTTGTGAGAGATGTTTTGCGCGATATAGTCTGCAATGACCGGGCAATTAACACACTTCCATCCGGTGAAGTCTTCGATAAGGAGTTTGTGCTCATGAACGAATGTGTAGAGTTTTCCATCAATATTGGTGATAAGTGTGTCCGGTGTGAAAACAAAGGGTGTCTTATCTCCCTCTGTGATTCGCTCATTCTCTTCTATCTCATCACAAGCGACAAACAGAGCCATGCTTGCCATTACCAAGATGCTTAATATGTTAGCTTTCTTCATATTCCTTTTTTCTTATATCTGATGTGTGTGGTCGCTGCTTTTAATGATTATCTTCCTGCAATAACCACAGGGAATGGGTTTAGAAGTTGTAGTTATAAGATAATGTCACTCCGCGACTTGCCGGCACTTTGCGACACACACCTCCATTGCAGTTCAAGCCTTCTCTCGTACGACCATAGCCGAGTTGTATGCGATGAGCTCCGGTGTTATATACAACATTTCCGTTGAAGTAATGGGTGTCGGTTTCGCCATTATTATACATATCCGAGATGGTAAACATCCAATTTGGTTGTAATGACACCTCCAGTAAGCCGTAGCACCAATCTCCGAGGTCTTCGTCTGTGTGCAGATATTGTACTTCTCCTCGTAGTGAGAGGTTGTCTGTAGCATCCCATTTGGCTTCGATTACACCGATGTCACTTTTCACAATTTTCCCGTGTACAGCGTGTCCCTCGATGATCTCTTGATTATATTGCTGGTTCATGTACATGGCTGTCAGTTTCCAACGTTTGGACAATTTCTTTTCCATGGTTACATTGATGTCCTGATAGTAAATATCGTCAGTCATGCCGAAGAAAGTGCATGAATAACCATTAGTTCCTATATGAGACCCGAGTATGGAGGGAGAGGCATCCTCTTTGTCCAATCCACGGATGTGCGAGGCATTGAGTTTGACCAATGTCCCATATTTGCCGCCGAGCGGGCTCTTCCGCTTAAACCGATAGGAGAGTTCTCCTTGAAAAGCCCATTCTCCATCCATTTGTGTGCCATAAGGATAGAGAGAAGTGAGCGCATAGGTGTGCTGATAGGCAAAGGCCGGTTGGTGATTGATGTAGCCGCTGGCAACCGTTGGATTTAACGCTCTTTGATTACGAAAACCCATGTTGTCACTCCTTTTGGCTTGCAATAGCGAACTGAAACCGGATTGTGAGTAGGACATGGAAAGCATGGCCGCTTGTCCCTTGCGGTAGATGTAACCATTGTCAGCACTAGGATCGTTGGCTTTGATGGCATATTCTGCCAGGATGTTATATCCCCCTTTTTGATATTGTAGCCTTACATCCATTGCCCCTACATTTTCGGGCATGTTCAGGGTGTAATGCGTCACATTGGGATAATTGGCAATGGTGTACTCTTGTTGGGCATTTTCTTCGTGTTTGGTCACACCACTTACTCCGAGGGTGATGTAGTGTCCATTGTCTTGCAATTTGTCTGACCATTGCTCTATATTGAGTTCTAGGTCGGCACCCATTATATGACTGTCAGACCAGTCGAAGTGGTACCGCTGCACACCTCCGAGGGCTTTCAAACGGATTCCCTTGTAAGGCTGCAGTGTCAATCGTGCACCTAAGATGGAGTTATCTGTGCCGAGATTTCGGTCTTCGTATGCGCGGAGGATAAATCCACTGCCAAACTGCTCATAGAATGTGCCGGCGGTGAGTTCTGCCCATTTATAGCGCCCTGTAATTTGGAAAAAGGGGATTCCGGTTCCGCTGAAAGGTTCGGTGTCAAAGGTATTTTCAAATCCGGGCAACGGATTTTCCATGGTTTCTACCCTAACTCCGGCGGTCACGTATTGGCTTTCCAAATTTAGATTGATATAAGTGTTACCTAAAATGTCAGCCTTATAATCCTCTTTATTGGCTCCGATTGCATCGTCGCTCTCAGGTACCAACCAGTCGGTCTGAATACTTCCGGTTAAAGTCACCTTTTTCTCTCCCTGAGCCATGACTGACATAGGGAGTAGCATTAGGAAACAACCAGCTATTTGTTTTAAATTCATGTTTTATTGGTTGAAAAGGTTGAGTGGTTTATGTGTTTAAAGGTTTAGTGGTTGAATAGTTTAAACCTCTAAACATCAAATCCCTAAAAGGACTTCGTCCGCGATGGCTATGACTCCCAAGCGCAAAGAAGAATATTGAAAGCAAATACAACAGTTATAGTTGCGCATAGCCTTGTAGCTATCGCCATTGCTAACAGCCAGCGTGGGACATATCGCCCAAATCACTTAACGAGTTGTTTGATCTTATCGTAAAGAGTTTTCTCGTCACCGGCTTTATATCCGATGTGCGAATATACTTTTTTCCCTTTGCCATCAAAGAGGAAAACATGTGGGATATTGTTTACTCCCATAGCACGTTTGAAATCACCGTTAGTATCCAAAAGCACTTCATACTCAAACCCTTTTCCATCCACCAAAGGCTTTACCTTGTTGGCATCTTGAGCTTGATCGATAGAGACAGCAATGAGTTTCATGCCGGTCTCGTCTTGCCAGTCCGGATATACTTCGCTGATCGTAGAGAGTTCTCTAAGGCAAGGATGACAATATGTAGCAAAGAAACTGATGACAAAAGGCTTGCCATCGTTATGAAGTTTGGCTGTATCTACTACCTTGCCATTGATGTCTTTTAATTTTACCGAAGGAATTTGTGCCACGGCTGCACTCGCCAGCAAGAGAGACATGGCAGCCATCAGGAATAATTTTTTCATAGGTTGAATATTTGTTTTTTTATTGGTCCTTTGTAAGTTTGATGGTTTTGAGGTTTAATAGTTTATGGGTTTTTAGTGGTTTCAACTCTTCAACTTTTCAACCATCATCAGGCTTCGTCGAAGCAAAGATAGTTATTTTTTTGTCAATGTTTGCAGAGTTTTATAAAAAAGAGTATATTTGCCCAATATTTTCAATAAATATACAAAATCACTTAACTAAATAATCTTTTATACGCATGAGAAAATCTTTATTTTGGTCAGCGGCAATGGGTATTTCCTTGTTGATGACAAGTTGTGGAGAGAAAAGTGCTGAGACAACAGCGCAGGCTGAAGTGGATGGCCCATGGGCAGAAGCAGCACAGATTGTAAACAACATCAAGCAGGTCAGTTTCCGTGACAAAGTCTATAACATCAAGGATTTTGGCGCCATTGCTTCGACTCCGGATCGTCCTGTGACTTTGGCTCATGATGCCATCAACTTGGCTATTACAGTCTGTAATCAGGAGGGCGGTGGTACTGTCTTGATCCCTGATAGCACTTATGTCACCGGTCCGATCACCTTAAAGAGTAATGTCAATTTGCATTTGGCTGATGGTGCAGTCTTGAAGTTCTCTACTGATCAGGATCTTTATTTCCCCGCTGTTTTGACTCGTTGGGAGGGTATAGATTGTTATAATGCTCGTCCGCTCATCTATGCTTATGGTGAGACTAACTTTGCGTTGACCGGTAAAGGTTCGTTGGATGCACAGGGTTCCAATGACAACTGGTGGGCCATGTGTGGTGCAGCACATTTCGGATGGAAAGAGGGTATGCGTGCTCAGAAAAACGGTGCTCGTGCCCGCTTGCTCGAATGGGGTGAAAACGAGGTGCCGGTCTATCAGCGTGTCTTCACTGCCGAAGACGGAATGCGTCCGCAGTTTGTCAACTTCTATCGTTGTAACACTGTACTCATTGAGGATGTTGAGTTGCTCAACTCTCCATTCTGGGTGATCCATCCAGTATTTTGTGATGACTTGACCGTAAGAGGTGTTAAGGTGTTTAATCGTGGTCCGAATGGTGATGGCTGTGATCCAGAGAGTTGTAAAAATGTCCTAATCGAGGGCTGTACGTTTGACACAGGTGATGACTGCATCGCTATCAAGAGTGGTCGCAACGTAGATGGTCGCAAGTGGAATGTCCCTTCAGAAAACATCGTCGTTCGTCGTTGTCACATGGCCAATGGTCATGGAGGTGTTGTTATCGGATCTGAGATCTCCGGAGGTTATCGCAACCTTTATGTAGAGGATTGCACCATGGACTCTCCTGAGTTGGATCGTGTCATTCGCATCAAGACCTCTTCTTGTCGTGGTGGTATCATCGAAAACGTGTTTGTACGCAACGTAAAAGTTGGACGATGCAACGAGGCTGTCCTCCGCATCAATTTGGATTACGAACCGCGTGAAGTTTGTCGTCGTGGCAATAACCCGATCGTTCGTAACGTACATTTGGAGAATGTGACCTGTCAAGAATCTCGCTATGGTGTAGTCCTTTTAGGTCTTGAAGATGAATGTAACATTCAGAACGTATCGCTTAAGAATTGTGCATTTACTGGTGTGAAGGGTGATAAGAAAGATCCTTCTGTTTTGCATCGCCTTGCAGGTCGTTATGATCAGGTATCTTTTGAGAATGTTTCTATCAATGGCAATCCGGTAGAGGCCCCTGCTAATACGAAATAATATCCTTAAAACCTGATATGCAGTACAGAGGTTGTGTCGCTGACACAGCCTCTTTTTTTACTATGATAGGGTCGATTGAATTGATATAGGGGGCTTGCCCCTATCAAGAGAATAGAGAATACGAATCAGCTTTTTCATTGTCTTGTCTTAACTTATAGGGATAAAGATGGAATATGGACTATTATGTGTTTACTTTTCACCCCAATCGGTCAATAGACAGATTGGGGTGAAATATGATGATAGTATGTGTGTGAAGCATTAGTATGACTTATTCCATTGAGATGACTAATCCGGAATCATCCATGACGGAGGGAGAGGAGAAACTGACATAGGGGTAGGCGATGGTCATAGGGGCAACTAATGTGGTGATGGTTTCACCTTGGTTGATGGCTGATAAGGTGTTGCCTGTTTTTAATGTTTTTTCTTGCTCGACACTATAGACATATTGACCGGCTGCACCTTCCCATTTGCTCTTTCTTCCTCCTGCCGATAGGAGTGTCCCTCCGAACAGGTTGGTAACTCCCAGTTTGGTGCGTAAGTATCTGTCATAGCTGCATCCGCGGATGAGACCACCATGGATGTCGATGTTTCCGCCTTTGCTTCTCAACCCATAACCCAATAGAGAGGATGCTTCTAGGTTGCCTCCTCGGATGGTTATGCCGAGAGAGTCTTTGATGGCATCATCGGTGTGAGCCAGGATCTTGATGTCCCCACCCTCGATGAGGATGTTGGCTTCCTTGCCGTACATTCCACATTTGCCGGCATCGATGGCGAATGTCCCTTGGCTGATGTGGATGATGCTATCCTTGACGTGTAAGCCGTTGCCGTGGCGGGCTGTAATGTTGAGGGTCACATCGGTGTGACAGATGAAGTAGTCTCCGATATTGACAGCATGCACATAGACGCTGTCTTGCTCCTCGGCGTCATACCAAACGGTGCCGGTGCAGTCCACATCGAGTTGGCCGCTCCCCACCATAATCACTTGCCCCCGGCTGTATAGACAACCTCTGTTTTTCTCCTCGTCGCCCTCGGATGTTGTCGTCTGGGTGTATATGTCACAATCTTTCAATAAAGAGTGACTACCCTCTGGCAGGACAATGAAGCAGGATTTTTTACATTGATTATTGATCGCCGGTCCATCGGTACTCGTGATCCGGGTATCATCGAGATAGAGAGCAAACTTATAGTCGCTGAAGAATTTAAGTTGTCCGTCGTTGGTCGATCCGGAGACGATGTAGGTGAGATATTTGTTATTGGTGGTGATGGTGAGTCGTCCAGGATGGGCTACTTCTGTGGTGTATTGGATCAGAGATAATCCACTGCCGCTGAGTGTGACTCCTTGGTCGGTGAAGTGGATATATACGGGATAGATGAAGTCAGCCACTTCGGCATTGTAGGGGATAAATGTATCCTCTTCGGTAAATCCGGAGGCTGGTTTGTCTCGCTCGTCACATGAGGAGAATGGGAAAAGAACTACGACTAGGAGGATGATGGAGAGTCTGAAGATGTCTGTTTTTTTCATAATAAGTTGAGGAGTTTAGGGATGAAGCCCTGCTATGACTTTTGGCGATGGCTTTGCTTTCATTTTTTTAATGGAATGGTATATTGATAGCCGAAGCCGATCATGTAGGGCGATTCGTCATCTTCGTCCTCGTTGGTCGTGTAGCGGAGGAAGAAGTCGAGCTTTTGCCGTTTGTTGATGTTGTATTGGGTGCCGATGATGAAGCGCCATTTGTCCACTTCGTTTTTGATGTAGTCGTTGGTGAGGTAAAAACACTCTACTGAGACATAGGGGGCAAAATGACAGTTTTTGATGTCGTAGCTATATTTGACCCGATTACGCCAATACCATTTCGGGTTGGAACGAGCTTTCTCTTTTTGCAGGATGGTGCCATCGGGAGCTATTATTTCCGGTTGGTAATAGTCGCTTACCCCATGCCTTTTTGTCCCTTGTGCGATGCTACGCCAAGAGAGTTCCCAGCGTTTTGTGCCGTAAGAGGCTGTCCCTCCCAATTGCCAACGATGACGGTTTTCCCATCCTTTCTTGATGTCCCGGTTGTTGATGAGGTTATATGTGGCATGTATTTTCAGATATTTTATTGGTTTATATCCGAGGCTTAGAGCGTGGCTGAATCTCTCGGTGGAGAGGTCGGTATGTAGTCTCCATTCTTCAGCGAAGTCCCAAGAGAATTGTTTGACAAACAGTTTGCCTCCAATTTCTGCATTGATGGAGGTCTCTGTCCCTCCTGCTTGAACGGGGATAGAGGAGGATAACACCAGCAGCGTACAGCCGATTACCAAGGTTTTCAGTCGGCTAAAATAGGTCTGTTTCATAATGTTTCCGGTTTGGGGAGTTTGGTGATGTTATCTACCGAATTGATTTCACCATTCGGTTGCTCATAATAGACTTTGATGATGGTAGCATCCTTGATAAAGTCTATGCTCCCTATCTCTACGCGCAGCACTTTGAGCCCGGTGCGCTGTTCGATGTCTTCGATCAACTCTTTTTGGCGTTCGGCATGTATGAGGGCAATGTTGTCATATTTGATCAGTTTACAAGAGACATGACGCAGTAGTCGGTTGCTCTCTAAGATCCAGAAAGAGAGGATAAAGATTGCGTCTGCCAATAATAAGAACGGATATTCTTCGATCAGAGCATTGATGACAGAGATTGCTGTGATGGCAAATAGATAGGTCATTTCTCGGATCGGCATCGCCTCCGTACGATAGCGGATGATGCCGAAAATAGCAAAAATACCCAATGCGAAACCGATTTTCAGTTTGATGCTTCCGAGCAGAATCACCAGGAAGAATATACTTAGTGAGATGATGACAAAGGAGAAATAGTAGTCGCGACGACGACTATACCGATAATAAAAGAAGTGGATAATGATGCCCACGGTGGTTAAGGTTAGCATGAGGTGAAACATCATGCCTATAAGCCCGGCGCTGAGGAGCATGTCACCGGAGTCAACTTCATGGATGGTCTCACTCATAGACTCCATGTTTAGAAGATTCATAAAGGAGGATTGTAACATTTTTGGTTTATGGGTTTAAGGGTTTTTGAGTTTAAGAGTTGAAGAGTTTATTAGTTTAAGGTCGCAGTCCATAAGCCTCTCAACCGACTTAGCCATCGTAGTAATGGACGAAGCCCTTATCATTATTATATTTGATTTTTTCGAGTCGGCGGAGTTTTTCTTTGAATCGATTGCTCTTTATCCCCGGAGTGGTCAGTAACATCCCGATGCAGTATTTGCTGAATCCACATTTTCTGATGCGATGTCTGAATAAGGTGCTTGCAGCGTGCGATGGATAGTTGCCATCTCGTTTCAGTTCAATGATGACGAAGTCCCCTAAGTCTGCCGTTTGTCCGGTCTGTCTGTTACAGACTTGAAGTCCGATGTCTATCGTAAGGCGTTCGGTCATTTGGTCATTGACTAAGGTGATTCGCCTGAAGTGGTTTTCTAACCATGGCAAGAGCTGTGTGGCATCTATTTTACATCCTTTAGAGATGATGAAGTCCTGTGCTTCCTGATTGAGAGTGTTTGTTCCGTTTTCGGGAGGTATCTCCGGAATGGCTCTTCTCACCTTTTTAGTCCTTCCTTTGTTGTTCTTGTTTTTGACCTCAAGGAAGTGCTGTTGTGAGTTGTCATAGCTTCTTATTCTAATCTTTTGTCTTGCTGCTCTTTGGTTGTGGTGCATGATGTAAAAATCTGTCTGAGGAGAATCAAAATAGAGGGTGCTGTATGGTGCGAGTCGCACATCTCCCTCTTGCACCTGGAGACGATACCTCTCGGTTAGGTCTGCCAAGATCCTTTTGAGTCTTTGAGCAGCAATTACATATTTGGTGTCGATACGATTCATTAGTTTCACCTTTTTCATCTCTTGTAGTGTGATGGGGGCGAAAGCATGTAATACCTCGTATAACTCTTCTCCTATGAGCGCAAACTTTTCAGAGGGGCAATGTTGCTCTCTGAGATCATTTTTGCTTAATGCTGATAGGGAAGTCATCGTGTTCATCCGGCAGAAAAGTTTTGTCTGATGCAAATATATGGCGGTTTATTGGCTTAGGCTTTATGTTTCGCATCAAATCATTTTGTTTTTGATACATTTAGGAGCTGTGTCGGTTTAAGAGTATAGAGGTTAAGGAGTTTAAGGGTTTAGTGGTTGAAAATAAACTATTAAACTTCTTAAGTTTTAAACCAAACAGAGTTTTGCCCCACGATGGCTGATGGCTATGTATTTCCTCTAGACTCTGTGCTCTGCCATCTGTTATTCATCCCAACACTCGATGTCATTTTCTATGTCCGGCATCATGCTGCGGTGAAATTGTGGTTCCTTCCCGGCTTTTTTCTGTTCGAGATAGTTTTTAAGCAGGCGGAAGATTTTGTCTGAAAGGAGGAGGATAGCTACCAGATTAAACAGAGTCATCAGTCCCATCACGATGTCCACCATGCTCCATGCAGTCTGCAAACTGACCAAAGCTCCTGCCAATACAGTTCCACCAGTGATGAGACGGAAAATAAATACAGCGCCCGGTCTGCCGGTTATAAATCGGATGTTGGTCTCACCATAAAAATAATTGGCGATGATCGTACTATAGGCAAAGAGGAAGATTGCTGCAGTGACAAAATACTTACCCCATGCACCGATTTCTGTTTCCACAGCGAGGGTGGTGAGAAGGATGCCATCTGCTCCACTGTCATACGTCCCGGAAACGAGGATGATCAGTGCGGTGCAACTGCAGATAACCAATGTGTCAATAAAAACTCCTAAAGCCTGTATCAATCCCTGTTTGACCGGATGAGATGTTAGGGCGATGGCAGCAGCATTAGGGGCAGATCCCTCTCCAGCCTCGTTGCTGAATAATCCTCGTTTCACCCCTTGCATGATAGCGACCCCAACCATGCCACCACCGACCTGTTGTAGTCCAAATGCCTCACGGAAAATCAGAGCGAAGACAGAGGGGATGTCGCTCCAGTGGCTCAGCACGATATATAAAGCCAGCACGATATAACCCAAAGCCATAAAAGGGACTATCATCGAGGAAAACCGGGTGATGCGGCGGATACCTCCGAAGATGATGATAAGTGTGCAGAGGGTTAGGATTGCTCCTATCCATAGTTTTTGTACTCCGAAAGCATCAGATAGGGCATCACAGAGAGTATTGCTTTGTACGACTTGATTGGCCATTCCGAATGTCACTGTGATAAGTATGGCAAACACGATACCCATCCATCTCCGTTTCAGTCCGGTCTGCATATAGTAGGCCGGACCACCGTAAAACGAGTCTTTTCCTTTCTTTTTATAGAGCTGAGCTAACGTCGATTCTACAAAAGCCGTTGCTGCTCCAAAAAGTGCCATGACCCACATCCAGAAGACGGCTCCCGGTCCTCCTATGAAAATCGCAGAGGCAACACCAGCCAAATTGCCCGTTCCTACTCGGCTGGAGAGAGAGACGGCAAAGGCTCCAAATGACCCAATCTCTTTTTGGTTACCCTTTTTTTTATCTCTTCCTGCCATGATCCGAATCATTTCGCGGAGCAGTGTAAACTGCACACCGCGTGTTCTGATCGTAAAATAGATAGCACAAAAGACCAACAAGACTATGACGACATAAGTCCAAAGTAGATCGTTAGCAATGTTCAGTCCGTCTAATACTCGAGTGGCGAAAGTAGGGGTAGAAAGTAGTGTCATATTATACGTTAAATTCATTCAAGGATATTCCGAGCGCAAACTTACAAAAAAATAGATAATTTGTAACATTCTTTTTCGTTTTTATAACAAACGAGGGAAAAGATTGTCTCCATTTTTTTCTTAATTGGTGCAAATATATATCTTTGCTATAGTTTCCCTCTCTATGATCGTGAACGGTATAGGATCAATTATTCAATGATTTTCAATCTCAAAAACTATAAATATTATGTTACATCAAATCAAAAAAGTATTTATTGTCGCTCTGCTGGCTCTGTTTCTCTCTGTCGGCAATGGTTGGGCGCAGAAAAGTTCTACTCGCCGCCAGGGTACAGCCACACAACTCCTGGTAGATGGCCGTCCCTATGTTATCTTAGGTGGAGAGTTGGGTAACTCATCCGCCTCATGCAATGCCGATATCGAACGCATTTTCCCAAAGTTGAAACGCATGGGACTCAATACGGTTCTTGTTCCTGCCTATTGGGATCTGACTGAACCCGAAGAGGGTAAGTTTGACTTCTCACTTACCGAAAAGGTGATCGATGAGGCACGAGCCAATGATCTTCGGGTGGTTTTCTTGTGGTTTGGTGCTTGGAAGAACTCTATGAGTTGCTATGCTCCTCTTTGGTTTAAACAAGACTATAAAAGATTTCCCCGTGCTGTTACTCGCAGTGGCAAGCCTGTGGAGATAGCCAGTGCCTTTTCAGAGGCGGTCTATCAGGCAGATTGTCGAGCTTTTACGCGATGGCTGGAGTTTATTGCAGAAAAAGATCGTGCTGTTGGGACGGTTATAATGGTGCAGATCGAAAATGAGATCGGCATGATAGAGGATGCCCGAGACCACTCTGCGATGGCCAATAAAGCATTTGCCTCTGCTGTACCATCTGAGTTGATGCAGTATCTCGCCAAAAATAAAAAGTCGCTTCATCCCACACTTCTTACCAAGTGGGAGTCGCAGGGAAAAAAGAAACAAGGTTCCTGGAGCGAGATCTTTGGTGCAGACATCTACACGGATGAGATCTTTATGGCGTGGCATTATGCCCTCTATGTAGAGCGATTGGCGCAAGTGGCTCGTCGCATCTATAATGTCCCGCTCTATGTCAACGCTGCCATGAACAGCCGCGGTCGTAAGCCGGGACAATATCCCTCTGCCGGACCTCTTGCACATCTTAAGGACATTTGGCATTGTGCAGCACCCTCGCTTACCCTTTTGGCCCCAGATCTTTATGATAAGGGTTTTACCGATTGGGTCAGTCAATATGCCTTGCCGGATAATCCGCTTTTCATCCCGGAGATCCGTCGCAGCGAGGGTAATGCCGTGCAGGCGTTTTATGTCATCGGGGAGCACAATGCCCTCGGTCTCAGTCCATTCTCTATAGAGGGCGGCAGTGATGCCCCCAATGCCCGATTGCGTCGGGGCTATGACAAGTTGCGAGAGTTGATGCCCCTTATCGCTCGTCATCAGGGAGATGGTTCGATGCGTGGATTATGGTTTGATGGTGAGCAGAAAGAGCGCATCATCCGTGAGGGTACATTGCAACTCACTTGTCGCCATTACTTTACGCTCCCTTGGGATCCTCGATCTAAGGATGGTAGCATATGGCCTGAAGCTGGAGGTATCATTATTCGCCTGGCAGACGATGAGTATATCGTGGCGGGTAGTGGTATTGTCATAGAGTTTGCTCGTACGGATGAAAACCTACTGCGTCGCAAGTTGGGCGAAGATGGTTTTGCTGCCACCGGTGGAGCAGAGGCTGATGTAGCGCAACAACGTTGGCAGGGTAAGGCTCGTATTGGATTAGGGTCGGTCGATGAGGTGCGTCTCAATGCAGATGGAACCATGACCTACGTCAGACGACTCAACGGAGACGAAGATCATCAAGGACGTCATGTGCGTATCGGTGTGGATGATTTCAAGATCCTTCATGTCAAACTTTATGAGTATCGCTGATCAGATTCCGTTTGCATCATGCCGCCGTGTGACGTGCATGACGGCATCGTGTATGCTTACACGGCGGCATGATGCAAATCATCTTTTTTCTAGTGCCGAAAGAGACACCTCTTTTGAATGAGATGAGGCGATATCGTCCCAATTATTAGCTTAAATAAAGGTTGCCCACTTCGCTCCATTTTGCGAAGTGGGCAACCTTTTATAAAGAGGACTCTATAAATTAGCGATGGCTTTTGTTTATGGAATCGAGGTTAAAGCGACTTGGCGGTTTAAGGACCTATCAGGGTTTATGATTGTTGACCCTCTGTTTTTGGTTCTTTTAGCCAGCGGTCTAACCAGCGGAAGAAAATGCGTTGCCAGAGGACTGCATTTTGTGGTCGCTGCACCCAGTGACATTCATCGGGGAAGTATAGTAACTCAGCCGGGATGCCGCGCATACGTGCCACATTAAATGCTTGCATGCCTTGTGTGACGGGGATGCGATAGTCTTTCTCCCCATGGATAACGAGGATCGGTGTGTCCCAGGCTGCTGCTGCCCGGTGGGGGGAATTGGCATAGCTGCGTTGTGCCGTCTTGTTGTCTTTCTCCCACGGGGCTCCGCCAAGGTCAAAGTTTGTAAACCAGTTCTCTTCGGTCTCGCCATACATACTCTCAAGGTTGTATATGCCACAATGGGCAATAAAGCAGGAGAAGCGTTTCTCGTGATGACCGGCAAGATAATAGACTGAATACCCGCCGAAGCTGGCACCAACAGCACCGAGGTGTTCGCGGTCACACCAAGGTTCGCGTGCGATTTCATCGATAGCGGTGAGATAGTCATCAATGCATTGTCCGCTATAGTCTCCGGAGATCTGCTCGTTGAAGGGCTGTCCAAAGCCTGGGACACCATGGCGGTTGGGGAGGACGACTGCATAGCCGTTGGCAAGCATCATCTGAATGTTCCAGCGTATGCTCCAGAATTGACTCACGGGGCTTTGAGGTCCACCTTGGCAGTAAAGCAGTGTGGGGAACTTATGGTCAGGATCTTTAGCTCTGATGCTGTCAAAGCCGACAGGATAGGCGACCCATACGAGCATCCGGTCTCCATTGGTGCAGGTCATCCAGCGGCGTTCGATGCGTCCCATCTCGATCTGATCGAGGAGGTGCTTGTTTTCAAAAGTGAGTTGCTGAGCGATGCCATCAGAGAGATTGATCTCATAGATTTCATTGGGCTGAGACATGCTGTGACGCAAGGCGATGAGGTGCTCTCCGGCAAAGCATAAAGAGGCATAGTCATAGTCGCCGGGAGCTGAGACGGGAGTAATGGCAGCATCAGCCAAGTGACAACGGTAGATCCGGCAAGTGGCTTCAACGTAACTGAGGAAGTAGATATCGTTGCCGTCAGGACTCCAGATGTAGTCATCACAATTGTCACGATAGGCAGCGGTGAGATCACGTTTGTCGCCGGTGGCGAGGTGCATCACAAAAAGACGGTTCTTGTCACTCTCATAACCATCGCGCTCCATGCTTTGCCATGCGATCTGGGTGCCGTCGGGGGAGAAGGTGGGGTGGGTGTCATAACCCATCATCCCTTCGGTAAGGTTGCGTTCTGTGCCGGAGGCGATGTCATAGAGGTAGATGTCAGAGTTAGTGGAGAAAGCATAGTCTCGCCCGGTCTTTTTGCGGCAGACATAAGCGAGTTGCTTGCCATCGGGAGAGAATGCAAAACTCTCGGTCCCTCCAAAGGGGCGCATTGGGCACTCATATGGCTCTCCTTCAAGGATGTCTTTGGCTGTGCCCACTTTACCCTCTGAGACGGGGGCAAGATAGGGATGAGGATAATTGGTTACAAAGTCATCCCAATGTCTGTACATGAGGTCATCATAGAGTTTACCGGTGGTCTGATCGAGATCCGGGAATAGTTCCTGGACAGGATTTTTGATTTCGATGGGGGCAATGATAAGCACTTGCTTCTCATCAGGAGAGAAGATAAAACCCTCGATGTCTGTGGGGAAATCACTGATTTGTTTTCGGTCTGAGCCATCGGCATTCATGCTCCAGATCTGGCTGCTGCCATTCTCACTGCTGAGGAAGGCGATCCGCTTGCCTCCATTGATCCATACGGCATTGGACTCGCTGCGAGGTGTATGGGTGATGGGGTGGTTCTCACTTCCATCCGTGTTGATGACAAAGAGTTCGCGGTTGGACTTGTTGCGGGCAATATCTGTGTATGTAACGCCATAGAGCAACTGTGTCCCATCAGGAGAGGGCTGGACGTCGCTGATGCGTCCCAAGCTGTGAAGAACTTCGGCTGTGAGCCGGTGATTTTCGATCGGGGCTTCATAACGGCCGATGATCGGATCTTCCGTATTTGCCTGCGGTGTACATGCCGCTAGAGCTGTAGCTAATGTTGCCATAAGGCAAAGTTTTTTTGTGATCATGTTTTTTATATTTTATTACTTTATTATATTGTTTCCTATGCGAAATCAACCCAATCATCCACTTTAACCCCTCAACTCCTCAACCCACCATAGTGAGCCTTAACGCAACTCCTCAAGATACTTATCGATTATCTCCAGTAGTTCCTTGCCATACACAGAGAGGACTTTCTTTCCGATGCCGGAGATACTCATCAACTCTTTGCCGGTGGTGGGGAGATGGTTGACTATGCCTAATAGGGAGATATTTTTCAAGATGGTGTATGGAGGTACTCCATGCTCCACGGCTTTCTCTTTGCGCCAGTTGCGCAGACGATCGTATAAGATTGGATGCTTGATGTCTGCAGAGAGCGAGGTGAGTTCTTTCTCCTTGGGTGTCTCTCCCATAGTTTTTTTTCTCGATTTCTTCTCTGCTGTTTCTCCTTTTTTCCGTTTGCTTGTAGTGGGTTTCCCATCACTCTGTTGCATGGTGATTTGTGCTTTGGCATCCCAATAATTTCTCAGACTGAATCCTCGGGCATTCTTTATAAAGAGAAGCATCTTGAGGTCATAATCGCTTTTGAGGAGTTCAAACTCTTTTTCCATCTGCTCACGGGTCTGTTTGTTGTCAATGTCGGGCAGACCCTCTTCGATCCACTCTCCGAGGATCTCGGCAGTGTGACGAGTAAAATAGACGATAGCTTTGTGGATGCGTTGATGCAGGTGTTCGTTGTCTGCAAAGTCCTCATGGAGACGGATAAGTTGGGCAATCTGTCTGCGGAATGTCTTGCCGACCTCAAGCAGGGCAGTTTCTTCCTCTTTGGCTGCTGTTTTCAGTCGTTCTACGTAGTGTGGATAGAGTCGGGATAAGTGTTCTTCTGCCAGTCTGACTAAATACCGCAGACGCAGGTCAAGCCGCTCGAAATCAAAAATCTCACCGAGTACATCCTCGATGTATTGTAGTTCGTCTTGGGCCAGTTGCTTGTGGTCGGGTTGGTTTTCTTCGATAAAACGATTGTAGCTGACCACTTGCGGGTCGCTCATGACTGCTCCGGGAGTGATGGGCGTGCTCAGTACGATCCCTTCCAGAGTGCGACACCGAGAGAGTGCTACATAGACTTGCCCATGGCTGAATGCATTTCCGGCATTGATGATGGCTTTTTCGAAAGTGAGTCCCTGGCTCTTGTGGATGGTGATTGCCCATGCCGTTTTGAGGGGAATTTGTATGTATTTCCCAACGATCTCCTCTGTGATCTCTCCCGTCTTTTCGTTGGTTACATATTTGGCATTGGTCCACTCTTGTGCAGAGACCTCGATGAGACGTTCGCCCATAGTCAAATCATCTGTTGCTTCCGTACTGCAACTGACTGTGACACTGTTGGGCGTCAGTCTGACCACGCGACCGATTTTACCATTATAATATTGTTTCTCTGCTGAGGGATCGTTTTTGCAAAACATCACTTGAGCCCCTATCTTAAGCGTGAGGTCATGGTCAGTCGGATAAGAGAGTTGGGGAAAGTCCCCTTCGATCTTTGCCGTGTAGGTCTGTTCCTGTGTGGGCAGGGCTTCCAGTTTTCGCTGGTTGATCTCTTGTGCTTGATAATTATGGGTGGTCAGGGTGATATAACCCTCTTTTTCAGAGGGAGAGAATGAGGGCATATATCGGGCATTGAGCGTCCTGAGTGCCTCTGGGGAGATTTGGTTGATGCGCACCTGATTGAGCAGAGATACAAAGTTGGCATCCGATTGACGAAAAACCTCGGTCAGTTCGATTGTGGTGTAATTAGTCCTTTGTAGAGCTTTGCTGCTGAAGAAATAGGGGGTGTTATAATGCTCTTTGAGGATCTGCCACTCTGCCTCGGTCGTTACGGGCGAGAGCTGTTGTAAGTCCCCGATCATGAGTAGCTGTACTCCTCCGAAAGGGAGACTTCGACTCTGATAGCGACGCAAAACATCGTCGATGGCATCTAAAAGATCCGCACGCACCATCGAGATCTCGTCGATGACGAGAAGATCAATGCTGCGTAGGATGTTGATCTTATGTTTGGAATAGCTGTATTTGTGTTTTGTCTCCTGTTTGTTTTGGAGGGTTATTCCCGGTAGGAATAGCCCCGGAGCCAACTGAAAAAATGAGTGTATCGTTACACCTCCGGCATTGATTGCTGCCACACCGGTCGGAGCAACGACTATCATGCGCTTGTGCGTCTTATCCTTAAGTTGTCTCAAAAAAGTAGTCTTACCTGTCCCGGCTTTGCCGGTCAGGAAGACATTGCGATGAGTGTATTGAGCATAACGATAAGCAAGATCAAGCTGCGGATGGGTCATTATCGGGCAATCTTACGCGTTGTACCGTCTGCATCTTTGATAATATAGATGCCACGGTTGAGTGTCGCATCGTCTATCTTCTCGGAAGAGCCGGAGATGATCCGTTTGCCGGTCATGTCATAAATTTCGGCATGGGAACCGAGTGCAGAGGCATCTCCCTCTATGCGCTCAATGGCTGATGTACCATAAGGTTTTACTTTGAATGAGATGACCCCTTGGTTTTCAGCGATGTCATAGATGTCAAATGAGGCTTCGTCACCGGTGAAGAACTTCGCTGCGGGTGTGGTCTCTTTGGAGAACATTTTAGCACCCGATTTACCAGGCCAGATGTCTCGTATGAAACTATCTCCCCATTCATAATAGGTGTGTGTTACCCCTATATTCTCATATGCCAAGAGTTCTCCATCTGCCGGAACAACGGTATAACGCTGATGTTTCGGATCGACATTGACTTTGTTGTTATTCCAAGCCCAGGCATTATAATCAACGTGTGTGATCAGCATCCCATGCACATCTTTTTCTGCACCATAATATCCGAAATAGGTGTCCCATCCCTGGTTTTGGTGGTTTTCGAAGATGAAATACTCATCTTTATTTGAAGGGTTATAATAGACATAAGCATGGAAAGCTGTATCTATCGGATAGAGGGTGACCTCGCCGGTCTCCGGGAGTGGAGTCAGTTCCAACCATCCGCAGAATGCACGTTCGTAAGCAGTAAAACTGGCGGGAGTTTTTCCATCGTTGTTATAACAACCTTGGTCCATGACACTCCAGGTGTCCATGCCGTAATTGCCAATTTGGGAACCGGTGTTATAGAAGTCCGGCAGACCCAGACAATGTCCGAACTCATGGACACAAGATCCGATGCCGTCTAATTCGACTCCTGTTGTATCGGTTGGTGCCCCTTTGAGTTCACTGGAGCAAGCATATCGGCTGAAAGTGACGTCCTTGAAAGTCAATTTATTTGTAAGATAATATGCATGTGGCCAAATGCAATTGACATTTTCAGTTACGTTTTCGGCTTCGCTATATCCGGCATAAAAGACATAGACCAAATCGACAAATCCATCACCATTGCCATCATAGATGGAGGGGTCCGTAATCAATTTTTGGTCGATAGCTTTCTGGATAGCTTCAGAGACCATAAGTGTCGGACGGAGATCATCTCCGCTGCTGCTGTTCCCTCCATAATATTGATAGGTATTGTCTAAAGTGACGGGGCCAACGATGTCAAAAATCGGGTGATATTGCTCGTTGCTCTGGTCTCTGTAATATCGCTGTGCACTACCTGTAGCTCCTTGAAAAGTGTAGTCTGTCCCATTGAGCATCTGCTCGAAAACTTCTGTAGTGCCCAGGGTGAATTTTTTGTTGGAGAATTGTACAAAGAGGGTGAGCAGATGGTGTTCGCCTTTTGTGGGGATGGCATTGGTAGAACGGGTCATCTGCTGCTGTCTCATGGCTCGCTTTTCGGCGATCATGTTGTTTTGAGCTTCTAATTCTTCTGAGGTCAGCGGAACCCAATAGCCGGCCTTGTTGATGCGGAGACGTTCTCCACGATCATTGACAAAATAGCTCTTAAATTCGTCTCCTGCCGACATCACGGAGAGTTCTGAGCCGTCAGGTTGGGTGAGAATGTGAAAATTGCGTTTTGCAGGTTTTGCAAAAAGGGTTGCTGTCATGAAAAGGAGCAGCAACGAGTAGCATCCAAGTCGTTTCATAATAGACTGATTTGATTATTGAGAGGGAGATTATTGTTGTTATTATCTGTGTTGATGGGTGTCATGTCGTTGTTTGAGCATCTGTCAACGATATTCCTATTGATGAGGCCTGAGGTGCAGATGTCTCACTTGCATGAGTTTAGCATCCTACCAAGTCTCTGAATATATCGAGAGCCGCCCAAATCTGGTCTTTGCTGGCTGTCTGATTGATGGCTACATCGCCAATGTTGCGAAGCAAAGTGAAGTTGATATCTCCTGCTTCGTTTTTCTTGTCGTGTGTCATCAGTTCATAAAGTTCTTCATAGTCATCACATGTGATGGCAGGAGCGCCATAATTCTCTTTGACAAATCGGGCTATGTCATAGAGTTTGGCAGAAGGGAATCCGCACTGTTGCTGGCTCAAGACCACCTCGCAGATCAGTCCCCAAGCCACGGCATAGCCATGTGGAATGGGGTTTTTCTTGCGGAGACAGAAACTTTCGAAAGCGTGGCCGAAAGTGTGCCCGAGATTTAATGCTTTGCGTCTGCCCTGTTCGTATGGATCTTGACGGACCACTTTTCGCTTAACATTGACTGAGGTCTCCAATAGGTCCAAAAGGTCTTCGGACTCTGCATGAGAGGTGATGTCAAACTCTAATAAGTTATAAAGATGCTCGGGCTGGCTGATGAGCATGCCGTGCTTCAGCATCTCTGCATATCCCGATAGGAGATTGGCGCGATCTAAAGTCTCAAAAAACTTGGAGCTGATAAGTACCGCTGCAGCCGGAGCAAAGGCTCCAATCTCATTTTTAAGATTGCCCCAATTGATGCCGGTTTTTCCTCCGACAGCAGCATCGACTGCTCCCAAAAGAGTGGTCGCAACGTTGATAAAACTGATGCCACGTTTGAAAGTTGCTGCAGCAAAACCGCCCAGATCGGTCACCATGCCACCTCCCACGTTGATGAGGAGGGAGTGGCGCGTAGCACCATGCGTCGAAAGGGCATCCCAAACCTCACTTAGGGAGTGAAGATTTTTAGCTGCATCTGTTGGGTCAATGATGATGGTATGTATTTTGGTGCCATTGTGTTGCATCTCATATTCATCCATAAATGGGACTATCAGGGGCATACAATAGCGCAGTGTTTCTGTGTCAAAGAGCATAAAAAGTTTGTCGTGTGGAATCTGACGGGAAAACTCTGTTAGCGCTTTGCATATATCATTGGTAAACAATACCTTCTGATCGATCATGTTCATAAACCTTTTCCTAATGCTTAAATTTCTGACGCAAATATAGATAAAATTCTCTTATTATCCTAAATCTGACGTTCGATTTGAGGTTAATTCTCTCATTTTGTTTCCTATTTTACGAGATCTCATCCTCTCATTGGCAATAATCCCGTAAGGTTTCTTTTCTAAATTATATATTTTTTTTATCTTTGCGCGGGAATAGAGCATGGCGGTCCGATAATTAACAGTCGGTTTGCTTCGTCTTTTTTGGGGATGCTCGTTCCGTCATAATTAAGAAAATTCAAACTAAATAAATTATTATTGAAACCATGAAGATTAAAAAGTTTTTAGCAATCGTTGGGATGCTTCTTGTCTCTGCCTCTGTCGTTTATGGACAAGGTGCCCCTCGTCGTAAACCGGCAAAACGCCAAATGCAAGGCGTAGAGGATGTCAATAACGTTAAGGATCTGACCTTAGACAGTCTCAACCTGGCTCAGTCTGCCCGACCTGTGCCGGGATCCAGCCGTAAGGGTAATAATCCGGTGTTGTTCCTTGTGGGCAACAGTACGATGCGTACCGGTACGCTCGGAAATGGTAATAACGGTCAGTGGGGCTGGGGTTATTTCGCCCATGAGTGGTTTGATGAGTCAAAGATCACTGTGGAGAATCATGCTTTGGGTGGCACCAGTTCGCGTACTTTTTATAATCGTCTGTGGCGTCCTGTCCTGGAAGGTGTGCAGGCAGGAGACTGGGTGATTATCGAGTTGGGACACAATGATAATGGTCCTTATGATCGCGGTCGTGCCCGTGCCAGTATCCCCGGGATAGATCCGGATACGGTGCTTTATGTCACGATCCAGGAGACAGGTGTTGCCGATACGGTCTATAGTTATGGAGAATATATGCGTAAGTTTATCCGTGATGTTCGCTCTAAGGGTGCATATCCCGTTTTGGCATCATTGACTCCCCGTAACTCTTGGGATAATGATTCTACGATCACCCGCAAACTCAAGAATTTCACCCCATGGGGTAAAGCTGTGGCAGCGGAGATGGGATGTCCGTGGATCGACTTAGAGGGAGAGTCCGCACGCCGTTTGGAGAAATTCGGACATTGGAAGACCAACTATATGTTTACTCCGGCAGATAAGATTCATACCTCGGCTTTTGGAGCGAAAAATAATGCTTATAGTGCTGCGCTTGCCATTCAGAACTGTCCGGGATTGGCTCTCAAAGAGTATTTGAAGGATTTGACTTTGCCCACCGTTCAGGTGCGTCGCAAACCCGGCAAGCCGGTAGTCTTCCTTTGTGGAGACTCTACGGGTAAGAATACGGATCGCGATAATAACGGTATGTGGGGCTGGGGCAGCCAGATGACACTCGTTTTTGATACGACGGAGTGTACTCCGGTCAATTGCGCCAAGGCGGGACGCAGCACACGTACTTTCTTGAAAGAGGGGCGTTGGGATCTCGTCTATAACAGTGTGCAGCCCGGAGACATTGTTTTGATTCAGTTTGGTCATAATGATATGGGTCCGATCGATCGTCAGAGAGAGCGTGCAGTAATCGCTTCAGCTAAGGACACGATGCATGTCTATCGGTTGGCATCAGACCGTACCTATGAGGCTGTCTATAGCTTCGGGTGGTATCTGAAAAAGTTTATCGGTGATGTTCGTGAGAAAGGGGGCATCCCCGTGTTGCTCAGTCTCACTCCTCGCAATGAGTGGCCCAAGGGGAAGATCGAGCGCCGCAATGACAGCTATGGCAAGTGGTATCGTGAAGTGGTCGAAGAGACCGGATGTGCCTTTGTCGATGTGCACAATCTGAGTGCAGACTATCTCGATAAAGTCGGTAAAGAGGATGCCAAGATCTATTTCAATCATGATCATACACACACCTCCTTATTGGGTGCACAACTCAATGCTCGCAGTGCTGCAGCCGGCTTGCGTGACTTGGGATTTGAGCAGATATTGCTGAAGCAAAAGGTGGTCGATAAAGCAATGAAGAAGTCTCGCAAGATGCTTAAAAAACTCGTGAAGAAAGACGATAAATCGACTTATAGCAATAATGTGACCACACCGGCAGAGCGATAAAAAGAGGATATTATAATTTTTAAGACGGTTTTAGTTTAGAATTAAAATGAGTGATAGTAAGAAAGTAGAAAAGTTGGAAAGACGTTTTCACATCCCATGCTATGCGACCGATGTGAATTGTGGTTTGCGTCCTGCGGCATTTATGGATATGACTCAGGAGTTGGCCAATCGTCATGCCGATATCCTCGGATTTGGTTTTGATCAATTGCAGCAGACCCGTACCGCGTGGGTATTGTCACGGATGCATTTTCGATTTAATAGTTATCCGAAGTGGCGTGATGAGATGACTTTGCGCACGTGGCACAAAGGTCCGGAGGGACTCTTTTACTTGCGTGATTTTCAGCTTTTGGGTGATGATGGCAGTGTCTGCGTTGAGGCCACTACTTCATGGCTTGTCGTTAACATTGATACTCGTCGCCTGGTGAGAAGTGTGGTGCTGGATGAAACAACCGCTTGTCACGATCATGCCATCGAGGAGAGTTGTGATCGCATCCAGATGCCTAAAGATGTTGATCCGGTGCCTGCCGGTGTGCATCGTGTCGGTTATTCGGATATAGATATGAATGGACACACCAATAATGCCATGTATTTGGTTTGGGCAATGGACGCATTGGACTATGCTGTGACTTCAAGCCGACCGGTGCGTGAGGTGAAAATCAACTTCAATCAGGAGACCCGCCCGGGAGACGATGTAGAGTTTTTCCGTGCAGTCCTCGAGGAGGGTACCACAGCTCGTCACTGGGTCGAAGGAAAAGTGGCAGGGAAATCGGTCTTCTGCGCAGAGATCCTCTTTTGAGATGCCCTGAATTTTAATCTACTGAAAATAATCATCTGATCAGTTATCGAGACTGTCTAACAAGTCCAAATTTTACGATTTCACCCCTGCCAGATGCACTTCTGACAGGGGTGATGTTATTTTTTAAGACTTGTTAGACAATCCCATCTCTATATTCTGTTTGGCTCGCTCTCATTGCAGAAATGTTTGTTCCTCTTTTATGCTCACAGCCAAATTTTTCCAACCCTTTTTTGCATGCTATTTATATTATCCGTACATTTGCAACGGATTTAGCATACTAAATTCAAAGACAATATTATAAAAGAGGCGTTATGTCTTCTTCTTGCGTGTACAAAGCCTAGGAAACTTCAATCACGTTAAACAAGAGAAGGTATGATGGTCTCCGCGCGTAAGCGTGGAGCTGTTATTTCCACATCTGTTTACGAAGGTTTTCCTAGCACCTGTACACGAGGACGTGGCATACAGCTCCACGCTTCTTGTATTAAAAACCTATAACGGCCTTGTGGCAGCTGGAGGGCTTGGAAAATACCCATGAAACTTTTTAAAGTATTAGGAGCTGCCGCTTTGGTTTGGAGCGTAGCGACTGCCGTTTCGGCACAGGATGTTTTATTTAAACGCAATGGTGATGAACTTTCGGTAAAGGTGGTGAAAATCTCTGCTGCGGAGGTAGAATACAAGAAGTGGTCCAATCCCGATGGTCCCACTTATAGCATTCCTAAAGCAGAGGTTTTCATCATAAAGTATCAGAATGGGGATAAGGATGTCTTCGAAGCAGAGGCTCCTCGTCCTTCGGCACAGTCGGCAGCAAACCAATCTGAAGAAGGCTCCGCCCCCGGTCAGCCCATCTGTGCCACCCCGGCGGAGAATAATCAAGCGCTGATCGATGAATATAACAACAACCAACATGAGTATATTCTGAAGGATCAGGATAAACCCAAAAAGAAAAAGGCTTATGATTTTATTGGAACGTTAGGTATTACAGCTACATCTATATTATCTACCGAGGATATTGAAATTTTATTGAGGCAAGCTACTCAATCGGAGAGTTTATTTTTGTATGGTAGAAAAGACGAAGATGAAATCGGAGATCGAACATCTTATACTCCACATGAGAGCAAAGATCATGAAGCTAAATATGTCATAGAAATTACCAACAAGACCTCGCAATTTATCTATATAGACAAAGCCCATTGTTTTCGGCAATCTTCGGATGGGAAGACCCGATTATATTACAATTCTGAAAAAGTATCCACATTGGGCGGTAGTAATAAAGGCATGGGAGTGAATATGGGATCCGTCGCTGATGCCCTTGGAGTCGGAGGTGTGGTCGGAACTTTGGCAAGCGGTGTAAATGTCGGAGGAGGTAAAAGCAACACTACTATGATCGAGCATCAGGATTCCCGACTGCTAACGATCCCGCCTAAAGGGAAAATGTTGCTGTCCAAGGATGATTATTTGGAAATAAAGGGGGGCGATGACATCATAACAGGCGTTAGTGAGGTTTTACCTAATGATTTTAAAATTCCTGATTTATATCGCGGAGAATATCGTGAATATACTGAGGAGAATACCCCCCTCAGTATGAATTACACGATCACCTATTCTTCTTCTCAAAATTTTGAGAAATGTTATTACTTGAATTTTGGTGTGTATATTAAAGATGTATATGGGATTAGTGATCCTTATGTTTATCGGCAACGAATTATATATAAATATTATTTAAAGTCTCATTCTGCCAAGACCATTGTCTTTGGTAAGAGTAATGATTAGATTCCTCAGAGAATCTCATTGTTAAAAAGTCTTTATCCCTCTTGACATCGGCTTTCGGATGTTGTATCTTTGTGAAGAAGTCGGTTGAGGCGTTTAACGATTGAATGGTTTAGGGGTTTCAAGAAAACTAAGTACGGAGCACAGAGAAACCATAAATCATAACTATCATAGGGGTAAACCCCTCAGCATGCAAAGCCCAAGACACGAGGGAGTTCCCCCATCAACTTATACATAGCGAGGATAGATTCGTCTATCTTCGCTACTTTTTTTGTTAAGAATTTGCTCCGGTATCGCCACGAAGATGTCTATACGCCTACCCTCGTTGTGCCACGAGCGTAGCCTCGTTATGCCATGAGCGTAGCCTCGTTGTGTCACGAGCGTACCCTCGTTGTGCCACGAGCGTAGCCTCGTTGTGTCACGAGCGTACCCTCATTCACTTATCGTCATGAATGTAATGATCGGTCTAAAACGAAGAGTATGATCTGAACCGATGCCGTTGGGCATTTGGATCAAGTGTTTTTACTTTCTGCCCGTGCAGTACACTTCTTGGGCGGATTATTTATTTTGTTAGGCTTAGATTGCAAATGGGTGTTAATAAATCGTAATTGATCCCCAATCGGTCATTAGGCCGCCCGGCCGTTTAAAAAAAGAAAAAGGATGCGCCGAATTGGACGTATCCTTTTTATCCTATCACATAAAGGTGAGATCTTTATTTGTTGAGCGCAGAAGCGCGTAGGATCAAGTCGTGCTGAACGATGAGGTTGGATGGCCGTTTGGAGGAGGGCTCTGTCCCCTCGTTTTTGACTCTGGAGAGAAGCATTTGAGCCGCTACGGCGCCCATGCGCTGCTGATGCAGATCGAAAGAGGAGAGGGGGGTGGAAAGGAAACTGTCAAACGGCTCGTTGGCGACACCGATGATCGCAATGTCCTGTGGGATCTTCAGCCCCTTACGTCTGAAAATATCCATGGCAGTAATGGCAGAGAAATCACCTGCCGAGAAGATGCCATCGGGACGATTGGAGGATGTCAATATTTTTTGAGCCGCTTCCGAACCGGTCTCAAGTGTAATGCCATTATAGAATACCCACTCTTCGTTATAGGTCAAACCGATGTCTGCCAATGCCTTACGATAGCCATTATATCGATCGGTATAGGAGCGTAATGCCATAGGTCCGGCAAAGTGTCCTATTTTAGTGCATCCGATTTTATATAATTGTACGACAGCGTCATAGCCGATCTGGAAGTTATCGTTGGCTACGGTGTCTGCTGTCTTTGAACTGGGTACACGGTCAAAAAAGACAAGGGGAATATTGTTCATCCGGCACTCCTCTTCATATTGCTGTTTTCCGGACTCCACAGAGAGAGAGATGGCGAGACCATCCACTTTTTTAGCGATCATAGCTCTTACAGCCTTTTGCTCCTCGATGAGAGATTCGTTGCTGGCTGCAATGATCACATTGAAATTCTGTTTTTGTGCAGTCTCCTGAAAAGAACTGATGGCTGAAGCGAAAAAGTTTCGATCGATACGAGGAACGATAATCCCCAATACATTGCCTCGTCCGGTCCGCAGATGATGGGCAATAGGATTGGGCTGATAATTGAGCTCTTTGGCTAAGGCTTGCACTGCTTCACGCATCTTTTGGCTGATGCGAGGATTGTTTTGAAGTGCGCGAGAAACTGTGGAGGCTGTCGTGTTAAGTCTTGTAGCCAGATCGTAGATGGTAACTTTGTTTTTATCAACCATACCGGAGTTTGTGTCTTCTTGATTTATATTTCTATTATTTAATGTGTTGCAAATATAATTAAAAAAAGTGAATAAGCAAATCTTTATGCAAAATAGTTACAATAAATGCCCATTTTATTGGTAAATGGGCATTAAATGTGTCTAAGAATGTCATAACTTGGAAGGAGACGACCGGATAGGTTATCTGTTTTTATAGGAGTATGTTATGATTCGATGATTTTAAGTCTTCTTGATGCAGGTTTGAATCCTCGTTTGGCCGATCTTTTATACCACATTATTGCCTCTTTCAGGTTAGGCTTGGTGCCGAGACCCAGTTCATACATTTCGCCCAATCGATATTCTGCCAGCGGACTATTTCTTTGTGCTGCTTTATGATACCAATATAAGGCTCTGCTGTGACTTTTTTCGCATCCTAATCCTTTATTATACATATAGGCGATCTCATTTTTAGCACTGACTTCGCCGTTGTCTGCTGCTCTTAAAGTCCAATAGAAATATTTATCGATGTCTCTTTTTATCGGAGTACAGTCTCCTCGGTAGATCTCAGAGAGCATCGACATGCAGTAGATGGAGTTGATGACGTTAGCTCCTTCTTCTAAGACTTTAATCCCTTTTTGGAGGATGGCATCCTCTTCGAATTTTGTAAGAAGTGTTTGCCCTAATAGGATATAAGCTGCCTCGATGCGAGAGGACATGGCTACTTGCAGCCAGTTTAATCCTTCTCCAAAATTGATTTCCGTCCCTTCTCCTTTGAAAATCATATAACCGACAGCATATTGAGATAGAGGATGTCCTTTACTTGCTGCATGTAAAAAGAGTTTATAGGCATTTTGCCATTCTTGGTTTTTGTAATGTTGTAATCCGTTTTTATAGATCTTATCTAATTCCGGATCGTAAGCAGAGGCTTCTTTATGCTCTCGCTTTTCGAGGTTGTTGTTAGTACTGATAAACATATATAGATTTTTTTATAGAATATGCAAATGTAATCATTTTGACAGTATTGTGCAACTTAAATCTTTGAAACTATAAAAATTGCATTGTCTTATCTGTCTGATGGTTTATTGGTTTGCTGATGTTTATGAATGTCTTCTCCTATTTGGGTTGGGAAAAATGGTTGATTTTTACTTTGCTTTTATGCTGTTTGGGGTAAAATATTCCAAAACTCTTTTACCGATTTTTAAAGAGTTGTTGGCCGCAACTTATTTTAGGGAGCTGAAGCCAACATTGTCATCTTTTATCGGTGGATGTACTATTAAAACATTTATGTGCATAAAAAGTTTTATTGCATATGAAATTTTTTTTTGAAGATGCGCAATTATACCTCAATCGGTCTAATGACCGATCTGACATTATTCATCTTTTTACCTATTTATATATATTATAATCTATAAAAATACTGCGCCCGAAAACTAATTCGGACGCAGTATTTATGGTTTATATTTCGTGAAAAATTATGAATACAAGAAACGCTTGATAGACTTCTTCGGAGTCTTTTCAAATTCGTTGTCCTGTAACTCAAAGCCGCTTAGTTGTGAGTAAGTCGGCAGCGAGCTGTTGAGCTGCTTTCTTTCCTTCTCGATCACTTCTAAGATTTGCTCTTTGCTTTCCAACCCATCCTTGCGTGCGGCATCATAGTCAGGGTAAATAAGAGCTATGAGTTTGGTGTTACGCTGTACTACGACAGACTCGATAACATAAGGAAGAGAAGTGATTGCGTCTTCGATCTCCTCCGGATAGATATTCTGTCCGCTGGGACCCAAGAGCATGTTTTTGATACGTCCCTTGATAAATACGTTACCGTCAGCATCGATCACACCCATGTCTCCGGTGTGAAGCCAACCCTCATCATCGATCGCTTGCTTGGTAGCCTCCGGATTTTTGTAGTATCCCAACATCACGTTGGCACCTCTGGCTACGATCTCGCCGGGAACACGTTGCGGATCGCTACTCAAAACTTTTACTTCCATGCGAGGTGCTGCCTCTCCACAGCTCTGAGCAGCAAATTCTTTGTAGTCGCGATAGCAGATGATCGGAGCACACTCTGTCATGCCATAACCTACGGTGAAGGGGAATTTAATCTCTTTCAAAACTTTTTCTACGTCATGGCTGAATGCGGCACCTCCGACGATCGCTTCATAGAAATTGCCACCGAGGGTGTTATAGAGTTTTGTGCGGATCTTGTTATTGATGATGTTTTTGATGCCTGGGATGCTCCGGAGTATCTTCATGTGTGGTTTGTTGATCACAGGAAGTACACCGCGGCGGATGATTTTCTCCAGGATGAGCGGCACTGCTACGATCAGGTTGGGCTTGACCTCATGCATTGCCTTAAGAATGGTGGCGGGAGCCAACTGGCGGAGGAAGTGGATGTGGAATCCTACGCAGAACTCATAAAGGAATTCAAATGCCATGCCATACATGTGCGCCATCGGCAACATAGAGACGATGTTCATGCCGGGACCCATCATGGCGAGAGCTTCATCGGCAAATGCCATATTGCTCCAGATGGCACGAGCCGGGATCATCACACCTTTGGATGCTGCTGTCGTACCGCTGGTGTAATTGATGAGGGTCAATTCATCATCCTCATGTTCATAATAATGTACGTCAGATGGTTTGTATCCCTCCGGATATGCTTCTGCAAATGCTTGCTCCAAATTGTTCCAAGCTGCAGTGATCTTATCGTTTTTAGAAGATACTAATTCGTAGTTGTCGATTCGGATGATAGCCTCAAGCTGGGGCATTTTGTCGTGTGATATCTGTTGCCAAAGATTGTCGGCTACGAAGAATAGACGGCTTTCAGAGTGATTAACAAGCCAATGTATGTTGTCCGGGGTGAACTCATGTAATAGAGGAACAGCTACTGCACCATAGGTAATGGTGGCAAGAAACGCGATACCCCAGCGAGCGGAGTTCTTTCCGCAAAGGGCGATTTTGTCACCGGGCACGATGCCGGCATTCTTATAGAATGTGTGGAATCGGGCAATTTGGGTAGCTACTTCTGCATAAGTAAATGATTCATCACCAAAATCTGAAAGGGAGGGATGACTCCAATAAGTCGTAACAGATTTTTCAAAATAGGCTTTAAGTGTAGGCTCCATAGAGAACGGTTTGGCTTTAAGTCTTAATTTGTGTTAATTTGTTTTTGTTGTTCCTGAGAAATTATTTTTCTCAAACTGAGTGCAAAGGTAACAAATCTTATTCACATATAAGTGTTTTTGTGCAAAAAAATGGTGATAATAACACATTTTACCCCTATAATTGTGCAAGAATATCAAATTTAGATTACCTTTGCATAATTAAAATTACCCAAATTATACTCTTTTTTGAGAATTGAGGGAATTTGCCCTGTTTTTAGGATAATTTTACTTTTGAAACAAAAACATATACTATAAACCGATGTTCAGAACAAAAAACAATGGCGAACTTCGTCTCAGTAATGTGGGAGAAGTTGTGACACTTGCCGGCTGGGTACAGCGTGTTAGAAAAATGGGAGGTATGACCTTTGTTGATCTGCGTGATCGCTATGGCGTAACTCAATTGGTCTTTAATCAGGAGAAAGATGCTGCGCTGTGTGAGGAGGCTAATCATCTTGGTAGAGAATTTGTAATTCAGGTGATCGGATCCGTGTCGGAGCGCGAAAGTAAGAATACGAATATTCCTACGGGCGAGATAGAAATTATCGTGACCGAATTGAAGGTTCTTAATCGTGCCGAGGTACCACCGTTTACCATCGAGGACAAGACTGATGGTGGTGATGACTTGCGCATGACTTACAGATATCTTGATCTCCGCCGTCCGTGTGTGCGTCGTAATTTGGAGTTGCGTCATAAGTTGGCTTTTGAGGTGCGTCGCTATCTCGATGCACAGGACTTTTTGGAGGTGGAAACTCCATTTTTGATCAAATCTACTCCGGAGGGTGCTCGTGACTTCGTGGTTCCATCTCGTATGAATCCCGGACAATTTTATGCCCTTCCACAGAGCCCGCAGCAGTTCAAACAGTTGCTGATGGTAGCCGGTTTTGATCGTTATTTCCAGATTGTGAAGTGTTTCCGTGATGAGGATTTGCGTGCAGATCGTCAGCCGGAGTTTACTCAGATCGACTGTGAAATGTCGTTTTGTGAACAGGAAGATGTTATCCAGATGTTTGAAGGACTGATCAAGTATTTGTTCAAGACTTGTAAAGGGATCGAGATGACAGAAGATTTCCAGCGTATGACTTGGGCTGATGCCATGAAGTATTATGGTTCGGACAAGCCTGATTTGCGTTTCGGGATGACGTTTGTCGAATTGAAAGATTTGATTCCCGGTGGACAGTTTGCTGTTTTTGATGATGCTCCCTATGTGGCAGGTATCTGTGCTGAGGGATGTGCGTCATACACTCGCAAACAGATTGATCAGTTGACAGACTTTGTGAAGCGCAGCCAGATTGGTGCCAAAGGTTTGATTTGGATTAAGATTGATGAAACCGGAGCCGTTAAGTCTTCGGTGGATAAATTCTATTCCCCCGAGGTGATTGCTACATGGATAGAGCGTTTTGGTGCCAAATCTGGAGATTTGATGCTTATCCTTTGTGGTGAGATACGCAAGACACAGAAGCAACTTTGCGCTTTACGTCTGGAGATGGGCGAGCGTTTGGGATTGATGGACAAGTCTCGTTTTGTTCCGCTTTGGGTGATCGACTTCCCGTTGTTTGAGTGGGATGAGGAGACTCAGCGTTTTTATGCCACACATCATCCCTTTACGATGCCTAATCCCGATGATATTCCGTTGCTTGATACTGATCCGGGCAAGGTGCGTGCGTGGGCTTATGACTGCGTGATCAATGGTGTCGAATTGGGTGGCGGTTCGGTTCGTATCTACGATAGCCAGTTGCAGGAGCGTATGTTCTCCATGCTTGGCTTTACCCCGGAAAAGGCGATGGCTCAGTTCGGTTGTTTGATCAATGCGTTTAAGTATGGAGCACCTCCGCATGCCGGTTTGGCATTCGGTTTGGATCGCATCGTGAGCATGTTTGCAGAGTTGGATTCTATCCGTGATTGTATCGCATTCCCGAAAAACAACTCCGGTCGCGACATGATGATGGATTCTCCGACAACGATTGATCCGGCACAGTTAGAGGAACTTAACTTGCGTTTGGATTTAAAAGAAAATGAATAACCGATTATGAGACGACTGCTATTGACTCTCATCGGCTGTTGTGCCTGGATGGTCTATGCGCAGCTACCGGCTCCTATCAAGGATCCGGCAGTTATGGCGCAGCGCTTTGCTGATAGCGAAATGACCCGATTCCCGGAGGCTTATCAGCTCGATCATGGCAAGCGCTATTTCTTTGGCTATGCCCAGGGTGTCGGCTGCTGTGCCATGTTGCAGATGTGGCATAATACCGGCGAACGGAGATATTATGATTATGTGGCGCGTTGGGTGGATGCCTTAGTGACACAGGATGGTGGTATCCATAAATATCAGATGGAGACCTACAATCTGGATTTTATCAATTCAGGTAAGACTCTTTTCGATCTTTATGCCGAAGCTCGCAAACATGAAACTGCATTGGGCTTGAAAGAGACAGCCACGACACCACTCTCTTCGTCTCGTTATAAGAAGGCGATGGATCTGCTGATCAAACAATTGAAAAATCAGCCTCGTACTCATGATGGTGGATTTTGGCATAAGTTGATCTATCAGCATCAAATGTGGTTGGATGGTATATATATGGCATCTCCCTATATGGCACAATATGGCGCGACATTTGACAAACCGGAGTGGCAACAGCAGGCATTGCACCAAATCATCACTTGTCACAAGCATACCTATGACCCCAAGACCGGATTATATCATCATGCTTGGGATGAAAGCGGAAATCAGCGCTGGGCAGATGCAGTGGGACATTCTCCTAATTTCTGGGGACGTTCTGTCGGCTGGTGGTTTATGGCGATGGTCGATGTGCTGGACTATATCCCGGCAGATATGGCAGGGCGTGATAGTGTGATAGCTTATGTGCAAGGTCTTGCCGCCTCTCTTCCCCGTTATCAGGTGGATGGGCTTTGGTATCAGGTGCTCGACTGCCCGAAGCGTGAAGGCAATTATCCGGAAGCTTCGGTGACTACACAGTTCCTTTATGCCTATGCCAAAGCAATCAATAAGGGTTATATTGATAAGAAATATCTGAAAGTTGCTCAAAAGGCTTATGAAGGCTTGCAGAAAACTCTTTTAAAGGAGAATGCTGATGGGACACTCTCTCTGACCCGATGCTGTGCAGTCGGAGGATTGGGCGGTAATCCCTATCGTGACGGATCGTTCGAGTATTACATCGGAGAACGTATCCGCGAAAATGATGCTAAAGCGACAGGACCTTTTATTATGGGTTGTATCGAGTTGGCAAAAGCGATGAAGAAGTAAAACTTTAGGTGATAATACATAAAAAGAGACTATGCGCGTGCTTAGTCTCTTTTTATATTATATTATTACTGTCCGCTAAACATAGACATCCTCATCCCAACTCTTTGTAACATAGGAGTTGGGATGTTTTATTACTTGCGACAAGGCCCTACTTCAGTTTTCTTAGGTGTCTGGAGGCGATTCTGCCGCATCTTCAAGCATC
>JAZNGG010000058.1:0-50454 GCA_045576355.1 Bacteroidales bacterium
CACCTTATTTAATGTAAAAATGGTTATCTATGAGATTATATTTTCACTTTGTTTAGCAAACATTAGGAAAGAATAGAGCGATTTGCCGAATTATCAAGGCTTTCTTATTCCTTTCCGTCTCTTACGAAGAGACGAATGGAATACACTCTCCATTTAGTGCTTCTATCGGGTTGCGGATATTCTCGATAAAGACCACCAAAAGCCGTAAGGCAAAACAAAGAATAATAGAACTACCTCGCTGTGTAAAAAGGGCTTGGTCGCCTGTCGAGACACACTTGGGAGTTCTTTGATAATGGCACTTATGAAAGCTATCATAGCAGATTATTTAGCTCAAGCGACAAGAAACCGTCTGGTCTTTTGCCATGAGCAAATAGAAGGACTCACATTTGTAAATGTGGGAAAGGCACTGGCTGAAAGTCTTGTAAAACAGGACCTCCGTTCTTCTATGATAGCATACATGGCCGAAGAAGTTTTGGATGAGATTTTATCATCAACCAATGTAGATGATGAAATTGGTTTTTACGTAGCACTTGATAACATAGGTGTGTTATTTGAACCTGATTTGGCGTTCAACTTGAAATCCGTTATAGACAGTGCTTCTATAAACAAGGTGGTCATCATTCTTTCAGATGGAATTATTAAATCTGATCGTTATTATTTTCTTCAGGAAGGTGATGCTTCTTTTATCGACCTTCATGGATTATCCTACATCGAAATTTACTAAATAATAGCATATGAAATACCGTGATTTAATACACTTCAAGCCTATTACCGAGGTTATTCGTTTCGGTGATCTTCGTGATGAAAGAAAGCGTCAGCAGTTTGTTGAGACGTTTGTTTTCTCAGAACAATACCGTAAGAGCTACATACCGATAATATGTTGCAATCTCGATTTTACAGAAACCGAGATTATCGTTAATGGCAGACACGAACCCAAGGAATTCTTTGGACTCCAAATTGTCGGTAGCTATGGTACAGGTAAATCTCACCTGATGTCTCTCTTCTCGCTGATAGCTGAAGATGAGCAGTACCTGGAATATGTTACTGATGAGCAAGCGAAAGCCTACCTCTCAAAGATAGCAGGAAAGTACAAAGTGCTGCGCTTTGAAATCAATTCTGAAAAAGAACTATGGGGAATTGTCTGCTATCAGATAGATAAATTCCTCTCAAACCTTGGAGTTGACTACTCATTGACCAACGACACCACGTTTGAAAACAATGACGTGAAGCTTCAGAAGATGATGGCGGCTTTTGAAGAGAAGTATCCTGACAAAGGCTTGCTGTTGGTCATTGACGAAATGCTGGCGTATTTGAAAGGACGCAGTGGAGCTGACAAGTTGAATCGTGACCTTCAGGTGTTACAAGCTTTGGCACAGATTTCTAATCAGACAAAGTTCCGCATTGCCTTTGGTGTACAGGAGATGATATATAACGCTCCTGAATTCCAGTTCGCCCGTGAAATGCTGCTCCACGTCAATGACCGTTACCGCCCATTGACGATTACAAAAGAGGACGTGAAGTATATTGCTCAAAAGCGTATGCTAAACAAGGATGACCAACAAAGACAATTCATTCGCGACCATCTGGAAAAGTTTACCAAGTACTTCTCTCACATGCATGGACATATCGATGATTATATCACTTTGTTCCCTGTCCATCCTTCATACTTTGAAAACTTTGAGTTGATTAAAGCAGGCAAGAGCCAACGCGAAATCATGAAGACGCTGTCGTCAAAGTTTAGCGAGATTATTGATACAAACATTCCCGATGATCAACCAGGACTTATCTGCTATGACAGCTATTGGGAGTATATGGATGGAAATGCTACATTGAAGACAGACCCAGATGTGGCTCGTGTATCAGAAATTATGCAGACCATCAATAGTAAGATTACAGATAACTTCACCGGGGCCCGTCGCAACCGCATTGACTTGGCTCGTCGTATAGCCAATGCTTGTGCCGTGAAGATTCTGCAACAGGATCTTTCCAAAACGAATGGTGCTTCAGCAGAAACACTGACCAACGACCTCTGCTATGTCAATGCTATCTATGAAAACTTCGATGAGTTGCAGATGTTTATCGAAAGTGTGGCACACAATATTCAAGAGTTTACCGCTGGCCAGTATTTCTTCAAGAATAAAGACAACGGCGAATACCACCTCTGCGTTGAAGGTGGTATCAACTATGAGGAAATGGTCAATATCTATGCTGGCAATATGCCCGAAGGAACTAAGGATGAGTATTTCTATCAATTCTTGCAAGAGTCTCTGCCCATAGAGGATGAAGTTTATCGCAGCTCATTCAAGATTTGGCCCTACGCCATCAAATGGAATTCCCACAATGTCACACGCGATGGTTATATCTTCATGGGCTATGACAATGAGCGTCCGACTACTCAGCCGGAACAACACTTCTATATCTATTTCCCACCCATCTTTGACACTACAGGAAAACACTTCAGCGACCAGCCCGACGAAGTGTATTTCTTGATGAATGACCTGAGTGAAGAAATCCGTGATTTGATTGCTCACTATGGTAGTGCCATTGCACTCGGCAATAACGCCGATAGCGCACAGAAAGGTTTCTACGAGTCACTGCGTAAGAAATACTTTGAGAAGCTGCGAGACCTCTTCGATCAGGAATTCTATTCGAAGACGCAAGTGCAATACTGCGGACAGACACATCCGCTATCTTCATATCCTGTACAGCAGGCCGATTCGAAGGAGGATGCTATCAGCCGTGTAGCTTCAGAAGTATTTGAAGGACATTTTAACGAGGAGAATCCTGACTACCCGAAGTTCACGCTATTCCCTGAACCTACGGGCAAGGGAAATATCGACCGTCGCATCAAGGCAGCAAAATCCAAGATAATCAAACCAGCAGAGTCAAACCGTGAAGGTGAATACCTTCTTGCAGGTCTGGGACTGTGGGATGGTGGGCTTGTTCATGAGGCTTCGCCTTTTGCCAACAGTCTGCTGAATATACTGCATCAGAAAGCGGATGGGCAGGTTATCAACCGTGAAGAGATATTGCACCTATTCTGGCGTGGAAGTGACCTCTATCTAAGTAATGACTTCCAGATTGAGGATTGCTATGAGTTTATTGTCATGGCTGCTCTCGTTGCAATGGGTGAGATGGAACTGGTAATGGGAAGTGGCAAGGTGATTACTGCTGCCAACATCTTTGAAATTGAGAATACCGCCCATCGTGATTATATCACTTTCCGCTGCATCAGAGCACCGAGAGGATATAACTTTGCAGCTTTGAAGTTGCTATTTATGTCTTTGGTTGGACGTGACCTTAGCCAACAGCTTGATAATCCTTCCTCCATTCCACAACTGATGCAAGCGGCACGCGATGTGGCTGGTCGTGCAGCAAAGCTGGAAACAAAACTGTTTGGTGGCGTCAATCTGATGGGTATTGAGATTATAGCAGAATCTGATGCAATGACCTTGCGCAATCGCATGACATCCCTGAAAGGTTTGTGCGACCAACTGCAGAACTACAATTCAAAAGCTCGAATAAAGAACTTGCCTGACACATGGGCTCAAGAGAATCTGAAACAGACACTTGAAACACAAAAGGAACTTGACCGATTAGAGAAATTGTTTATCAGTATCGGTGAATTCCGTGAGTCAGTGCAATATCTTGAACAGGCAACTCCTTATGCCAATGATGACTTAGCACAGAAGATGCGACAATTGAAAGACAGTCTTCCTGATGTGCTGATGAGTGCTGATGAGCGTAAAAACGCAGAGTTTAACAATCAGTTCAAGGCTTTGCGTGATGAGTATGCGAAATACTATCTTGATGCATATCGCCGCTCACATATCAACGAGGCACAGCTTCAGCAGAAGATGCGCATTATGAGTAATACTGACTACACTATCAGCAAGATTGTTTGCGATGCTCCATTTGTTCTTTCTACTCGTTTCGACGAATGGGAACGTCACATGCGTTTGTTGGAAACGGCTAATCCTCAAGTAACTGTCGATGCCATCCGTCGTGTGCCGTTCCATGGTTTCAATCCCAAGGAAGCGCAGGCTCTGCCAGACATCAATCAATTGGCAGAGGATATCAAAGAGATCTATAACTCATACGTGAATAGTTTCTTGGAGATTCTCGACGACCCGTCGATTGCTGATAGTATTGAGGTGCTTGACCCTGAACAGCAGAGTATCGTCACACGCTTCAAGAATGGAGACATTCAATTGGATGCAATGTATGCACCACAGTTGAAGTCAATCATCAGCAGCCTTTACCACGGAATGACTGCCGTTGAAATCACTCAGTCAGATTTAGTGAACTGCTTCTCTCGTGCTATGTCCGTAGATGAAGCGAAAAATGCTTTCAATGACCTCGTTACTCGAATGTCGTCTGGAAAAGCAAACCCACGTATCATTGTGAAACTCGTAAAATAGCATATAGTTATGGCTGATATACAACAAAACCTCTTCTCTCTTGAAGAGATGAGACAAGCAGAAAATAGTAATCTGCATCAGCAGCAAGGACCTGTCACATGCTTGGGCATGGAGTTTGAAAACGATGAAGCTCGACGGGCTTACTTCCGTGAAGAACTACGGAAGAAACTTCCAGAGTTGCGGAAGATAGAAGGTTTCCCCATTGGAGCGGATGATGATATTGTCAACCTCTCTGACCCTCCATATTATACTGCTTGTCCTAATCCTTGGCTCAATGATTTCATTGCAGAATGGGAGAAGGAAAAGGTACAGTTGGAAGCAGGAGGAAAACGCACGGTAGCCTTTAAGGTAAAGGAGCCGTATGCAAGTGATGTGAGCGAAGGAAAAAATAATCCAATCTATATGGCACATGCCTATCATACCAAATGTCCACATCCAGCCATCATGAGATATATCCTTCATTATACACAGCCTGGCGATATTGTGTTTGATGGGTTCGCTGGAACTGGTATGACAGGTGTTGCTGCAAATTTGTGCGGTTCTAAGGCTGATGTTGAAGCATTAAAAGAAAGAGACGCAAAAATAGGAATTAGGCACAGCATATGTTCAGACCTGTCTCCAATTGCGACCCTGATTGCTGCAAGTTACACCCTTCCCTTTAATGCAAAGGACTTTGAAAGCAAGGCAAATCGTATACTCGACCAGGTGGAAAAGGAGTTGGGCTGGATGTATGAAACCGAAGTTAAAGGTAAAAAAGGCAAAGTAAATTACACTATATGGAGTGATGTTTTTACATGTCCATCCTGTGGCAAAGAGATCGTTCTTTGGGATGAATCTGTAGACCTTGACAAGAATGAGATAAGAGATAAGTTTCCATGTCCTCATTGTGGCTTTGAATGCAGTAAAAAAAATATGGAGAAAGCGTGGGAATCCACATATGATACCATTGTTGGAGATGTTGTCAAGATGAACAAAAAAGTTCCTGTAAGAGTTAATTACACCATAGGAAAAAGATCTGAAAAAAACATAGAAGCATATGATAATGCTTTGATAAACTCTATTGATTATTCCAATAGTATAAACTATCCGACACTAAGACTTATCGAAGGTTTTAACACATCTCAGCCCATAAGAAGTAACGGTGTTGAATATAGCCATCAGTTTTTCACTAAACGCAATTTTATTTTTTTAAACAGAGTATACCAATTAGCTGTTAAGAATTCTTTACCACTTTCCTGGATAACATCGACGTTGCAGAACGCATCGAAAATGTATAAATTTAGAACAGATCGAAAAGGAGGTATTTTAAATGGGACACTGTTCATTCCATCTTTGAACATTGAACAGAATCCACTAAATCTTCTTAGGGCCAAAATTCGCGATTTTAGCTCAACAGATTATTCCACTCGAGGAAATGGCGCAATATCGCAACTCTCAGCAACCTCTCTTGAAACAATAAACGACAATTCTATCGACTATATGTTTGTAGACCCTCCTTTTGGAGCTAATATAATGTATTCAGAACTTAGTTCTATATGGGAGGGATGGCTTAAAGTTACAACAAACAATTCTAAAGAAGCTATTGTTAATGAGTTTCAGCACAAAACACTCTTTGAATATCAAAGATTGATGAATGACTCTTTACGAGAGTTTTATCGCATATTAAAACCTGGAAAATGGCTTACTATGGAGTTTAGTAATACTTCTGCTTCTGTTTGGAACTCCATTCAAAATGCCATGCAGGGTGTAGGCTTTGTTGTCGCAAATGTAGCAGCGCTTGACAAGAAACAGGGTTCTTTTAAAGCCGTTACTACAACTACAGCTGTAAAGCAAGATCTTGTTATTACTTGCTACAAGCCTTCAGATGAGTTGACAGATAAACTTGCGTTATCCAGTTCAAATAAAGATAGTGTTTGGGATTTCCTCAGTGAACATCTTGCACACCTACCCGTTCACATAGAGCGTGGCAATGCAACTACTACCGTTGTTGAGCGTAGCCCCAAGATTCTTTATGACCGTTTGATTTCTTACTATGTGCAGCATGGGTATCAGATTCCAATGGATGCACAGGAATTCCAGGCTGGGCTTCGTGAACGTTTCATTGAACGAGATGGTATGTACTTCACTGCTCCACAGGCAGCAGAATATGAAGAAAAGCGCAAACATACCACAGATTTTGTGCCTATGGGTCTTATCGTGAGCGATGAAGCAAACGGTATAGAATGGTTGAAACTGCAACTGAAAGAACCAAAAACCTATCAAGAGATTTCACCGGAATGGATGCAAGCTGTCAATGGTTTGCGTAAAGGTGATGTGCTACCAGAATTGAAAGACATTCTTGAAGAAAACTTCATTGAGGATGAGAATGGCCGATGGCATGTACCAGACTTGGAGAAGCAGATTGACTTGGAGAAGCTGAAGCACAAGAGCCTTATGAAGGAGTTCAACCTCTATAAGGAGATGGCTCAAAAACCTCGGGCGCGTATCAAGGAAGTGCGCGTCGAAGCTTTACGCGAAGGCTTCAAGCAGTGCTTCAAGGATAAGGATTTTGCCACCATCCTGTTACTTGGCGATAAGATTCCGCAGAACATCCTTACAGAAGATGAAGTACTGTTGCAATATTATGACATCGCTCAAATGAGGTCGTAAACAATGAGATACAGAGGCAAGGACATAGAACTGATTGGCGAGAAAATGGTGTTCGGAAGACGAACAGCATGGATTCGCTTGGTGGAAGACAACAGCTTCCAACAAGTGTTATGGGATGATATTGTCTTCGAGGAAGATCATCACCAGGATATTTCTCACATCCGCTTTATAGCTTTGGCTACTCGTATCAAAGAAGAAATCGCGCAGAAACGCATACTAGCTCCATACGAAAGCAGTCTGATTCCATTACCACACCAGATTCTCATACTGGAGAAACTGATGAAAGCTCCACAGACCCGCTTCCTACTAGCAGACGAGGTGGGTATGGGTAAAACCATTGAAGCAGGATTGGCACTAAAGGAACTGAAACTTCGTGGCGAAATTAAACGCACGTTACTCATCGTTCCTAAATCTGCTATGCTGCAATGGCAGAGTGAACTGCAACAACACTTCAAGGAACAGTTCCATATCTACGACTCTCAACTCATCAACTCCATGGCTTCGATGTTCTCACAAATAGAAGCTGAAGAGGAATTGAACTTCTGGAGGCAGCACAACCAAATCATTGTCTCTACCGATGCGCTGAAACCGTTGGAGCACCGGCAAGGATGGAGCCAAGAGAAAATCGACACCTATAACAAGTATAGGATAGAGGCAGTTGTCAATGCTGACTTTGACTTAGTAATCATCGACGAGGCACACAAGATGGGTGGGTCATCGGCACAGGTGTCTCGCTATCAGTTAGCAGAGACACTGAGTAATGCCGTTCCACGTATGCTGCTCCTTTCGGCAACACCGCATCGTGGCAAGAGCGACCACTTCCGCCGAGTTTTACAGTTGCTTGATGTAGATGCTTTCATGGGCGAGGATATGCCCAGCGTGAAGGAGATTGAGCCTTTTGTTATGCGTTCAGAGAAGCGTTTTGCTGTTGATTACAATGGACAAAAACTGTTCAACGAACGGAAAACAATAAAACTGTTGATTCCGTTAGAGCCTGAACGTCATCACCTGCAGCTGCAACTATATGAACACTTGACCGAATATGTGCGTACGTCTTTCAACAAAGCAAAGCAAAACCGCAATACGGCATTAGCTCTGGTGATGACAATGTTACAGAAAATAGCAAGTAGCAGTACTGCTGCCATCCATTCGGCTCTTTCAACTCGTCTATACCGCTTGCAAAACGGATTGGATGAGTCGGTAGAAGATTATGATCCGGAATATGACACTTCTGACTTCGACGATTTCCAACCGTCTGACTATTCCGTGGCATACACCAATGACAGTCGGACTGAGGAGGAAGTGCTTCAGGAGCTGGTGGAGGAAGCAGGAGTGTGTATGGGACAGGAGCAGGATGCTAAGACTGAAGCACTCATCCTTACCATTGCACAGCAGCGCATGGAACAAGGTGAGCCACTGATGAAGGTGCTGGTATTCACGGAATTCAGAGCTACGCAACAGTATCTTGAAAAACAACTGACAGCCAAAGGGCTTTCATGTGCCACAATCAATGGTAGCATGGAACTGGAGGCACGACAGAATGCACTTCGGTATTTCAAAGACCAGGCTGATGTGATGATCTCAACTGATGCGGCAGGTGAATCTCTTAACATGCAGTTCTGTCACGTCATCGTAAACTATGATTTGCCTTGGAATCCAATGGCCATAGAACAGCGCATCGGACGTGTGGACCGTATCGGCCAAAAACACATCGTCAAGGCTTTCAACATGCTTACAAGTAATAGCATTGACGCTAAGGTGTATGGCATCATCGTCGAGAAACTTAATACCATACTCAATGAGCTGGGCATTGACAAAACTTCAGATGTCTTGGACTCTACAATCGAGCAGAACAAAATCAATCGAATTTACTTGCAGTCCTTACTCGACCCGCGCCGTACAGAGTTCGTCGGTGACAGTTGGCTCTTTGAGATTAAGAAGAAACTTAGCGAGTACAAAGCGACAGAAGGTATACTGCCATCTATCAGCAAAGAGGAGATTGATAACAAACTGGCAGCAGAAGTAAAATACAGTCCTCTACCTGTATGGTTAGAGCAATTAATGGACATCTATGCTGTCAGCCGTGGTGGAAAGGTGGATAAATCACTGATAGGTGTTTCTACCTATCAATACGATGGTATGAAAATAAATGCTGTTTTCGACGCAGAACACGCATTGGAAAACCCATCTGCAGAACAAATCACTCTCCAGCATGATCTTGTTTGCCGTATGCTAGACCGCATAGATAGTGAATCACAGCAAATAATGCCGGTCATTCGTGCCACTGGTAGTAAAGCTACTTCTGGAGTCTTTAGCCTATGGCGTGTTTCCGCTAAGAACCCTACCGAAAGTAAAGTTACGTATGTAGCTTTATTCACTTCCGACAACGGAAAGAACTATGCGGCTTATGCCAATCAGATATGGAATAAACTTGTTGAGTCAGCAGATGCATATAGTTATGTTGGCGAAGTAGAACTGCCACCTGAAAGTGAATCGGATATGCAACTACTCTACGAGGTGTTTCATCGTATGGAGGTGGAAATCCTTCAGACTGTCCAAAAGAAATCTGATGCACGTCTGAAAGCTTTGGATTTCCAAAGACAACGTGCCGAAAGAATCGGCATATTGAACATCCGTAAAGGCCGGATTCGGAAGATTGACGAAGAACGGCAGCAATGGTTGGACAATATGAGGCGACATCAAAGTGTGGTGCCTGATGTGAAGAATATTATAAAGGTAAGAATAGATGGATAGTCTGCTTCAATGTATCGTTAAAGAAATCACACGCCAATATAGAAGATTGAGCGTGATCTCAAATCCAGACGGCTTCTTACGTCGGGAAGACACTATACGTGCCATGAAGGAACAGGCTGATATAACTGTTCTTTCATTTTCGCAGTTGGAGTTGCGTGTTTGGTTTGAGACAGTATTCAAGGAGGACACCGCCAACCGCTTTGTGGTTTTGATGGATGATACTACAAAACTTGTTGTAGACATCTATAATCAGGCTTTTGTCACAGCCTTTAAGACACGTGACCTGCTACAGACCTATAACCAACAGGCAATAGATCTCAATAAGATAACCTATCAGATGATGGCACATCTTTTTGAAAACAAATCTGTTGCCCTGATGGACCGCCAAAAGACAATTTCTGTCATGGAATCTGCTGAATTTATGTATGGAAAAGATGGAGAGGATATTTCTATTGTCAAACAAAACATGATGGATATTGTCATAGATTGGCAGAAACCGCTTCAAACCATAGAACAGATTTCAAAACAGATTGTAAAGGCAGTCAAACAGGATAAGTACAAGGATTTGGAGCCTGAAATAGCTTATATTAACCAATCTTTCCAACAACATCTTAATGCCAGATACAGGCAGCTGATTACTGCCACAGGCCCACGAGTAGTTCACAAAATATTGGCGCATATTGAGCGAACCTATTCAATTGGCTCTAAAGTGGCATTAGTGGTCGTTGATGGATTGTCTTATTGGCAATATACAATCTTAGAAGAGCATTTTACTGATGAAGGAATTGTAGCTCATAATGGTGTTTGCCATGCGTGGATTCCCAGCGTGACCCAACAGTCAAGACAGGCAATCTTTAGGGGAGCAGCACCGGAACGCAACTATATTCAGAATCCAACGAATGAGAAAAAGCTCTGGTATAATTATTGGTGCTCCAGAAACTATGAGGATTTTCATGTCAAATATGTTTATGAAAATCTTCCCGACATTCCACATGAGGTGGAACGCTTGGCTTTCGTCACAATGACAGTTGATGACGATATGCACAGCGCACACTCTATGAAGCAGCTTTACAATGATGCAGAAGAATGGGCAAAGAATTTTGTAAAGACCCTGAAAAGCATCATTGATAAGGGCTTTGAAATCATACTCACAGCTGACCACGGTGGCGTTCCTTCATATGGTTGGGGGAATCTTTCCATGCAAGAGAAAGCCGCTCTGTATGAGACTGGAAGCCGTGGGCTACGACATCTTATATTTAACAACCTTGCTACACAGGGAAATTTCGTCAAATCACATCCTGATATTATCGAACAATGGATGGTGTATGGTGATAGTGTGGTTTGGAGAGATAACAAGTGCTTTGGTGCTGCAGACTGCATTTCTCATGGCGGAAGTCATGTATTGGAAATGCTGGTGCCGTTAGCAACATTAAAGAAACAAGTGTAATGGAAGCGACAATAGGAATAAACCAAAGAATACCCATTGAGGCAATAGAACTGGCTATAAAGGCAGTTCTGAATGGTAGTTACGACAACGACTATGCTGCCGAGTTGGCCCGTATGGAATATAGTGGAGAGAACAGAATAAAGAAAGCTGTGAATATCATCACCCGATTGAGCAAGAACAATACGTTGATGCCTTTCCTTCAAGAGAACCAAAGCAAAGTGGTGACAGCCTTGAAATATCCCGATGACAAAGGATTGATTTGCATTTCGATGGTCAATACGGCATATCCTTTTTGCTACGATGTAACTACCGTTCTCGGTCGATATTTCCACGCACAGAAGGAAGTGGCCACTACATTGCTTACATCTAAGTTGTCTGCCACATACGGCACCAACCGCTCATTGCCTAATGGCCTGTATTGCATCCTTCCAATGCTTATAGAAGCAGGTTTCATCACCCGTCCTCGTGCTGGCGTGTATCAAATCAACCATCTGGAGCCACAGACAGATATCGCTACTTCCATCTTTCAGAAATCATTCCTCGCCAACAATCCGACTCTTAACGAGGACTACCATTTCTCCAATCATTTTTACTTTGAGTTTATTGGATGATGGCTCCTTTGTCATTAAGAGCCTAAGAGTGCTTTTAATTTTAATATTGCACCCTCTGACCCAAAGTCAGGTGAAGCTCCAAAGAGTCCTTTTAGATAACTTCTTTCAAGTTCTTTGTCGAAACGTAAGTTAAATTTCTCGTCTAAACGTTTTAGCGAGCTCACATCTTCTTTATTTTTTTCTATAAGCCAGATTTCGTCCCTTCGAAGCAAATCTTGGTCCATTAAAGTACTTTCATGGGTCGTAAATATAAGTTGTGTCGAAATATTATTGGAATATTTGAAGAATAACTCTATCAGTTTCCTCATTAATGCAGGATGGAGGCTACGTTCCATTTCGTCAATCACAAAAACCTTTTCTCCCTGAATCAAATCTAAAATTAGAGGTATATAATCAAATATACGCTGCGTACCATCACTCTCATCACCTAGTGAAAAATACTCTTTATCATCATTATCAATTATGTTGTGAATGGTTTGAAGTTTTTTCGCTTTGATTGTGCTGTCTACATAAGTAATCAGGTATAGATTGTTTTCGAACCTAAGAGACCCAAAAGCTTCTGCATTGCTAGATTTTGACAAATCAGTTTTGATGAACTGCTTCATATCTTGGGTTATACCAAGCTTGTCAAAATCGACATCAATTAAATCGATTGCCTGAATACCTGTATCAAAATACCGTAGTAACTCACCGAAGCCTTCTTTCAACTGTTCATCATTTACGGCTTTCAACATTCCCCCCTGTTTATATGGAGTATCGGGGAAAAGGACCTTTAAAGTATCTGCAAACCATTTTATAACTTCCCACAAATCTTCAATGTTTGAGACATTGTCCCGGAGGTTGCGACTAATAACCTCATGGAGAAACAATTGGTGTTGGGGAGTCGCTTTAGCAAAAAAGTTCAGGAACTGTCTTTCTTCTTCTTTCGGGTTTATTTTTATCAGATAGGATATATTGAAAGGATCTTTTGACGCAATATCCCTGTCAAAAATAATATATTCCGTTTTACGAGTAATTTGCTTTAACCATTCTTTTGTGATTCTTTCTGCATTATAACTAAAGCCATACTCATACTTTTTGTTATTACATAATATCTGGTAGATGAAAGTCGTATCTTTCTTCTTGCTTTCAGAACTTAAACGAAAAGGATGATACTCTATCAAAGTTTCTGCACGAGTACCAAAAAGCACGAGTCGTTTTCCATACTCAAGTGCTTCTACGAAATTACTCTTACCTCCGGCATTCGGACCAAACAGTGCAGCGGATTTTAAAATCCAATGTCCTTTTACTGGTTCTACTTTATGTTCTTTGTTCCTTGATCCTTTGCCTGGTTGAAGTTTGAAAACTTCTCGGTCTTTGAAAGAGAGGAAATTCTCTACTGTAAACTGCTGTAACATATGTGCCGTATATAATAGGTGTTGCCGCCACCTTGTTTTATTATTCGGGTGCAAAGTTAATGATTTTTTCTCATTCTGACAAGAGATCTTGAATAAATAGTTTAATTATAGGTGTCAAAATGAGATTATTTCACATTTTATTGAACTTTTATTTGTTGGGTTATAAAAAATATAGTATATTTGCAGCCGATAATGAAATATAAAATTTTTAAATATGACTTTTGATAAAAACAAACATTTGAGAGAGGTGCTAGACACACACAAGATGCATCACGTACAAGAATTCGTGGATAAAGTCAAGAATCGTAGAGAAGAGATAAAGGTCAAGATGCACAATCACTACGGCAGCGACAAATATTCATCGTTTGGATCTGGCAGCTTTGCCAAACATACCGCTACTAACGTGAAGTTTGACCTTGACTTGGTAGAGCCTTTCAAACATAGCGCCTTCGATAATTTGCAGGATATGTTTGACTGCGTTCACGATTTTCTGGCTGAGGAATACAAAGATACAGGCGTCACTATCCGCAAACAGAAGGTTTCCATTGGTGTTTGCTTTCCGATTGAGGAAGGAGACGACAAACCCGTGGAACTGGACGTTGTGCCCGGGCGCGAGTTAAAGGATGATGACTATCCCAACTCGCATGATCTGAATCTGTGTTTCAATGAGGACCATTGGGGCTTCAAGAAAGGCACTTATCAGAAAACCAATATCCAGAAGCAGATTTCGCATATAGAAGGTAAAACAAGCGAACGCCAGATAATACGCCTCCTGAAAATCTGGAAAAAGCAAAAGAGCAAGAAGTATAAATCGTTCGTTATTGAGCTGTCCGTCATCAGAGCTTTAGATGGTTATAAAGGTGAGATGGGACTCTGGTCAAGATTGAAATACGTTATGGAGTATCTGCGCGACAATATTGCGGACAGCAGTTTTCACCTTTACGACCCGGGCAACTCGAACAACGATGTGATGGCTGCAATGGCGGATTATGACAGGCAGTCGTTTAAGTCGGATATGGAATCAATGCTGAACAACATAGACAGCAATCCAGATTTCTACCTTCCTTACTACTTTAAGGTGAACGATAAGTTCAGCGGGTATAAGGAAAAAGAATCAGGGGCTGCGTTTCCCACCAGTCCCAAACGTTTTGGATAAGATATGATGACAGCAGACAAAATAAAGAAGCTGATTGCAACTGTTGACGGAGTGAGCCTTGTTGGTGAATTTAGCATTGACAAGGCAGGTTCGTTGATAGGCCGGATAGCTGTAGCTACTGGTGTGGGCAGCGACGGGTTGGTTTGGGAGGTAGTAATTAGCCCGACATATCCGTTTAAGGCTATGGGCCAGGAGCCTATCCAGTTCTTTAATAAAAGTCTGCTGGACTATTCTCACATCATGCAGAGAGGCAATCTCTGTATGCACCCAGCTGAATTTGAAGATGCAGAGAGTCAGTTTATAAACGACTTGGAACAGCTGAAGGAATGGGTGGATAGATACTATGTTAGAGGGGAAAAGGATGCTCATTATGAGCACCTTGTGGTGAACCATTACCTGATACGCGATGCGTATTATACTTATTGCTTTGCAGAGACCGAAGGAGATGTTGTTGACGGGGACTTTGGAATAGTGCATTACGCGGCGCTTAAGAACGGGCAAAAGAACGACTCTTCAGTTAGTAACTATATTGTACAACAGTTTGTGTCGTACAAACAGGTGAAGAAAAAAGAGATGCCCTGTAAGATTAGCCTGTTCTATCGTAAACTACGGTCGTTTGACGGTGTTTACTGTCTGCTTAATAACGTGCCGTCGGTGCATAACAAGTTTATTGTTGAGGACTACGTCGCTATCAAAGGGCTGTTTTCGCAGAGCCAGAAGAACTATATACACAGTTTTGTAGAAGCGCACAAGGGAAAGTATGATTTCTTCCCGTTGTTCTGTGGATATCGGATACCCGGAGGCGATGTCCACTGGCAAGCTATGATGGTTTTCATGGATGACCTACCTATTGTTCCTATCCGAGTGGGTACAGGTAAGAACAGGCTGTGGTTTACCGATTTTAAGCAAGGAGCAATTCAATGGGCGGAAACCGAAGATATTTCCTATAAGTATTTCTTTGGACGCGGAGCGATGCCCGAGAATCTTGCCAACAGGAAAATGCTGATTATGGGAGTCGGTGCAATAGGGAGTATTATTGCTGAGACCCTAACGAGATGTGGGGCTAAAAACATCACACTATATGACATAGACATTAAAGAGCCTGGTAATGTCTGCCGGTCAGCATATCCTTTTTATACGAGTATAAACGAAAAAACCTTGGACTTGGAACTTTTACTGACGCAAATCTCGCCTCACGTGGAGTGTGCCAGTTTGAAATCGGAGTTTGACATTGCGATAAAGGGGCATGCAGCAACAAACAAAGATATTACTGCCCTTGCAGGGGTGTTTGATGAGTTTGACGTGATATTTGACTGTACAACTGATAACCAGTTGATGCGGGTAATGGATACCATAGGGACTAAAGCCCAGGTTGTGAACCTGTCTATAACCAACCATGCGCAGGACTTGATATGTGCTTTCTCACCTAATGTGACAGAAACCGTGTTGTTGGTCTATGGCTTATTGGAACGAGATGTGGATACCGATATGTACAACCCTACAGGTTGTTGGAATCCGACCTTTAAAGCATCATATAATGACATATCAAGCAAAGCCCAGTATGCGATGAAGCATATCATCAGGATGCTAAGCGGCGTGGAGCCAAAGAGCAACTTCTATATAACCGAAAATGAAATGAATTTAAACATACATCGATTATGAAATATTATCTGGTAAATGATGATTTGTATATAGAGATAAATGCCTCGGTGTTCAACCAAATAAAGCTGCAAGCTGAGGGCGAGTATCCTAACGAGAACGGCGGGATGTTGGCTGGGCGTTATTCTGCCGACAGGCATACGGTATATATAGAAAAGGTTGTTGTGCCCGTAGAGAAGAAGACTGGCAGAACAACGTTTATACGCAATGCCAATGGATTAGAAAAGATTTGGGAACAATTAGCCAAAGAAGGGTTGCGCTACGTGGGCGAGTGGCATAGCCATCCTAACGGTTCTAGCCAGTACAGCGGTACAGACCTGGCGGCTATGATAGATATTGAAAAGGAGATTGCCATTGAGAATCCGATTCTGCTGATTGTGGGAGTGAGGAAGTGCGGACTCAGTGCACATACGTTTTATTGCTATAAGGACAATAAGCTATTTGAATATAAAAAGATGATAGATTTAAAGGAACTTTTTAATGGCTTACAGAAGCAAATGCTTGCAAGCCTCAATGTGGACAGAGAATATATAGGACATCCCGGTAGTAAAGGGGATGCGACGGAGCAACGTTGGATAGATTTTCTTAGAACCTATTTACCGGACAGGTATAAGGTGGACAAGGCCATTGTGATAGATTCAACTGGCAATGTGAGTGAGCAGATGGATATTGTAATCTATGATGCCATATACACGCCCTTTATATTCAAACAAGATGGATTTATGTACATACCTGCGGAGAGCGTCTATGCTGTGTTTGAGGTAAAACAGGACGTGAAAGGATACATTGACTACGCAGCCCAGAAGGTGGAGAGTGTTCGACGGTTGAAACGAACCAGTATAGAGATGGTGGCTTCTGGGAGACGAACTCTAGCCAGACCATTAACAAAAATTATTGGCGGTTTTTTAACCACTACTAGCTCGTATAGTGGCAACGAAACGGTACGGAACCAACTGGAAAAATTGAAAGGATATCAGACCTTGGATTTAGGCTGTATATGTGACACGGGTAGCTTCTATGTGGACTACAAAGAAACGCCCTCTGCTGATATAGACCCGACTAAAGATATCAAAGAGAACCGCAAATATATTGAGCAAATCTATGAAAGTCGTGAGGTTATTGACATCAAGTTCAGTGATAAAGACGTGTCGCTGTTTACTTTCTTCCTCCAACTTGTGAGCTACTTGAAGTCCATTGGTACTGTCCCTGCAATAGATATCAATGCGTATTTGAAGGCTATTAATGAGAAAATAGACGAAGATATTTAGAGTCGTTTTTATTATTTTTTTTATGTGAACTTAAAAGATGGAGTCTTTAACGTCAAGGAATCCTATAAAAAACGTTTTAGAACCTCTCATAAGCAAACATTGTCTATGTGGCGTGGAGTGTCAGTTCGAAACTGTTGTAATAATTTTATTATCAACGTCTCCGAACTTACGCAAGGCCAATCATAGGAAACAGGGTAAAACTGCGACAGACTGTCGCAGTTTTACCCTGTTGGCACAGAAAAGCTAATGGATAATAATGGTTCAAAATATGCACATTTTCATACCTTCTGTGGTTTTTTTAAGTTAAAAGTGTTAAATCTTTATTGTAATTTTCCATCACAGAATCCACATCTTCACTTTTCTACCGTTTAACGCACAAATGATTGATATAAAGACATTTATAGATACTCACAATGCTCCAGCCTTTCATCTATCACTATTCCTAATAGTGTGACAAGCATAGGAAATTATGCGTTCGATCGTTGCTCTTCATTATCCTCTGTACATATCGAAGATGGTGAAACCTCTTTATCGTTGGGATATAGTCACAATTCTTATGATGAAGATGGAGAAGGTTTATTCTATGATTGTCCCATCGAGACACTCTATTTGGGACGAAATTTAGAATATTCCTCAAAAAGTACTTGTGGTTATTCTCCTTTTGCTAATAATAAAAACATCAAAAAAGTAGAGATCAGTAATAGTGTGACGAGTATAGGAACGTATGCATTCTATGGCTGCAACCCCTCCAAAGTAATATGGCTGACCAATACACCGCCCTCCGGATATAAGAATCTTAACGGTGCTATTAATTATGTGGCTAATGATCAATACTCTGGGCTAGAAAATGTAAGAATATATCCTTATCTGAGCAGTATGTTTGAAGTCGGCGGTGTGAAATATGTTCCAGTCAACCCCTCTGAACGGACTTGTGATGTCATTGATTGCGTATATGGCAAAGAAGCACAAGCCATTCACATAGGTGAAACAGTCTCTTTTAAAGGAGTGGAAATGAAAGTAAAGGAGATCATGCCCTATACTTTCTATTGCAACAATGCCATAAAAGAGGTATCAATGAGCAATCACGGAAGCATCGGTGAGCAGGCATTTCGTAACTGCTCGGCATTGACCAATGTAGAATTGGGCAGTCGTGTAACAACAATCGAAAACTATGCGTTCTGTAATTGTTCCTCTTTACCCGAAATCAATTTACCACAAAGTGTCATAAAGATAGGAGATTATGTATTCGCAGGTTGTAAAAAATTGTCAGATGTAGTGATTGAAGACCGTACGCAAGCGTTGGCATTAGGTAGCAATGGTTCGTCTCCCCTGTTTGCCGACTGTCCACTTGACTCGGTATATATCGGAGGAAAGATCACTTACAGCACGACAAGTAGTAAGGGATACTCTCCGTTCTATCGCAACACTTCGCTGCGCACCGTAGTGATTACCGACCAGGAGGAACAGATATATACCAATGAATTTTACGGATGTACCGCTTTGAAGAATGTAAGCATCGGCAACGGAGTGAAGAGTATCGGTAACTATGCGTTCTCCGGATGCAGTAGTCTCGATAGTTTTTCTTTCGGCAGCAACATGGAGAGTATCGGAGACGAGGCTTTCTCAGACTGTAACAACCTGACAAGCTTGAGCAGTTATGCCACCACTCCCCCCGTATGTGGAACACAAGCTCTGGACGACATCAACAAGTGGAACTGCGTATTGCGTGTACCAACCGGTTATGCTGCCGCCTATCAGGCTGCAGAGCAGTGGAAGGAGTTCTTCTTCGTAGAGGGAGTTATGGCGGTTAAAAAGTATGCTTTGACTTACGTTGTGGATGGCGAGGTATATCATGTGGATTCTTTGGCGCACAAGGAGACTATTATTTTGCCGGAGACCCCGGTAAAAGAGGGATACACCTTCAGCGGATGGAGCAACGTACCCGAGACCATGCCGGCACAGGATGTCACCATTACAGGAACATTCTCCATCAACAAATATCTGCTGCAGTTCGTCGTCGAGGATAATGTCATTGCTTCTGATTCCATCGAATATGGTGCCGCCATCGTCACTCCCGAGGCTCCCGAGAAAGAGGGTCATACCTTCAGCGGATGGAGCGATGTGCCCGAGACCATGCCGGCACAGGATGTCACCATTACAGGAACATTCTCCATCAACAAGTATCTGCTGCAGTTCGTCATCGATGAGAATGTCATTGCATCTGACTCCATCGAATATGGTGCTGCCATCATCACTCCCGAGGCTCCCGAGAAAGAGGGTCATACCTTCAGCGGATGGAGCGACGTGCCCGAGACCATGCCGGCACAGGATGTCACCGTTACAGGAACATTCTCCATCAACAAATATCTGCTGCAGTTCGTCGTAGAGGATAATGTCATTGCATCTGACTCCATCGAATATGGTGCTGCCATCGTCACTCCCGAAGCTCCCGAGAAAGAGGGTCATACCTTCAGCGGATGGAGCGACGTGCCCGAGACCATGCCGGCACAGGATGTTACCATTACAGGAACATACAGCGTAAACATTTACCAACTGATCTACATAGTGGATGGTGAAGAATATGCTAAAGTAGATGTTGCTTATGGTGATGCAATAACATTGATCGAAGCACCTGTGAAAGAGGGTTACACCTTCAGCGGATGGAGTGAAACGCCCGAGACCATGCCGGCGCATGATGTAGAGGTTACGGGAAGTTTTACGGTAGATGATATCGAAAAGATCGTCGTAGAGCATCCGGTAGATGTCTATGACCTTAGTGGCAACAAGGTGAAATCTCAAGTCGCACCAGAGGATGCACTCCGTGATCTGCCCTCCGGACTCTATATCGTAAACGGCAAAAAGATCCTGGTGAAATAATCGCTCCGCGATAAGCGAAGCTACAAAAGACAAAGAGACTGCGTCAGAAATCGGCGCAGTCTCTTTGTGTCTATAAAGTATTATGGATGTCCGATAAAAAGAATCTATGCTTACACGCAGCAACCTCTCATTATCGGTGGTTTATATTGCCTGCCTCTTCCCTCAGAAATTCACCACAGAATACAACTCTGCGAGGCGCTGGCGGAGCGAGGCTTCTGCCTCGATGAGCTGGCGGCAGAGGTCGTAGTGCGTGATTAAGCCCTCGAGGTAGTCCTGACGGGAGATGTGCCCCTCGGCATATGCCACACTGAGCATCCGCTCCGTGTTTTGCCGGAGGATCAGCGCACGGAGCTGCTCCACGGTCTGCGCCTCCACTTGTGCCTCGCCATAGAGCGAGCGAAGATGTGACATAAACTCCAGACGGAGATCCGCAGCCTCATGTTGCGCTGCTGCCAGCTCCGCACGACGGACGCGGACATTGCCCCGGTTGCCCCACAAGGGGAGGCTCAGCCCGACAGAGAAGCCCCGCTTGGTCTCCTCTTTTTCATACTCCGAGACGTAGCCCACCGACCACTTAGGCCACCAGCCACTCCGCGCCACTTTCACTTCGCTCTCCGCGCGCGCCACTTCGCCCGAAGCCTCTCGAAGGAGCGGACTGCGATCTGCCATCTGTCGGCTCCAGGTCTCAAAGTCACCGGAGGGCAAGAGGATGAGGTCGCTGAAGGCTGTGTCGGCAAGCGTGATCGACATCCCTCCGCAGAGGGCAGAGAGCTCATCGAGCGCCGCGGCACGTTGTGTCCGGGTGCGCGACAAGGCGGCACGCGCCAGAAGGGTGGCAGTCTCGATGCTGTTATACTCCGGTTGAGTCACGGCACCCTCCTCACGGCTGCGGAGCGCATCGGCGAGGAGCACTTCATGACACTCCATAGCTCTCTCTTCGAGCGAGAGGGAGGCATTGAGCGAGACCAATGTGATGCAGAGTTGCTCGCCACGCAAGAGCAACTGACGTCGTGCCTCCATGTATCGGCTGGTGGCATTCTGCTGCTCCTGGCGGGCGGCACGGCGGCGATGGACATAGGTGGTCGGGAAGTCAAAGGTTTGTGAGATGCCCAGGACCTTGGTGCTCCCCACAGAGGAGGGATCGCCCCAGAGGTACTCGAACTCCACCTCCGGATCTTCCAGAACATTGACACGCCGTGCCTCCTCCTGCTGTGCCTCCATCCGGGAGCGGAGGGCAGCCAGGTGTGGGGAGTGTCGCTCGAGGGTGTCGAGCCAGGGACGGAACTGCGCAGGGCCTTGCGCCGAGGCAGAGGTGGCGAGGCATCCACACGCCACACAGACTGATACACACCAAGCAAAAAGTCGTCTTGTCATCTTATTAACTTTCATTTTCATACGTTTAATTTTGAGTTCAAGCATGTAACACTTCTTGCCGTGTTTTTGTTTGACAAAACATCAGATAGATCACAGGGATGACAAACGCATTGAGCAGTGTCGAGGAGATCAAACCTCCGAGGATGACCCGCGCCATGGGGCTCTGTATCTCTCCGCCCGGCTGGTCACCGGCCAGGGCGAGGGGGATGAGGGCCAATGCCGAGGTGAGGGCAGTCATCAAGATCGGGTTGAGACGATCTAATGCCCCCTGTCGGACACTCTCGAGGGCACTATGTCCGGCGGCTCGCAACTCATTGAAGCGCTCGATGAGGAGCATGCCGTTGCGGGTGGCAATGCCAAAGAGGGAGATAAACCCGATGATGGAGGGGATGCTCAAGACGCCGCCCGAGCAGGAGAGCGAAAGGACGCCGCCGATGAGCGCCAGGGGGAGGTTGAGCAGGATGATGACAGACTGACGAAAGTCACGAAACTGCTGGTAGAGCAAGAGCAGGATGACGAGTATGGAGAGCATGGAGGTGAAAAACAGGGTGCGCGAAGCAGCCTGCTCGCTCTCAAACTGACCGCCATACTCGAGACGATAGTCCTCAGGCAAGGTGATGCGCCGGTCGATGCGGTCACGGATGTCACGCACGACGCTGCCCAGGTCACGATCAGCGACGTTGGCAGAGATGACGATCTTGCGTGCCACGTTTTCGCGACTGATCGTGTTGGGACCGGACGAGGAGACGACATCAGCGACATAGGAGAGCGGGATCTTGCCGGCACCATCGCCGGCATCGAGCATGAGGTCACGGATCTGCTCTATCCCCTCGCGTGAAGGATCTTGCACCTTGAGGGTGAGGTCGAAAGCACGATTGCCCTCATAGACCTGCGAGACGACCTCTCCGCCCAGGAGGACGCGGACAGCCTCAGCAAACTCCGGGAGGGTGATGCCATAGCGCGCCAACATCGGTCGGCGTGGGATGATCTTGAGTTGCGGACGCTCAATCTGCTGCTCGACATTGAGATCTGCCACCCCGGGAACATCGGCTATGGCAGCCTTGATATCGTTGGCCAAAGCAAACATCCGGTTGAGATCAACACCAAAGAGCTTGATGGCAATGTTGGACTGCGTGCCGGAGAGCATAGCGTCGATGCGGTGAGAGATGGGTTGTCCGATCTCGACATTGGCACCGGGCAAGCGGCCCAGACGCTCACGGATCTCTGCCGTCACCTCCTCCTTGCTGCGATCGGCGAGGACGAAGGGAGCTTCGATCTCTGAGGTATTGACGCCCAAAGCATGTTCGTCGAGTTCGGCACGCCCCGTCTTGCGAGCCACAGCCTGCAGCTCGGGGATGGAGAGGAGGATCTTCTCCGCCTGCCTGCCGACACGATCAGACTCCTCAAGCGAGACACCCGGCAAGGTGCTCACGTTGATGGTAAACGAGCCCTCGTTGAAGGGGGGCAGGAAACTGCGTCCGAGGGTAAAAAACAGAGACAGTGCACCGACAAAAAGGAGACAAGAGGAGATCAGCACGGCACGACGATGGGCGATGGCCCAAGTCAGCAGCACGTCATAGCCCCGCTTGAGATGACGCACGACGTAGCTCTCGCGTAAGTCTGAGTTGCCACGGCCGGAGCTACGCAGGAGATAAGAGCATAGCACCGGCGTGAGGGTCAAGGCAACGAGTGTGGAGGCAAAGAGGGAGACGATAAAGGCTACGCCGAGCGGCACCAGCATACGCCCCTCCATGCCGGAGAGGAAGAAGAGCGGGACAAAGCTCACCACGATGATGAGTGTCGAATTGAGGATCGGCATACGCACCTCTTTGGAGGCTTGATAGATAACCTCCGAGACACTGCGGCGCTCCGACTCCGGCAGACGACGATTGTCGCGGAGGCGCTTGAAAACATTCTCCACATCGACTATGGCATCATCGACCAGCGAACCGATGGCAATCGCCATACCGCCGATACTCATGGTGTTGATGGTCAAATCCATCAATCGTAAGATCAGGATCGTCACCAGGAGCGATAGCGGAATGGTCACCAGCGAGATGAAGGTGGTGCGGACATTCATCAGGAAGATAAACAGCACCAAGACGACAAAGATGGTACCCTCAATCAGAGAGCGCTGTATGTTGGAGATCGAACTGTCGATGAAGCGCTGCTGACGATATAGGTCTGTGCGCACCTCGACATCGGCAGGGAGACTTTTAGAGATCTCTGCCATGGCGGCATCGAGCCGCTGTGTCAGATCGAGCGTGCTGACATTGGGCTGCTTGGTCACAGTCATCAACACACCCAGCTTCCCATTGATCGACGCGAGGCCCATCTTGGGCACTTTGGCACCGATCCGGACGGTAGCCACATCGGAGAGGAAGACAGGGCAACCATCCTCAGAGACTTTGACCACAGCGGTGGCGATCTCCTCAGCATCGGTGGTAGAGATCACTCCGCGCACGATGTACTCATTGCCATGCTCATAAAGGACACCGCCGGAGGCATCCCGGTTCATCTCCGTGGTGGAGGCGATCACCTCGGAGAGGGTCACTCCGTAGTGCTTCATACGCTCCGGGGAGAGGAGGATCTGATACTCCTTAATGTCTCCGCCCAACACGGTCACCTGCGCCACACCGCCGGTGGCGAGAAGTTGCGGACGGATCGTCCAGTCAGCCAGCGTACGGAGGTCCAGGAGAGAGAGGCTGTCAGTGGTCAAACCGATAAAGAGCACCTCGCCCAATATAGAGGACTGTGGGCCTAACGTGGGGTTACCTACCCCATCGGGCAGACCCTCGGCAGCAGCAGAGAGTTTTTCGGAGACAATCTGACGGGCACGATAGATGTCGGTGCCCCAATCAAATTCGACCCAAACGACCGAAAAGCCGGTAGTCGAAGAACTGCGTACGCGGCGCACATCGGTAGCGCCATTGACTGCCGTCTCCACGGGGAAAGTCACCAGGCGCTCCACTTCCTCGGGAGCCATGCCGGGAGCCTCCGTCATAACTACTACCGTCGGGGCATTGAGGTCCGGAAATACATCCACTTCCATGTGCCACGCTGTCCAACTGCCACCTAAGAGTAACAGCACTGAGGCAGTGAGGATCAGCAGACGGTTTTTTAACGAAAATCGGATTATTCTATTCAACATATTGACTCAGAATATTCTTTAGGTGGGTACTAAAAATACCCACAGATGAGATTATTGATGATGGTGGGCACTTTAATCTTTTTATCGTCAAAGCAGATTTATAGTGTACACCTTGGGAGAAAAAATCAATGGGCATGGTTGTGACCTGAAGGGATGCTGGCAAACATGGAAGCAAGCCGGACGTGCATCGCTCCACGGGTCACAACGTGCTCTCCACCACTGAGACCGGCTACAATCTCGACACGATCGCCGGCTCGGTCACCGAGCTTCACCTCGCGCTTGAGATAATGCTCTGGGGCAGTCTGCACATATATGTAATAGAGACCCTGCTCTTCGGTCAAAGCTGCAACCGACACCGAGAGGACATCGGCTCGCGGCGCACCCAACAGCCAAATCTCTGCAAAGCTGCCCTGAAGGAGCGCCTCGTTATGATCCATCTCCAAAGTCACAGAGACATAGTGTGAAGCATCATCTGTGGAGCGGCTCCAGGAGAGAACCTTGCCATTGAGCGCATCCGTAGAGTAGATCCGATCACCATAAGAGGGACGGAAACGGGCAGCCGTGACTGTGGGTAGCTGAGCGAAATATCGCTCGGAGACCTCTGCCTGCAATCTTATCTTCCGATGTCGGGTCACGACAGCCATCGGTTGTCCGACAGAGACATACTGACCGACAGAGACCAAACGCTGCTTCAGATGGCCGGCAATCGGCGAAAGGAGCCGAACACCGTTATTGCCATGGGCAGAAAGCGCAGGGTCCAGAGCTTTCCATGCAGACTGAGCTTGCTGCCAACGTAAGTGTGCAGCCTCAAATTCGGCTTCGGAGATGATCTTCTCCTCACGAAGTCGTTGGGCTCGATTATATGCCTTTTCGGCAGCTTCATATTCGGATCTTGCCACGACGACAGGATCCGCCTCGGTGGTAGTGCCGACCTCAATCGAATAGAGAGCCTCGCCTTGACGGACAACTACTCCCTCTGATAATGAAGATTGAGCCACCTGCACAATACCCGATGCAGGAGCGACAAGGACTTGCTCTTCGCCCTCTGCGGCTAGCAAACGGCCTGAGGCGGGTATCACTGAGGCAAATGTGCCGGGATGGATCTTCTCGACAACCAAGCCGGCAGCTTGAGCTTGCTGAGCCGTAAAAACGATCTCATTGTCTGCATGAGTATGACTCTCATGAACGTCCTCTGCAGGAGATGCCGAGTGGGTATGTTTTTCTCCGGCGCGATGGTCATGAGAATGATCGTGGGCATGAGCATCGTGGATATGCTCTTCTCCGGGATGATGGTCATGAGAATGATCATGAGCGTGCGCATCGTGGGTATGCTCTTCTCCGGCATGATGGTCATGAGATGCATGATCGTGAGAATGTCCGCAGCCATAGAAGAGACATAACGATAGCGAGGTGGCAGAAATAGCCAAAAATTGAATTATCGACCTTTTCATAGTCTAAGTATTATATAGTTTTTGCACACATAACTTTACGTATTACACAGTGCACAGATGCCCCACAGTGCTTCCATTCGGATGGCAAGCACAAGCGACAGCGTGCATTTTCAGCGTAATCTGTGAATTTTGTGTAAGATAAAACATGATTTGTGTGATTTGGATTTTTGGGGTTGAGGGGTTGAAGAGTTGAGGGGTTACTCCCTTTGGTCGTGGGCTTCGCGTGCTGAGGGATTGAGGGGTTGAAATAGGATAAACCTTTAAACTACTCAACTTCTAAACCAAACAGGGGCTGCGCCAGCAATGACTGATGGCGATAGCTTAATTGGTTTTAGAACGAAGCATCGTTTGGGTAGAAAACAAAGTACGGAGAAAAGAGGAAAGAGCAAAAGATGAAAGAGAAGCCATATGCCATAGGCATAAGCTATAGCGGACAAAGCCCTAAACCTTTCAACCCCTCAACCCAATAAGCCATCAGCCATCGCCTAAAGAGGGATTAAAACTTCGGGGGAGCGCGGAGAGAGATTATCCCACATAGCTGTGGGGACAAATAAGAGAACCGATATAATTTATAACGAAATAGCGTGCCATCTCCTCTCCCAAAAGCAGGAAGGAGAAGCACAGCTCCTAAAATCATAACCAGATAAGGCGAATGTAATCCCACAGTATCTCCATAATCGACAGCAGACCACTCTCCCCTGCCAGAAGTGAAGCGGAGCAGAATGTCATCGACCATGATGGTACAAGCTTCAGCCTCTTTGGCACAATGTTCCCCGTGTGAATGATGATGATGAGGAATGAAATCATGTGCCAACAATACGATGCCGGCCAACAATAATACTATGTGCAATAGTCTCTTCATCACCTGATGGGAAAGAAATAAATAGTGCGCAAAGATAATGTTTTTTTTGATAAGAGACCAACTAATGATCTATTTTAACACAATTCATTGGGGTACAACACCCTTTACAAAACCCAAACAGCCTATGGCCATTGACAACGTAACATCCGATCTCGACCAGTGACATCCGGACGAATCTCAATCGCGACATAACCCTCCTCTGCCATCAGTCGGGCTGTCTCTCGTGCCCAGGAAACATTCATTTCAAAATATAACCATCCGCCATGCGACAGACGCTTCTTGCCCCAACGAGCAATCGCCCGGTAGAACAACAGCGGGTCATCATCCGGGACAAACAAGGCTGACTCCGGTTCATGAGCCCAAACAAGAGAAGACATCTCTTCCCGTTCTTTCATCCCGATATAAGGGGGATTGGAAACAATCAGATCCACACCCGAGTAATGCACAAATGGGTCCGCAGAAGAAGACGTGGCAGCAGATAAATATGAACACGCTTGTGAACAATTATGCGGATAACGTTGTGCATAAGATGGTGAATAACTCTGTGGATAACTACAATGAGATCCCTGTGGATAACCCTGTGAATAAGGCTGTGAATAAGACTCAGGATCAGAAGATGCTCCTGCAGAAGGATGCACTTTATCAGGACGCGTTTCAGATGTATTTAATATCCAGTCAGCATCAATCAATCTTTGCTCAGTATCAGCCATTTCCGAATTTTCAGCATCGGCTGTCTCTGCACCCTCATTATCAGCAGCCTCCGCCCACTTTAAAATATTTCCATGCACCAAAGTGACATTATCCACTCCAAGCACGGCAGCATTTTCATGAGCTACCGCCAAAGCTGCAGTAGAAATATCCACACCAAAAACATACACATCGGACAAAGCTGCCGCCAATGAGATCGCAATACAGCCACTGCCGGTCCCAATATCAACACAAGTTAGAGGATGACGAATCGCAGGTTGTTCCTCTCGGGCAGACAATATCCACTCGACCAACTCCGCTGTTTCGGGACGAGGAATCAACACATCTGAGGTAACTTTAAAACATCGACCACAAAACCATTCATAGCCTAATGCCTGTTGCACCGGTATGCCCCTGCGCAGTTTCTCACCAATTTCAATCAGTTTTTCTTGGCAGGCAAGGGGAATTTCTTTACCTTTGTGGGCAGAACTGACAACAGAAGACAAACACGATGAGGACTTCCCTACTGATGGATTCGAAGAGGTCGCTGATCCTGCATCAGCACTCCCCGGAGGGTACATGGACAAGGTCATAACTGCCTCTGTATGACTCATCGCACAAACTTCTTCGAGCAACAGCAAAATGATAGATCGAGCCTCTCGCTTATCATAATGTGCTTCTGATAGCACCGTACGGAGTAAGGTGATAATGTTTTGCATCTTGACAACTATAATGTTTCGAAAGAGGAAAGCAAAAAAGAGTCTCCCCTCCTCAGAGTTTTCTTTGGGCAAAGATAAAGAAAAGTTTCTATAATCAAACTTACCCAACCGGACAATTCAAATATCCAACCGAAGAATAAGTTCAGAAACCAAAAAACTCAACTACACCCCAAATGACTACCCACGATAAAATATCCCCACTCACTCCATCTGGACACAATGACGACGAGCGCTTCATGCTCCGCGCCATCCAACTTGCCACTGCCGGGCGTGGTCATGCCTCGCCTAACCCAATGGTGGGGGCTGTCATCGTCAATGAACAAGGGGTGATTATCGGAGAAGGATGGCATGCCCGATGTGGCGAAGGGCACGCAGAAGTCAATGCCATACGCTCTGTCAAAGACAAAGATCAGCTGCATGGGGCAACCATATATGTCACACTAGAGCCATGCTCCCATCATGGCAAGACTCCGCCCTGTGCCCAACTTCTCTGCGACAGCCACATCCGACGGTGCGTCATAGGGATGGAAGACCCATTCCCTGCCGTCTCCGGACGAGGGGTGGCTATGCTCAAAAATGCAGGCATTATGGTGACCGTGGGAATCTGTCAAAAAGAATGTCGGCAACTCAATCCGGGTTTTCTTTCAGCTCAGGAAAAAGAGAGACCATACGTCATCCTCAAATGGGCTCAAAGTGGAGATGGATACATCGACCGACATCGAGACACTCCGGAGATTCCGCCCATTGCTTTTTCTGATGAAGCTAACCGGATACGTGTGCACCGGATGCGCCATGAGGCAGATGCTATCCTCGTTGGAGCTAAAACAGCTTTTTTAGATCGACCCTCTCTCACTTGCCGCTACTGGGGGAACCAGAATCTCAGACAGCAACCTTTACGCATCTGTCTTGATCCGAATGCTCGCATATCTGACCCATTCGGCAACACTCCCGAAATAAAAGAAGAAGTATTGCACATCACCCAACAAATCTCTATCGTACAACTGCTCAGCGAGTTGCAAAAAAGAAATATAAGAAACTTGATAGTGGAGGGAGGCAGCTGCACGTTACAGCATTTCATTGATGCCGGATTATGGGACGAAATACACATAGAGGAAGCCCCCGTCTCGTTAAAATCCGGCGTATCTGCCCCTCAAATTCCTATCGGGACTCCGCATCGGCATTTATCTTGTGGCAAACATCGTGTCACGATATTTTTTCGACAAAACCCGAAAACAAATTAGTTTTTCCCTCCCAACGAAATACATCTCAGCCTCTCTCGAAAAAGGCTGTAACTCTATCCCCTCTCAATCGGTCTTCAGTCCGTCCGGTTTTTTTATAAATCTTTATCTGATGAGTGCGATTTTCCCACAAAAACGAGATGAAAGATAGATAAATAAATGACAACAAATCCTAAAAAATCCGTTTTCACCTCCAAAAAACGACTAAAATATGATAATTAAGGGACTTTTAACGTAATATTCCGAGGGAAAGCACTATTTTTGCATCTCAAAATTAACATAATCTATATGAATCCAAAGAGAAAAAGAGAAATCTTTCCTTTCAGACAATATAAGGTCATACGACTCATGAATAAAAAGTTTCCAGGGATGTGGGCGGTCATGCTTCTCCTATGTTTTGGGGTAGTGGCATGCAATTCTGACGATGATAACACCTACGAAAACGAGTTTTTTGACTATAGTGACGCCACAGTGACAGCATTCTCTTTAGACGACAACAAGAGTGTCTGTGCAGCGCTCTCTTCTTATGCCTTTACGATTGACCAATATGGCACTTCCGACCCGGAATATCTGACCGGTTGGGAGGGCGCAGGGTTGATATTCAATACAGACTCGCTCCCTATGGGGAGCCAAGCCGACTCCATCACAGTCAATCTTTCATACACATCTCCCTCATCTGTCTTGTTTATCCATTATGACAGTTTAGGAACAGCGGTGGATACGATCAATTTCGCAAGTGATTCAACCATTCATTTCTGCAATTATCCCCGAACCCGATTGGAGGTGACAGCATTTAATGGGACAACGGTAAAAAACTATTTTATCAAAGTAAATGTACACCAAGTCATCGGAGACACCATCCGCTGGGAATATGCTGCACAAAATCTGTGGGATGCCGAACATATCACCGCTCAGAAAGCCGTCTCTATCAATCGTAATCTCTGCTGGTTTACCGAAGTGGACAGCATGACTCAATATCTTCAAACCACAACATTAGACAGCAATCTCAAAGAGGATTGGACAGTAGCTACTCCCATCACTTCTCCACAGCGGTTGGATCTCTCCAGCATCATCGTTTGGGGAGAAACTCTTTATGCCATAGCAGAAGGGGGCAGCCTTTGTCATTCTACAGATGGCGGTGCCTCATGGAGCGAACTCTCCTCAGCTCAGACATTTATCGGTTTGATAGGTCACACACCCTCATCAAAAGGCAGAGCCAACACACTTCATGCTATCGTTAAAGCAGACGAAGCCTATCACTTTGCCACGACGACAGATGGTGCTACCTGGACATTGGGAGAAACAATTCCCACCTCATTCCCCATCCAAGGTTTTAGCTCTCCCATCAGCACGAAAGCACGTCCCAACCTCGGTGTATGCCAATCACGACTATATATCGTTGGTGGTATCACAGCCTCAGGAGACATGACCGCCTCCACATGGTGTTGTGATGGAGAGCAATGGGCAGAATTCCCTCAAAAGTATTTACCCGCAATACAGGGAGCACAGCTCATCCCCTACACACTCGACACAGACAACCCTGAATCTTTTTGGGTGCTTTATCCCGGAGAAACAGCTGATGGCCTCTCCTCTACGCTCTATTTCTCTGAAAATCGCGGTGTGACCTGGAAGGCGATGGCATCAGAATACAAGTCGTATGCCAACAATAGTCATATTACGCCCATTGTTGGTCATTCAGCCGTACACGACAACCAAAAACACCGGATGTATTTCTTAGGAGGTCACTATGCTAATGGTGAGGCATGCAGTGACATCATCACCGGGCAATTGACCAAATTGACATTCAAAAAACGCAGATAACCCTCTGCTTTCATTGAGCAATAGTAAAACACAGATAACCAATCGACAGCAATGAAGCGACAGCCTTTTATCCTTCTTCTGATTTGTGCTTTCCTCCTTTCCGGGGCGGAGAAGGCATTGGCACAAGAAGAGGATTACCTCTATGAGTTGGGCGCAGGAGGTGGAATGAGTGTCGCTTATGGGGATATCAATAAGAGTAAACCATTATATAACCCAGCCTGGGCAGCTGACCTTGTTTTTCGCTACAATCACTCACTGCGTTGGGCATTTGTCGCTGATATTTCTTCTTACGGACTGAAGGGGGATAGTCAGGACTTCGAAAATCATTATCCAAACGGCCAAACAATCAGTTTCGACAACCGCTTTTGGCACTTGGGTCTTCGACCAGAATTTAATTTTTGGAATTATGGCTGGAGTAATGACTTTCGAGAGAAAAAACGATTAGTTCCATTTTTGACCATGGGTCTCGGAGTTGGTTTCACCTCAGATGGAGGAGAAAGTGCTTGGTCCATGAGTATCCCTATGGGAGCCGGCATCAAGTTTAAATTGGCCAGAAGACTAAATCTCCAGTTGACTTGTCTCTTTACCAAAAACTTCAGTGATGAAGCAGATGGAGTAAAAGACCCCATGGGGATTGAGAGTGGAGCTTTAAAAAACACAGATTGGGTCGGGTCGCTGATGCTGGGTGTCACATTTGAGTTTGGCACTCGATGCATCAAATGCAACAACAAAGAGATATCGCCATAGGAAAAGCAAACATCATTTTTATCCAATATTATAAAAAAAATAGAAATTACATTTGCAAAACGATATGCAAGACACAATAACCTCAGGCAAAGTCCCACAACATATTGCCATCATAATGGACGGTAATGGCAGATGGGCCAAACGACAAGGATTGGACCGTAGCTATGGTCATAAAGCCGGAATTGATGCGCTGCACAACACTATCGAAGCGGCCAAAAATGCCGGTGTCAAATATCTGACAGTTTACACATTTTCCACCGAAAACTGGAATCGCCCTCAAGCAGAGGTAGAAACTCTGATGGGACTTATGTGTTTTGCCATTGAGCGCGAGACTCCGGGCATGATACAAAACGGTGTTCGTCTTCAGGTCATCGGAGATATGTCGCGTCTCCCTAAGGATGTAGCTGCACGAATGCAAAAGTGCATCGACGAGACTGCCTCCGGCACAGCCATCACACTGATTTTAGCCCTAAGCTACTCTTCTCGATGGGAAATCACCCACATGGCAAAACAGTTGGCAGCCAAAGCCGCTGAAGGCTTGATTAAGCCAGAAGAGATCACAGAGGAAGTCATCTCTCGCCATCTGACTACCGCCGCTTACCCGGACCCGGATTTGTTGATTCGCACCGGAGGAGAGCAACGCATCAGCAATTACCTGCTTTGGCAAGTGGCCTATGCTGAGTTTTACTTCACAGATGCTTATTGGCCGGACTTTGGAGAAGAAGAACTTCTCAAAGCCATCTCTGCATATCAGAACCGTGAGCGTCGATTTGGAAAGACGAGCGAACAAATACAGGAAACCGAAAACTGAAATAAATAGAATAACGATAACCTCCCATCGAAAACAAAAAGAGTGAGCGATCTGTTAAACCCTCGTGACCTTTTCTTTGTTTTCAATGCAAAAACCAAATTCATGAGTCGCAGACTAATTCTTTTTGTCGTATGTATCCTCTCCGGCCTCCCTTTCTCTATGGCCCAAACAGCGGAGCAGACCGATACGATTTATAATCCGACCATACAATACTCTAATAATGTCGGGCGCAAATACACCATCGCAGGCATCTCCGTGAGTGGTGTTGACAACTACGAGGACTATGTCCTTATCGGATTCTCCGGGCTCTCGGTGGGACAAACCATCTCTATCCCCGGAGACGACATCTCCAATGCCATCCGTCGTTTCTGGCGACAGGGACTCTTTTCCGATGCCTCTATCACAGTCGAGAAAACCTATGGCGATGAGGTTTGGCTCAACATTGCACTCCAACAGCGTCCACGTATCTCCAAGATTGAATATGATGGTGTAAAAAAGAGCGAACGTGAAGATCTCGATCTGCAGATCGGAGTAGCCAAAGGGAGTCAGGTGACACCCAACATCCTGGATCGAGCTAAAAAGATCATCAAGAGATATTATGATGACAAGGGTTTCCAGAATGCCGATGTCGAAATCTATCAGGAGGACGATCCGGAGGGAGACAATCAGGTCATGCTAACCATCTTTGTCGATAAGCATGAGAAGGTAAAGGTAAATAGTCTCACCATTGATGGTTTGGCAGAATGGGAAAAACGGGGCATATCTCTCAAACCAGGCAAGGACTACATGACCTACATGAAGGCCAATCGCGCCATGAAAAAGACCAATGCCAAAGGGAAATGGTATAACATTTTCCGTGGCAAGAAGTTTACCCCCGAAAATTATAAAGAAGACAAGAAAAGACTCATTGAGAAATTTCATGAGTTAGGCTACCGCGATGCCCGTATTGTCACAGACAGTGTCACCCGACATGATGAAAAAAGCGTTGATGTCTATCTGAAAATCGAAGAGGGTAATAAGTATTACATCCGAGACATAAACTTTGTGGGCAATAGTGTCGAAAGCAGCAGTGACTTGATGAATGTCCTGCAGATGCAGCCGGGTGACATCTATAATCAAAGCAAACTCTCCAAGCGCCTTAAAGAGGATGAGGATGGCATACAGACACTCTATATGGATCAAGGCTACCTCTTCTTTGACATCGAACCGGTAGAGACCAACATCATCAATGACTCCGTCGATCTCGAACTCCGCATCATGGAGGGTCCACAAGCTTATATAAATAAGGTAACCATCAAGGGCAATGACCGCCTCTATGAGCATGTCATACGTCGAGAATTGCGTTCTCGACCGGGCGAGCTTTTTAACAAGTCTGACCTCGTCCGGTCTGCTCGCGAACTGGCACAAACAGGACACTTTGACCCGGAAAAAATGAACCCTATGCCCATCCCTAACTATGAGGAAGGGACAGTGGACATCCTCTTTGACCTGGAATCTAAAGCCAATGACCAGATAGAGTTCTCACTTGGATGGGGATCCACAGGACTTATCGGCCGCGTCAGCCTCAAGTTGACCAACATCTCAATCAAGGACATTTTCCATCCTGAGCGTTATCGTGGCATCTATCCGCAAGGAGAAGGAGAGCAGCTCACCATCTCCGCGCAGTCCAATGCTAAATATTATCAGTCCTACAGTATCTCCTACATGGACCCATGGTTTGGCGGCAAGCGCCCCAACTCATTCAATATCTCGCTCTACTACTCTCGTCAGAGCGACATTAACTCTCGTTACTATAGCAATAGTTATTATAACAACTATTATGGCAATTACTACGGTAACTATTATGGCAACTACTATGGCAACTCATCCAGCTACTATGAGTATGCCATCGACCCAGACAAATCCATACAAATGATCGGAGCCTCCATCGGCTTTGGTAAACGACTCAATTGGCCGGATGACTTCTTCACCCTCATGACCTCGCTCAATTATCATATGTATATTCTTAAGGACTGGCAATACTTCCCCGTTTCCAATGGTACGAGCAATAGTTTGAGCCTTGAAGCCAATCTCTCGCGCAGTTCGATAGACAATCCTTACTACACCCGCTCAGGATCTACGTTCTCCCTCAGTGCCGAGGTGACACCCCCCTACTCCCTCTTCCAAAGCAAGGAGAAACTGGAGTCAGGAGACAAATACTCCAAAGACAAGATGAAGTGGCTCGAATATTACCAGATTAAGTTCTCCACCAAGACCTTTACCCCATTGACATCCGGTAAACGGACACTCGTCTTCCACACTCGTTCAGACATGGGTTTCTTAGGACATTATAACAAAAACAAAGTCTCTCCGTTTAACTCCTACTACATGGGAGGTGACGGTAACTCCTATTACTCCTCATCATACATTACCGAGTATATCCCACTTCGAGGATATGAAAACGGTGCACTGACAGAGAGCTACACCGATGTTGCCACCTCCTATTGTCGTTTCGTAGCAGAACTTCGTTACCCCTTCATGCTCGAGTCCTCCAGCACCATCTATGGACTGCTCTTCGCCGAGGCGGGTAATGCCTGGACAGACTTCAAATATTTCAACCCATTCTCGCTCAAACGCTCCATGGGTGCCGGTGTCCGTATCTTCCTTCCGATGATAGGTATGCTCGGCATCGACTGGGGTTACGGCTTCGACAAATGCTTCGGCTCTGATGCCAACAGCGGCTCCAACTTCCACTTCGTCATCGGACAAGAGTTTTAGTGGACTTCGTCCTGCGAGGGTATATGGCTTCGCCTGCTATGGCTGATGGCGATGGCAGATGGCAAGAGCTTAAGGGCTGTCGCCCCATGTTTGGTTTAAATGTGTATTATTTCAACCATCCAACCCCTCAACCACCAAGACATTAAACCATCCGCCAAAACAAACGTCTAAAAGTTAAAACCAAATAATTTTTAACAAAAAAAACATTTAGATTATGAAAAAGATTCTCACCCTGTGCCTCGTTGCCTTATTAGGCTCGGTGACTGCCATGGCACAAAAGTATGCTCTGATAGACATGGACTACATCCTTAAAAACATCCCCCAATATGAGATGGCCAACGAACAACTTGAGCAGATCTCCAAGCGTTGGCAAGCCGAAGTAGAAGCTCTCGCGGCAGAGGCTGAGACAATGTATAAGAACTACCAGAGCGACATGGTCTTCCTTACCCCCACCCAAAAGACAGCACGAGAGGAAGAGATCGTCCTCAAAGAAAAAGAGGTGCAGGACCTCCGTCTCAAATACTTCGGACCGGAAGGAGACCTTTATCAGAAGCGAAATGCATTGGTAGGACACATACAAGACGATATCTATGCCGCAGTCAAAGAGATCGCAGAGCGCAATAATTACTCCATGGTCATCGACCGAGCTAGTGCTCAAAGCATCATTTTCGCATCACCTAAGATAGATATCAGCAAAGAAGTACTTTCAAAATTAGGTTATTAAGCAGAATTGCACTATCTTTGTGCGCGATTTTAAACCTTATTGATTAACAAACTATTTTTAAATTTATACACACTATGTTGAAAAAATTGATTATCGCAGTCCTCTGCATTATGCCCATGACTGCCATGGCTCAAACACTTAAGTTCGGCCAAGTAGATATGGCTGCAGTTTTTGACGCCATGCCGGAGAAGAACCAGATCCAAAAAGAGATGGAAGACATGCAAGCCAAGTATGAAGCCGAACTCACCAAGATGGGTGATGAGTATCAGAAAAAGGTGCAAGACTTTATTGCTGCACAAGACTCACTTCCTAAAAACATCAGCGAGGCACGTGCACAGGAGATCGAACAACTCCAACAGCGCATACAGAACTTCCGTGAGATGGCAGCTCGCGAGTTGCAGACACAGCAGCAGCAGAAAGTAGCTCCACTTCTCGAGAAAATCAAGAAGGCCTTAGAGCAAGTGGGTCAGAAGCATGGTTTCACATACATCTTCGACTTGGGAGCCAATAACATCCTCTACTTCTCTCCTCAGCAGACAGTCGATGTGTTACCGCTCGTTAAGGAGGAACTCGGCATCAAGTAATGAGTTAAATTAAGATATACCCCCATGCTCCACCAAGGAATGATGGGAGGTAATAAAAAACTGCACCTAAGACTTTTAGGTGCAGTTTTTTTTATTTATAATGATCCGGAAAAATTATATAAAAAAAATAATAGTGATCGAATGCAAGTAAAAAAAATAACACTAGACTTATATGAGCTGTTTGTATGACGCCGCCGTATAACGTGTATGACGCCGCCGTGTAAGCTCACACGGCAGCCTGAATAAATGCACACGGCGCCGTCGTGCACGTTACGCGGCGGCGTCATACACGTTACACGGCAGCGTAATGCAAATTCTCTCAATAAGAATCTAGAGAGTCCATAGCCGATTGCAGTAAAAAGGAGTGATCCATATAATCCTCACTCTAACGAAGTGGCTTCTCGGACGCATAAGAGTATGGTTGAAACGAGCGTTATCGCCAAACATTGCAAAAATTCGGCAACGCTGCAAAAATAAGAAGATAATTTTAATTGTGTATAAGCATTTTGAAAATTTTCTTTGGCTTTCCCTTCTTTATCTTTTTTATGATGTAAATAAAAGAAAACCAATCTCATCTGCTTCTACAAACTACCCCTCTATCTAATTTCAAGCAACATGCATAGATAAAGGCTCTCCCATCAGAGCGTTAATGAAAGTTAAAAATAACAAATGTATTTGATATATAATTATATTTGCGGAGCAAGATTGTATAAACTCATTACATCCCTGTCATGAAAACATATCTATACCCACTGATCATCACACTATTATCTGCCATTAGCCTCCGGGCGCAGGAATCCACAGATCTCACATTGGAAGATATGAGACAACAATTTAAAGCTGCCACCGAGGAGGCGGTGTCTGAATTTGAGCAATATAGCGAAAAAGCACGTATGGAATATGAGCTATATGAACAACAGATGCGACAGGAATATGAGAGTTATGTCAATTCGATCAAAAAGGTGTGGGGTAACGACAGTATCGTAGAAGATAGCCCTACAAAATGGGTCGAATATGGCGACGACTACAAGTCCCGAACCGTAGTGGACTTTGACAACAATGAGATCCTAGTTGAGATCGCTGTGGACGAAAACGAAAAAGATAATGATGCCCTCGTAGAGCAACAATTGGCTAAGACCATCGAAAAGATGCTCAACAGCCGGGGATCAACATGTCCATATCGCTCCGGTGTGGACAAAAGCGAACCTCTGACAGAGCGCCCCATCCTGGAGGGTATCGTAGATCTGACTCCCTACCAGATGGAAGACCACGCAGCAACAGTAGAGGCCACTCCACAAAAAACGCGCAAAACACCCCCTCAGCCCAAGGTGCGCGGCAAGGAACTCAATCTGCCTGAGCAAGAAGTGAACGAAAACCCGCAAATCGCTGCCGGAGGAGGTAAGAAAATGTCTGACAGGGTGAAAGAGCAAAGAGATCAACTCAAAGAACAACGGGAAAAAATCAAAGAGCAGAATGCTCAAAAAGCGCAAAGCAAAGCAAAACCCAAAGCTGCGCAGAGTCAACCCCGGACCATCGCCAAGGCTGTCGTAAAACAGACCCCACAAAAGAAAGTCAAGGTGAAAGGAGCAGACAACAAAGAGCGCACTGTCGTACAGGTAAAAATGAACTTGGTGGCAGACAACATATCCAAAAATGCTGCCCTCTATAAAGACTACATAGCCAAGTACTCCGAGAAATTTCAGATTGAACAGCCGCTCATCTATGCCGTCATGGAGCAGGAATCCCGATTCAATCCGGAAGCAACAAGTTGGGTGCCGGCATACGGCTTGATGCAGTTGGTCCCCAAGTCGGGTGGATGTGACGCCTACAGATTTGTCTATAAGAAAGAGTGGGTCCCTTCTAAGAGTTATCTCTATGTCCCACACCAAAACATAGAGCTCGGCACAGCCTATCTGCGCGTGCTGATGAATCAGTTTAGCAGCGTGACCGACCCTGAATGTCGCAGGCTGTGCGTCATAGCGAGTTATAACACCGGAGCAGGCAATGTCAGCCGGGCTTTTATCGGTAGTACTAAACTGAAGAAGGCAATCCCAATGATCAACCAGCTCAATTATCAGCAACTCTATGACCACTTGACACACAAACTGAGCACCGAAGAGGCTCGTGGGTATGTCAGCGGTGTGAGTAAAAGACGTGAAAAGTATCTGAAAAAATAGTTTTCAACGTTCAGTTTCCGTAACCTCAAAAATCAGCAGCCTATGTATTGTCCTGAATGCGGTACAAAAATAGAAGAAGGGGGGCGTTTCTGCCCCGAATGTGGCACAATGATTGCTCAAGAGACGCACGAGACGACTCTGCCTCAGAGTAATGTAGAAGATACACACGAAACATCTTCTAAAAACGATGAGGAACCATTGGCATCGGTTATTATCCTGACCAACGTCCGCCTTTTGGCTGAGAAAATGGATGTCAAAGCCCAGGAGGTGCGTGATCTCATAGAGAAATTTATCGAGATCAAGGCTGAGAGCGGACTTTGTTATACGCTCGTGGATGCCGGAGAGTATAAATACCACAAAAAAGGGATATTGGGCACCTCGAAGAAAGTCTCTCTCAACGCACAAAGCGAAATATGGGACTACATGGACATCCTGATGGACACGCACAAGTATGAGGTGGGACACCGAAAACAGGAATCCCAATACCTATTTATCGTAGGAGGAGATGACATCATCCCGATGCCCTGCGTAAAGCACTACATCCCCAACGACAAACACGACGACAGCATCGACACAGACATCCTGTATGCCTATCCCTATGGCAAGGAGATGTTACCCCTATTGGAGAATCAGGAGATATTTAAGTATGATCAGATGTTTTTTGTCGGACGACTGCCATTGGGCAACGATGCCACCTTTGAGGACCTCGCAGACTATCTGCAACGCGACATCGACTGCACCGATGGTATCCCTATGACGGAGGCTTATGGACAATGTGACCCCAATTGGAAAAATGTCTCTGTCAAAGTGTCACAAGAGTTTGCCGGCTATATGCGTAATCTCGCGGGGAAAATCTCGGCGCAATATTATTATAATCGCATGATCCTCTCTCCGGATGTTCACGAGGGCAATGTGACACAAGTATTCCACACAGATTCCTCACTCTATTACTACAACCTGCATGGCAGCAACGCCGTAAAAGTGAGAGGATATGCAGGTGCAGCACGGGGAGACAGCCGAACTTATATGGTCATACAGCCGGAGCATTTGGCTCTCAGCCGATGTCCCAATGTGGTGGTAAGTGAGGCTTGTTATGGTGCACGCTTTATCGACCTCGACCGAAATCACAGCATGTTGCTCAGTGCGATACATAACCAAACGATGACATTTGTGGGGTCTTCACGCGTCGCATGGGGAGCTGTCGATGGTCCACAGACCACACCTCAAAATGCATACATCGGCAATGCTGACATCATCGCTCGGACATTCACCTCTGCTCTACTTCAGGGTTATACTGCTGGACAAGCTATGTTTATGGCTCGGAGCGCGGTCTTGCAGCAACACGATGAGGGGGACCTCAAAGCAGCACTGACAGTTGTGGAGTTTAATCTTTATGGCGATCCCCTGATGTTTTTGACAGATGGAGAGAGCAATGAGGAAAGTGGGAAGAGCAAAGAGCCATCTGCCATCGCCATCAGCCACCTCAGGGCGAAGCCCATCAACCCCTCAACCCACATATTTAAAGAGGTTGAGACACAGCCTTTCGTTTCTCAAGACACCCATGTGCAAAGCACGATACAGGAACTACATACGGATCAAAATGCAGCAAACTTATCCATTCTGGAGAGGGTAAGAGGAGCAGTCAATGATAACATAGCAAAGATGCATCAAATCATAGGCGAACAGCTATATGCTCAATTTGGACTGACACCCCGCCCCGCAGAAAGTATCCTAAAAATCTGTTATGGAGATGGTCGCGAGGAGTATGACTACACCTATAAATCATCTGACGAGAATGCAGAAATCCAAACCTACATCTCTGTTACCATGACAGCAGAAGGTACAATTAAGAATATATATACAAGTAAGTAAAACATATAAAACACTGACTCATTATGAATTGTCCATTTTGTAATCAACCCATTAAAGAGGGAGCCAAATTTTGTGTACATTGTGGTAAAAAACTGGAAGAAACACCAAGTTGCCCAAAATGTAATGCTCCATTGAAACCGGGAGCAAAATTCTGTACTAAGTGTGGGACAAAAATTTCCATGAGCGAAGCAAATGACAAACGAGGATTAGCCCAGGACATGGAAAGCGCTACCGAACGTATCTACTGGAATATACAACCAGGACAAGTTGCCAGAGTGATCAGCGAAGCAGAGTTTGAGTCATACTCCAAGGTGAAAGGTGTTATCATTTCGGAGGGAACAACTGCTTATATCCGTGCTAACGGACGCACCATAGCAAGCATCAGCGGAGGTACTTATGACTTTGTCAATACACCCGCTTCAAAACCCGAAGAAAAAGAAACAGGCATCCTGCAAAAAGGGTGGCAATTTATCTCTAATCTTTTTAGCAGCAAGAAAAAAGAGCCTCAAAAGGAATATAACGCAGAGGAAGAACTCTATCTGAAACAACAACAAAACATCCTGGAAAATGCCAAACGTGGCGCCGCATTTTCAGTTGTAATATTACTCAACAAAGCCTTCCCCCTCCTCATCGGGGCGAAACAAGGCAGTCTTGATGACTATAAAGAGTTTAAGCCGATGCAGATTCAGACACGGCAACTCAATATTGGAGTAGGTCTAAATGCGTATTTCTCCATTGCTGACCATGAACGTTTTATCGCCCATTATCTTTCAGACAAACAACTGCTCAACACAGCATTGATCGTGGACGAGATATGCACCACAATCCGAGGAATCCTGCAGGATGTGCTTTATGACGTAGAGTTGACAGAGACACGCATACCCAAAGAGTTACATGACAAAATCAAAGTTGCTCTCAACGAAGCCGCAGTAGATGCTTTCTTTGGCATTTCTGTCGTGAGAATCGTAGAAATCTCCGCAGCCAATGCCGATCTTGAACGTTTTGCTGCGCTCAGCCGCGAGCTCTATCTTTCAGAAAAAGAACTCGACTACTTGCGCCGTACTAACGACTTTAAAAACCGCTTGGCAGACACTGAAAATAGCCAAAGACTCCATGAAGCCAGGACAAACTTAGAGCTCCAGCAGCAACTGGATCAAATCAACAAGGACAACATCCTGCGCGAAGACGAACTGAAAAAATTCGAATATCTACTCGCCAACGAACGTGTGATACGCGAGGCACGAAGCGATGACGAGCGCGAAGCCGCCTTGGCAGAAATCGCCCGAACAGGGTTAGTCAGAGAGGAAGAGATGAATGCCCTCCGCGACAAACTCAAAACCGAACAATACAAACGTGGCACAGCTCTCGCTATGATGCAGCTCAGAGACAGCATCGAATTTGAGCGAATCCGCCTCGAAGGTGAAGCTGACAAGGCGGTAACCATCGCACGCAAACAGATTGAGGTGCAGATGATCCAAGATGATTATCAAGATGCCCGTTTCTATAAAGAACTTGACAAACAAAGCGCGACCGCCAATGCTGCTCTCGATATCGAACAACGAAAACGAGACATGAATTTTAATGACCAAAAGCGCATGAGCGAACTCAACCGTGAGGAGAGCGATGCCCAATTCCGTCAATTCATGGAGATGCAACGTGCTCAAGAAGAGGCCAAACAAAACGAGCGGCGCCACGAAGCTGAGATGGAAGAGGCTCGCATGAGAAACGCGCAAGAGACCGAACGGATGAAATGGGAAAATGCTCAAAACCTTACAGATGAACAAGTTTGGGCACTCTCAGGAGGCGAAAATGCCAAAGCATATGCAGAAAGCAAATACAACATGGAAGCGGAACGTAGAGCCATGGAAGAGGCTAATCGCCGTGTCGATGCAGAAAGAGCAGCAAGAGATGCTGATAACAAAGAGACACGCGAGATGATGTTGCGCATGATGGAAATGGCAATAACCGGAAATCGTGAAAACCAAAAAATGCAAGACGATGCCCGGAGAAATCAAGAGCGACTCGAAGACAGAGAGCGAGAACTGAAAGAAAGAGATGAGCGGATCCGCCGACAAGAGGGACGTATGGATACGGCATACGACAGAGCCTTGGATTATACCACACGCAACAATGTCGCACCGGCCCAACCGGTAATGCCCCAAACTCCATACACCCAACAACCTGCTCCTCAGGCTTATCAAGCGCAGCAAGTTCATACTCAGGCACCTACAGCTGAACACACAGCAGCAGAAGCAACACAGGAGAAAGTTATGCCATCGACGATCCAATGTCCTGAATGTGGGGCTGAATTAGAGGCAGGAAGCAGATTCTGTGACCAATGCGGAGCCAATCTTTAATGGCGCAGGTGTTCATGACACTCTAACATCATAGTACAAAACAGAACAAAAAGTTATGAGCAAAATCAAAGGTAGATTGACAATAACCCTCGATGCCATCGGCTCTAAATCCGAAGGGAAAATAGCAATCCTCTCTGCCCAAGATGGGAAAGAGTATGTATTGTATCGAGAAAACCAAATGCCTCAGGATGATGATTTCTTCTCTCCTTGGAATGGCAAGGAGATAGAGATAGAGGGTGATATAGAAACACGAAACAAATATGTGTGCGTCACAGAAATACGGCTCGAAGATGGAGAAGTTATTTCTGTCCCTATCGCTAAACAAGTATCTGATCCCATGTCACCCATATTCATTAACGAACCTATCGAACATCCTCAAACAAGAAAAAACAAGGATTTTATAGGGAAGCGTCTGCCGCGAAAATTAAAGAAATTATTGAAAACTAAAAAATAAAAATCATGGAAGATAAACGTTTTTGTCCTGAATGTAATACCCCTCTTGAAGGAGATGAGGCTTTTTGCGATAATTGTGGAGCCTCTCTGAAAGGGGTCTCTGCACCCATCGAAACGGAAGAGAATAGCGGCACAATTGCATCAAGCAGAGACTCTGATGGAGATGATATATCTCGTAACAACGTGATGGGCAACATCAATAAAAGCACAACTAACAACACAAGCAATAGTGTTACGACCAATAAGGTAGATAACTCTACGTCCACGTCAAACGTTACGACCAATTCATCTGTTACAGACAATTCGGTAGTGCATAATAACAACACAACAATCGTGATGGGCGGCAAGAATGAAGCCGAGTTTTGCGAAGTTTGCGGCAACCCATTTGAGGGGAAACATGCCCGCTGCCCGAAGTGTGGTAAGAGTATATGCTTTGATTGTAAAGTAAAAGGGAAAAATAGATGTATTGAGTGCGAAAAAAAGGCCATAAACGAATATCGTCTTGCATTCCAGGAATTGCTTATGACAACCAACGGCAATATTGGAGTTTCCGGCAGACAAATCATGAATCGCAAAGCGCAGGAGTTAGATGTCGAAGATAAGAAAAAAGCCATTGAGGAAGAACTGGCAGAATTATACAAACCACAAACTAAGCCACAACAACCCACGGTGATTATTGCTCCGGAAAAGCCGGAGCCACAGCGCCCCAATGCAGGATCAACACAAACTCCGGAAAAGCAAAACAAAGTAGAAAAAGAACCGGAACAAAAAGGCGTAGGAGCTTTAAGCGGACGAAAACCACTTGTATCAACTCCTAAAAACAGCGGAGGAGGTTCTAAAATCGGAATATATATCATCATAGGTGCTATAATAATTATTGCAGCCTATTTATTGTTAGTTCCTCGCGGTGGAGATTCTACCACTACCGAGCAAACAAAGGCCCCCGTCGAAGTTGCAGTAGAAAAAGAAAATACACCCAAAGCAGAACAACCCAAACCCCAAGCAGCAGAAAAACCCCAAGTGGTGCAGCAAGAAGTCCAAGAGAGCGTCTCTAAACCCGAACCTCCCAAAACAGAGCCAGCAGCCCCGGTTACAGACTCTAATTATGATGCCGGTATGAAAGCATACAATGCGGGCAATGGATTGGAAGCCATCAAATTCTTTAAAGCATCGGGCTCTGCACAATCTTACTATATGCTCGGCTTGATTTACGAATCCGGTTGCGGAAACGTGAGCAAGAATGCCATGATGGCAAGACAAAACTTTAAAAAAGCCGCCCAAATGGAAAGCTCAGAGGCAAAAGAAAAACTTTAAAGTACATTTTGCCGACTAATACAATCGTATAAACTTTGTTTACGGACAAAAAAGTTATTCATTTAAAATTACTACTATGATAAAAAAAGTATTCCTTTTAGCAGCTATAGCATTTACCTCTGTTTTCACTGTTAATGCACAAGAGGCACCCATACAAAAATCACGCATGTATGTTAAAGTTTTTACAAAAACTCCCGGAGTATCTGATGATGATTTAAGCAAAGTGAGAGCAGCTGTGATTAGTTCACTAAATAAATCAGAACGATTTGAATTACTCGATGCTTCCAGCGAAACAGCTATTACAGAAGAAGCTTTACGCAGACAAAGTGAGGCTGCAATGCACGATGAAACAGCTCGTAAAGAGATGATTGCTACAAAAGCAAATAATTATGTGATGGATGGTGTCGTTACGGCATGTGAAGTCAAATCTAAAGCGAAAGACGGGAAGTCTGCTTTCACTTGCGTTTTATCTTACTCAGTGACTATAACAGACATTGCAAATAATACGACAGTAGCTACCAAGAAATTTGAACATTCCCCCTTGGGCATTGGTGGCACTGTAGGTAAGATCCTCGAAGAATCTACAAGTGCAGAAGGTGCAAAAACAAGCGCTATCAACCTGGTGGACAACGATATTACAGATTTCCTTATCGAAGAGTTTCCTCTCAAAGGTGAAATATATGCCGAGGACTTCGTCATCAAAAAGGACAAACTCACACACTGCTATATTAACATAGGAAAAACCTCCGGTGTAAAAGTTGGAGACTGGTTTGCCATTATGGAACAACAAACAAAAGTCGGAAAAACCATCAATAAAGTAATTGGGCGTCTTAAAGTGGTAGAAGTTGATGAAGAAATCGCCAACTGTAAAGTCTCTAAAGGAGAAAAAGAAGTTAAGAAGGCAATGGATCGCTATATGGAAAATAGTGCAGTTGACGAGAAAACGCCTCTTCTCATGGTTAAATCAATCCCTGAGCCTCTATTAGCCTTTTAAGAAGAGACAAACTTTGAGCAACCACCTATCTACGTAAGGGCAGCTTATAAGAAGTCTGTTTCAGATTTTTAGTTTATACAATACTAATATCAAAAAATACGAGAAATGAAAAAAATAATCTCTATATTTTCGTTAATGTTCCTCTGCATTGCAACTGCATTTCCTCAAGATTATCTGCAAATAGTAACATTTGAAGATGAAAGCGGAATCAATGGAACATTTACATCTGCCGGTGCATCAAATAACAAAAAAGAAGTTGAAGTAGATGCCATCAAGTCACTATTTTACACACTCATGTTTGATGGAGTTGAAGGTGTCAATGATGGAAAACCATTAGTACATACAAACAAGCCGGCATACACAAATTCATTCTTCAACACATCGGCGAGATATGCCGGTTACGTAATTAGCACCGAAGAAACCGCAAAACCGCAAAAAATAGGAGGCCGCTATCAAGCCACATATCGCATAACGATCAGATTGAAACAATTAGTCAATGATGTGAAGAAAAACACCGGAGGGACAGCCGCAGAACAAGCAGCTGCAAAAGAAGCTAAAAGACTTACTCCGAAACCAAAAATTATAGTTGTTCCTTTTAAAAAAGATGGAGAAAATTATAAATCTATATTGGAAAATGATCGCGATCTAAGAGCAGCAGTAAGCGAGGTACAGAAAGGATTTGAAAAGTTAGATATCGAAACAGAGAATATCTTATCCAGTTTCAATAGTTCTAACAGAAGATCTCAATATGAAGAAAATGCCGATGCAGCAAGTTCTAATGACAAACAATTGCTTTTATCATCTGATGCAGATGTCTATGTAGTCGTAGATCTTCAGAAAAACATCTCTCCTAACGGTTCCAGTGTATCAGTAATTATGACTGCATATGAAACAGCAACTGACAATATTTGGGCAACAGAGAATAGCTGGACAAACAAATTTGCAACCACTGATATCAGCCAGCTTTGTGCTTATGCAGTAAGAGACTATTTACCATCATTCCTTGAAATGATTACTAAAAACTTTAACGAGCCCTCAAGTGGTGTCATCCAGTTTTCTGTCAAGAACGGATCTATGGTTACTATGCGAGATAGATGCAAAAATGGACGTCGTCTCTCTGATGTAATTCAGTCTTGGCTTGACGATAATGCTCACGAAGGAGAATACCACTTACAAGGCATCGTCGATGAATCAGCCATTTTTGATGATGTTCTAATTCCTAAGGCAGATGAGAGAGGAAAGAAAATGAATGCAGAGAAATTTGCAGGAAAATTATGCGATGCTCTCTATGCCGTAGGAGTTGAAACAGAACTTAGGACTGAAGGTAATAATATGATAATAACCATCGTTTCAATTGAATAACATATGAACAAAAACACTCTGAAAAACATCATTGTCTTTTTGACATTTGCATTTGCGCATATCTCATTTATATGGGCACAGTCTCCTGAATGGGTCTCACAACGGCCTATTTCTGATAAAGAGTATGTTGGTATCGGTATAGCAAAACTCACGGATACCGACTATATGAAAATTGCTTCTCAAAATGCATTATCAGATATTGCGTCACAAATAGCCACAAAAATTGAGAATGAATCATTCTTACACACTGTGGATGTAGATGGAAAATCACGAGAAATGTTTGAAGAGAAGATAAAAAGCAATATGGCTGCGTGGATAGAAGGAGCAGAATTAAAGGATAGTTATAAAAGTAATGATAGATATTATGTCTATTATACACTCAACAAAGACCTTTATAAGAAAAATACACTTAAGCGCAAACAAGAAGCAGTGACAAAAGGTCTTGATTTCCTAACCAAAGGACGTGAAGCTGAAGAAAATATGAATCTGGCGCAAGCTGTCCAACTTTATGGCAAAGGTCTTGAAGCAGTAGAACCCTGGATTTTTCTAAATTTAAATGGGAAAATGAATGGACATGATATTAATATTCCTGCAGAATTATATAATTCTTATATTAATGTCTTTTCCGGCATGGACATAACTACAAACACGGCAAATCTTGAGGGAGAAGCATTTAAACCCATTAAATTACCTATTGCTGCATGCTTATCTAAAAACGGCAATGTAATCCCTAACGTAAAGTTAAAAGCAGAATTTGTTGTCGGTAGTGGAGCCCTGACACCTGCCATAGAAACAGACTATAATGGTACAGCAGAGTTCTATATCACAAACATCACCTCTAAAGACAACATCCAGGAAGTTCGTATCAGTATTGATAATAGCTTCATGGCGTCTCTACCCAAAAGTTATCAGACTCTTTTACAAACACAAATGTGGCCAACGAGTAAGGTAACCTTAACATTAACAAAAAGCGCATTAACCGCCTATTTGTTTATGAATGAAAAGAATGATTTGGAAGGCATAGATCGTTATGTTGGAAAAATTCTTGCCAACAACCATTTTACGCTTACTGAAGATCCAGATGCCGCAGAATGCTTTATTGACCTGTCAACAACTATGGATTTGGGTGAAACTGTTAAAGGCAAGTATGATCTAAATACCTGTTATTGTACATTAGTCATGAAGATATACAACAACCGCAATCAGCAAGTTTTATTAGACTATACAGTTAACAGAGTAAAAGTTCTCGTTCCGGAAAATAAAAGCGCTGAAGAATGTATATCAATGTGCATCAACGAGGTAATGAAAAGAGTTAAAAAAGATCTTCCTAAACAAATGGAAAAAATCAGTATGTAACCTTCTTATAGTCCAACCCTAAAAACATTATAAAGTATGAAAAAATTATTTTTATCCATTCTTTGTGTTGTAGCAGGATTTGCTATGAATAGCTGTAGTACTACTAAAAAGCAAGTAAGCCCGATTGAAACCTATGTCATGCCATGCAGTGAATTCACAAGTAATGAAGGCATATTAAGAGCATGGGCATCAGGAAGTTCTGACAACGAAAGTACTGCAAGAAAAAAAGCTCTCGCAGCAGCATCTAATGAGTTAGCAGCAATACTATCTAAAACAGTTACTTCTACAACAGAAGATTATTCTGCGGCATTGTCAGGAGGAGAAAATGCAATGTCCAAATCATTCCTAAGCGAAAAGATAAAAGTAACAGTTGATAAAACAATATCAGGGGCTACCATTATCTGTGATAAATGGAATAAATCAGAAAACGGACAATACACAAATTACATTGTTCTTGAATTAAAAGGAGAAGAATATCTGAAAGCTCTTTATGAGGAGATCAATAAAAATGGCAATGAGACAATAAACAAAGAGCTATTAGAAAAATTATTCCTCAAGAACATTAACGAAAGTTCAAAGTAATAATATTGTTATCCGGTAAAACTTTTTGATCGAAAAATAAATAAAGGTCGGTTTCCACGCTTGGATTCCGACCTATTTGTTACCTTTATTTTCACCACAAAAACAAAGTAACATGAGCAAAAGTACAAACTTTATCGGACAATCCCCATTGCTCAAAGGCAAACAAAAATGAGATATAACACATACCTAAATATTGGTGTTCACTAAAAAATAAAAACGACAAAATATGTGTCCGCAGTGCTGATAAATAGAAATTGGGGACACATTTTCCAAAAAGTAAGCCCCCTTCCAAACTTCTTGTCTTTATTTTTAAGCGGTAAGCCGTTCTTAATAACAAATAAAGCTATATAATTGAACTATTTACTCAATAGTTAGCCGTTAATGGCTTCGAATAGCAAATTATGGAATGTCTATCTTGCTCTTATGAGTTCGCTTTAGCGGACAGCCGATAGGATTTGCTGAATAATAAGTAATTAGGGGCTTACTTTAAAAAAAGACAACTCATTATCGCATATAATCTGCGGTTGAAAGCTATTTTTTTACAATAAAAAGTTTTTCCGGACAACAATAAAATAATACAAAGGGTTTGTCCTCCCTGCCGATGATCAGTTCACAAATTCATATAAATAAAAAAATTTATCCCCTCAAAGAATCAAATCTTCAAGGGGATAATTTATAAAATGGCGGCTTCCTACTCTCCCGCTTTCGCAGTACCATCGGCGTTATAAGGTTTAACTTCTCTGTTCGGAATGGGAAGAGGTGGAGCCCTTATGCTATAACCGCCTGAATCTCTTGTATTCCTAAATATATCGTTGTATATCC
>JAZNGG010000059.1:0-23046 GCA_045576355.1 Bacteroidales bacterium
ATCATGATCCACCAGCCTCTCGGCGGCACGCGCGGTCAGGCAAGCGATATAAAGATTCACGCCGACCACATTCTGCGTACACGCGAAAAGCTCAACGCTATTTTGGCAGAGCGCACGGGCAAGCCGATCGAAGCGATCGAGAAGGATACCGACCGCGACAATTTCCTCACCGCCGAGGCAGCAGCCGAATACGGCTTAATTGATAAGGTAATCGAAAAGAGACCTTAAAGAAAGGTTTTTCCCAAATGTTACTGATGATAAATAATTTTTATTATATGTATTATAAAATGGAGAATATCCAGAATAATATAAATCTCTTCCTATATAAAGGGAATCCAAAGAGCAATTATAAAAAAGGCCTTGTCCTGATGTATTACAACCTAAAGAGAGGAGTTCTTTTCCATCAGCAATAATCAACGATTTAATACCTGTACATTTTTCAAAAGCCCCATTACCAATTTGCTTTACGCTTCCAGGGATTATAAATTCTGTAAGTTTATAGCAATAATAGAATGCAGAATCTTCTATACACTCTAACGTTTCACTCAAAGTCATAGATGATAATGTACGACAAGCTCCAAATGCCTTACATCCTATTGTTTTTATTCCTTCTCCTCCTTTTAAATCAGATAATTTACTACAATTATAAAAAGCGGTTTTTCCTATATTATTGATAGATTTAGGAATATTAATCTCTTTCAAGGAAGTACAATAACGGAACAAATTATCCCCTATTTCTGTTACATTATTTCCAAAATCAACATTCTTCAATGATGTCTTGTTATAGAAAGGAGAATATCCATCTGTTGCACTAATCCCATATTTCAAATTACGGCCAATATATAGAGTATTAAGTGGACATTGATAAAATAACCCTTGATCATCTCCATTATTCCCAATAGACAGAACAATAGTAGTATCTGCTATCGTCAAATTGGTTAGTAAAGAACAATTCTCAAAAGCAGAATCAGCAATACTTAACACACAGAAACCATCAATTGACGCAGGGATTACAACATCAGTTAAAGAATCATCACAATCTACTAATTGTATATTTTCGGAATCAATAATACAATAAGTCAGTCCATCTTTAACAAAATTATTGGAAATTAAACTTGTAACACCTCCTACATTTGTAGAATTTTTCTTACTTACGACACAACCATCCGCAGTACGCTCAGCTGCTATAGCAGCCGTAAACTCAGCCTTTTTAGTAACAGTTGTAATGCCTGCAAAAGCATTAGGAGACACTATTAACACTGACATTGTGCTAATAAGCCATTTTAAAAACTTGTGTTTCATTCTGTAATTCACACTAATGCCTCCCTGTCCCCAACGATCGGCGTTAAATAAAATAAAAAGGTGCGGGAACCTATCGTTCTCCACCCTCAATGTCGGCTCTTCGCATGCCTTTGGCACAGGTTAGAACAATAGCCCACACCATCGGACAATATGCTATGCCTCACGGCAAGATATTATCTACCAATGATGTGATGCCATTGCTATCTGTTTGTGCCATAATGAATGTTGCGAAGATTCACATTGAAAAGCAAGATAACAATAACACCTTTGTGTTAAAAATATATGTCCATCAGAAGTTTATTCCTACCGCTGTAGGCTTTTGATGTCCGATGCAAAGATAATGAAAGTTTATAAAAATGAAAAATATTTTAATTAAATAGTGATCTTGTATCGTTAATAAGAGCAAATCGTGTATTAGAATGAGATCTAATAACATTTTTAGGGATAATAATGTAGAGATGTTCAATAAAACTGTAGTAGATAAAATAAAATTTATTTTAGGCTCTTAATTTCTTAGAATACCACGTCTTTTCTTTTTTACAAACCTCTCCGATACTCGATAATAGGTAGCACCTCAGTTATAACGACTCGTAGGCGCATTGAATAAGAATCGTAGGCGCGTGAAATAGGCCTACCCACAAATTTATGATCCCTCATTATATTGGAATCAATTATAGCTGGCTGATAAAAATAAAAAAAAGATCGCTAAATCGTATAAAAACGAATATAGCAATCTTATACATAAATAAAGAAAAGAGCAGACTAAAATAGGCCTAATTAATTATTAAAATGTGAAAGAAAATAATACTCTGAAATAATAATCCGTAAGAAACACCGTCATCCAAACATCTTTACAACCCTTTTCACGCCGGCAACGAGAGCATCCACCTCCTCTATCGTATTGTAAAAAGAAAAAGAGGCTCTGACTGTTCCATCAATGCCGAGGGCTTGCATCAAAGGCTGAGCACAATGATGGCCTGTACGGACAGCTATGCCCTGTTTGTCTAACAAGAGCCCCATATCATAATGATGGATCCCATCAACAAGAAAAGATAGGACTGCACTCTTATCCTTAGCTTGACCAAAGATACGCATACCCGGTATTTGTGACATTTGCTCTGTGGCATAATGTAATAATTGATGTTCATATTCAGCGATATGATCCATGCCTAAGGCATCTACATAGTCCAGAGCTTTGGCTAAAGCGACAGAGCCAATGAAATCGGGTGTTCCTGCTTCAAATTTATATGGAAGTTCGTTAAAGGTGGTTTTATCGAATGAGACAGTCGAAATCATCTCTCCTCCGCCCTGATATGGAGGCATCTTATCCAGCCAATAACGTTTACCATAAAGGACTCCAATGCCGGTTGGGCCATAGACTTTATGACCAGAAAAAACAAGGAAATCAGCGTCAAGAGCCTTTACATCAACTTTAAGATGAGGTATCGATTGGGCAGCATCGACCAACACAGGAACATTATGAGCATGTGCATAACGAATAATCTCACTAATCGGATTAACCGAGCCCAATACATTAGAGACATGAGTTAAGCTCACAAATTTTGTCCGATCAGTAAACAAAGATCTGAATGAATTCATGTCAAGTTCTTGTCTATCATTAATGCGGACGACTTTTAAGTCAATCTTTTTGCGAGTCTGAAGTAATTGCCATGGGACAATATTGGCATGATGTTCCATTTCGGAAATAATTACTTCATCGCCCTCCCGTAAAAAGGCTTCGGCAAAAGAAGAGACAACCAAATTGATCGATTCGGTTGTACCTCGCGTAAAAATTATCTCATCAGAAGATTCAGCTGAAAGAAATTTCTGAACACGACGACGGGCAGATTCGTGAAGGTCAGTAGCATCTTGACTGAGGAAATGTACTCCTCGATGAACATTCGCATTATGATGCAAATACCCATCTGAAATACTGTTAATAACAGATAGGGGTTTCTGTGTAGTAGCACCATTGTCTAAATAAACAAGAGGCTTACCATATATCGAACTCTTAAGAATCGGGAAATCTTGTCTTATGGAATGAACATCAAACATTGTCTTATATGATTGAATACAGTAAAATGATAGTGCAAATATACAAATATAAATCAATATATAGACTTAAAGATATGATTTTTGAGACATCTGAATATAAAGTAATGAAAAGAAAGCAATAACCAAAATATAAAATAACGAAGTATGGATATAAATTAACATGGCATGAAATAGCTAATAAAAAAAAATAAAGGTGCCTGCACAAGTACAGACACCTTTAATATCAAACTTAAGATAACTTAAATAAATTAAGCCTCTTCAGTAGTTGACTCAGCAGTTTGCTCTGCGGTAGTTTCTACAACAGGAGCGGCAGCTTTCTTAGAGCGAGAACGACGAGTCTTAGACTTCTTCTCAACGGTCTCCTTAAGAAGGTTCTCGTTATAATCTACAAACTCAATCATAGCCATAGCTGCATTATCACCAAGACGGTTTCCAGTCTTCAAAATACGAAGATAACCACCAGGACGATTTGCAATCTTAGTAGAAATTTCTCCAAAAAGCTCCTTAACGGCTTCTTTCTGTTTCAAATAACTAAAGACTACACGACGAGAATGAGTTGTATCTTCTTTAGCACGATTAATGATAGGCTCAGCATATACGCGTAATGCTTTAGCCTTAGCGACAGTAGTGAAAATGCGTTTGTGCAAAATCAACGAAACCGTCATATTAGAAAGGAGCGATGCACGATGAGAATGAGTGCGCCCAAGGTGGTTGAATTTTTTATTATGTCTCATTGTTATTATTCTTTATCAAGTTTATACTTAGAAATGTCCATACCAAACGAAAGGTTAAGATTCTGCAACAATTCCTCAAGCTCAGTAAGAGACTTTTTACCAAAGTTACGGAACTTCAAGAGATCTGTTTTGTTGAAAACAACCAACTCGCCCAAAGTCTCCACCTCTGCACTCTTCAAGCAATTAAGAGCACGAACAGAAAGATCAATATCAACAAGTTTAGTCTTCAACAACTGACGCATATGAAGAACTTCTTCATCAAACTCTTCGTTTACATCAACATCATTAGCCTCAAGAGCAATCTTCTCATCAGAGAAGAGCATAAAGTGATAGATCAAGATCTTAGCAGCTTCACGCAAAGCATCTTTCGGATGGATAGACCCATCAGTAGCTACCTCAATAGTTAATTTCTCGTAGTCAGTTTTCTGTTCAACACGATAATTATCTACAGTGTACATGACATTACGAATCGGGGTAAAGATGGAATCAATCGGAATGACACTGATTTCATCACCGGAATTACGGTTCTCTTCAGCAGGAACATAACCACGACCTTTATTAATGGTCAAGGTGATATTAAAACTTGCACTTGAGTCCATGTGGCAGATAACCAAGTCAGGATTCAAAACTTCAAAATTTGACATAGCAGAACTAAGTTCAGCAGCCTTTAACAATTCTGAATTCTTTACCTGAATCGTGACTGTTTCGCTCTCTATACCATCTACGATCTGCTTCAAGCGGACCTGCTTGAGGTTAAGAATGATGTTAGCGACATCTTCAATAACACCCGGAATCGTTGCAAATTCATGTTCGACACCATCAATTCTAACGGATGTCACTGCAAAACCCTCGAGTGAAGAAAGCAGAATACGGCGTAAAGCATTACCAACGGTAATACCATAGCCTGGTTCCAAAGGTCGGAATTCAAATTTACCATAAAACTGGTCAGCTTCCAACATAAGAACCTTTTCGGGTCTTTGAAATGCTAATATCGCCATGGAACTAATTATTATTTAGAGTACAATTCGACAATGAGCTGTTCTTGAATATTCTCCGGAATATCCTCGCGCTCTGGAAGATGGAGATACTTTCCGCTGAGAGTATTCTCATCCCATTCAATCCAAGGATATTTGCTGTGATTAAAACCTGCCAAAGAAGCTTCAATAACTTCGAGAGACTTAGAACGCTCACGAACACCGATAACTTGACCAGGTTTTACAGAATAAGAAGGAATATTAACAACTTTACCATCAACAACGATGTGCTTGTGAAGTACAATCTGACGTGCAGCAGCACGAGTAGGAGCAATTCCTAAACGATAAACTACATTGTCAAGACGTGACTCAAGAAGCTGAAGAAGCACCTCACCAGTTACACCCTTAGTTCGCTCTGCTTTAGAGAAAAGGATACGGAACTGATTTTCGAGGACACCATAAGTATATTTAGCTTTCTGCTTCTCGCGAAGCTGAACACCATACTCAGATGTTTTTTTACGACGATTTAAGCCATGCTGACCGGGAGGATAGTTCTTTTTAGTAAGAACTTTGTCAGCGCCAAAAATAGGCTCTCCCAATTTACGGGCTATTTTAGATTTAGGACCAGTATATCTTGCCATTTTGTATTTACAATTTAATGAATCTTAATTTAATATAAAGCCTCTCGCATTATACACGTCTTCTCTTCGGAGGACGGCAACCATTGTGTGGAAGCGGAGTAACATCGATAATCTCGACTACTTCGATACCTGCACCATGGATAGTACGAATAGCAGATTCACGGCCATTACCTGGACCTTTAACATAAGCCTTCACCTTACGCAAACCAAGATCGTATGCGATCTTCGCACAATCCTGTGCTGCCATCTGAGCAGCATAAGGAGTATTCTTCTTGGAACCTCTGAAGCCCATCTTACCAGCTGATGACCATGAAATCACCTGACCCTCGCTATTTGCAAGAGAAACAATAACGTTGTTGAAGGATGAGTGAACATGTAATTGACCCATAGCATCAACTTTAACATTACGTTTTTTTGCTGCAACTGTTTTCTTTGCCATAGTTAGTTGTTTAATTACTTAGTAGCTTTTTTCTTGTTAGCAACAGTCTTCTTCTTACCCTTACGTGTACGAGCATTATTTTTAGTGCTCTGACCACGACATGGAAGACCAAGACGGTGACGGATACCACGGTAGCAACCGATATCCATAAGTCGTTTGATGTTTAACTGAACTTCAGAACGAAGATCGCCTTCTACCTTGTAGTTGGCACCGATATACTCACGAATAGCGGCGGCCTGTTCATCAGTCCAATCTTTTACCTTGATGTCCTTATCGACACCAGCATTCTTCAAAATGGTATTCGCAGCACTTCGGCCGATACCATAAATGTAAGTCAACGCAATTTCCCCACGCTTATTTTGGGGAAGGTCAACTCCGACAATTCTTATAGCCATATAATACTTAAAAAAATGTGTTTGCGAAATAGCGTGCAAAAATAAGATTTTTAACCCTGACGAAGTTTCATTTTCGGGTTTTTCTTATTAATTACGTACAAAACGCCACGACGACGTACGATTTTGCAATCTGGAGTGCGCTTTTTTAATGATGCTTTTACTTTCATATCGTAAAAAAATTTATTTGTATCTGAATGCAATTCTACCCTTAGTCAAATCATAAGGAGACATTTCTACACGAACCTTATCTCCGGGAAGTATCTTTATATAATGCATACGCATCTTACCGGAAATGTGTGCTGTGATTTCATGTCCATTTTCAAGTTCGACACGAAACATCGCATTGGACAATGCTTCAACTATAGTGCCGTCTTGCTCTATTGCAGCTTGTTTTGCCATAAAAATAATTAATAATTAGATGAAACGATCTCCTAAAACTGTCTGAATATAATCAAATGTCGAAAGAATTTCATTACCCTCTGGTAAAATTGCAATGCAGTGTTCATAGTGAGCAGAACAGGCATGATCTTTTGTTCTAATAGTCCATCCATTTCGATCACAGACTACATTTTTAGAACCCATATTAACCATTGGTTCGATACAAAGGCACATTCCTGCTTTTAACAAAGGTCCAACACCTTTCTTACCATAATTAGGAACTTCAGGATCTTCGTGCAATTTTTTACCTATCCCATGTCCGGTTAATTCACGTACCATCGAGTAACCTCTTTTTTCACAATAGTCTTGAATTGAATGACCAATATGACCTATACGATTACCGATCTTTGCCTGCTCAATTCCAACATATAGAGATTCTTTAGTTGTCTTCAGAAGTTTAATAATTTGCTCATCAACTTCTCCAACAGGAAAAGTATAACATGAATCTCCATTATAACCATCAAGAAGAACGCCACAATCAAGACCAACTATATCTCCATCTTTGAGTACGTAATTACTAGGAAAACCATGTACGACTTCATCATTAACTTCTATACAGAGAGTTGCAGGAAAACCTCCATATCCTTTAAATCCAGGAATAGCATGGTGATCTCTAATAAACTCTTCTGCTATATCATCAAGTCGCTGTGTAGTAATCCCTGGTTGGATCCACTTGGCTAATTCGCCAAGGGTTTGTCCAACCAGTTGATTAGCATTTCGCATCAAAGCGATTTCTTCATCAGTTTTAAGAAATATCATCTCTTATTTAGTATGCCGCTACAGAGCCTGTACGTCCCTTAATCTTTCCAGACTTCATCAAACCATCATAATGATGCATCAAAAGATGTGATTCTACTTGCTGAAGAGTATCCAAGACAACACCAACAAGAATCAATAATGAAGTACCTCCAAAGAATTGGGCAAATTCACTACTTACTCCGAATACACTCGCAATAGCAGGAAGGATAGCTACAATAGCAAGGAAAATAGATCCTGGCAAAGTAATGCGATCCATAATAGAATCCAAGAATTCAGCGGTCTGTTTACCAGGCTTAATTCCAGGAATAAATCCACCATTACGTTTCATATCTTCAGACATCTGTTGTGGATTCATAGTGATTGCTGTATAGAAATACGTAAACAAAATGATCAACAGACCGAAAACAATATTATAAGTCCAACTGGTATTATCAAAGAATCCAGAGAAGATGCTTTGTGTATCGTTAGAAGCAAAACCAGCTAAAACTATCGGAATAAACATAATAGCCTGAGCGAAGATAATAGGCATAACACCTGCTGCATTCACCTTGAATGGGATATACTGACGTGCACCGCCATACTGACGATTACCTATAACACGCTTTGCATATTGTACTGGAACTTTTCGAGTACCTTGTACAAGGAGAATACAGAGACCAATAACAACAAGCAAGAAGAATAATTCGAGGAGGAGCATTACAAAACCACCTGCACCGGTTGAACGGAGACTAATTTCCTGCATTAATGATTGTGGTAAACGTGCTATAATACCGATCATGATAATGAATGAAATACCATTACCGATACCCTTATCTGTAATTCGTTCACCTAACCACATAACAAACATACTTCCTGCAGTCAGAATAATGATATTTTGAATAAAGAACCAAACACCTGTAGAAACAAATACATCTACACCATTAAACTGGTTAGTAAGATTCATCAAATATGCATAACCCTGGAAAATCAAGATAAGTACAGTGAGATACCTTGTGTATTGGTTAATTTTATTACGTCCACTCTCTCCATCTCGTGCCAACTTCTGGAATGAAGGAACAACCATTGTCAACAACTGAATAACAATTGAAGCAGAGATGTAAGGCATAATACCCAATGCAAAGATTGAAGCGTTAGAAAACGCTCCACCAGAGAACATATCAAGCAATGCCATCAAACCACCTCTTGTCTGATCTGCCAATTCATTAGCAGACAACAAAACATCAGTTCTAATACCGGGAAGAACCACAAAAGATCCTAAACGGTAGATAGCACATAAGCCGACAGTCCAAAGAATGCGCTTACGCAACTCTTCAATCTTCCAAATGTTTTTGAATGTCTCAACGATTCTCATGAGATTTAAGCATTAGTGGGAGTAGCAGCTCCAATCTTTACTACAGAACCTCCTGCAGCTAAAATAGCTTCTTCAGCAGATTTAGAGAATGCATGAGCAACAACCTCAACCTTAACGGTTAAAGCACCATTACCCAAAACTTTAACTAGATGCTTCTTAGAAATGAAACCAGCAGCAATCAATTCTTCAATACCAACCTTTGTCAAAGACTTAGCTGTAGCAAGAGCATCAATAGTAGCAAGATTAATAGCTTTATACTCTACGTGATTAATATTCTTAAATCCGTACTTAGGAAGACGACGCTGGATAGGCATCTGTCCACCCTCAAAACCGATTTTTTTCTTATAACCAGAACGTGCCTTAGCACCCTTATTACCACGGGTAGAAGTTCCTCCAAGACCGGAACCAGCACCACGGCCAATACGTTTACGGGGCTTAACAGAACCAACCGCCGGTTGTAAATTACTCAAGTTCATATTTTAAACTTTTATTAGTCAAACAATAAATTAGTCAACAAGAGCAACCAAGTGGCGAACTTTACGAATCTGTCCACGGGTGCATTCATTATCTGGAAGTTCTACAACACGTCCTATACGGGTAAGTCTAAGAGCGTCCAAGGTTAACTTCTGTGTCTTAGGGCAGTTAATACGACTGCGAACTTGCTTAATCTTAATAGTTGCCATAATTTGATGATTTAGCCTTTAAATACTACTTCAAGTGAAACACCACGATTAGCTGCAACCATATTGGCATCACGCATCTCAGCAAGAGCTGCAATGGTAGCTTTAACCAAGTTATGAGGATTAGAAGAGCCCTTAGACTTAGCTAAGACGTCCTTAACACCTACACTTTCCAAAACCGCACGCATAGCACCACCGGCCTTTAGACCAGTACCGTGAGAAGCAGGTTTCAAAAAGACCTCTGCACCACCAAATTTAGCAACCTGCTCATGAGGAATAGTACTCTTTGAAAGAGGAACACGGATAAGGTTCTTCTTCGCAGACTCAACACCCTTAGCAATAGCTGCCTGTACTTCACCAGCTTTACCGAGGCCATAGCCTATTACACCATTACCATCACCTACTACAACAATAGCAGAAAATGTAAAGGTACGACCACCCTTAGTAACTTTTGTTACACGGTTGATTGCAACCAAACGATCTTTCAACTCAATATCGCTGGCATTTTTTACTCTATTATTTAATTCTGCCATGTCTAATTAAAATTTAAGTCCACCATTACGAGCAGCGTCAGCCAAAGCTTTAACGCGACCATGATACAAATAACCATTTCGATCAAACACTACTTCTGTAATGCCAGCCTCGATACATTTCTTGGCAGCTACTTCGCCAACTTTTGCAGAAATTTCAGTCTTTGTTCCACCTTCAAGACCCTTAGAAGATACAGAAACTAAAGTCTTACCTTCAAGGTCATTGATTACTTGAACATAAATACTTTTATTACTGCGGAAAACAGTCATACGAGGACGAACTGCAGTGCCGTTTATATTTTTACGAATACGGTGCTTAATCTTAATTCTTCTTTCTTTCTTAGTAATCATAATTTTCTACTTTTAAAAGGTTAATTATTTAGCACCAGCTGACTTACCAGACTTACGACGAATCTGCTCACCAACATAAAGAATACCTTTACCCTTATAAGGCTCTGGCATACGGAATGAACGGATTTTAGCACACACCAAACCGAGTAACTGCTTATCAGCAGACTCAAGAGTAATCAAAGGATTAGCGTTACGCTCACTCTTTGTAGTTAACTTAATTTCTTTAGGAAGAGAAATATAAATCATGTGAGAATAACCTAAAGAAAGTTCGAGAACATTACCAGTATTGCTTGCGCGGAAACCTACACCAACAAGCTCCAATTCTTTTTTATAGCCAGTAGAACAACCTACTACCATATTATTAATAAGAGCACGGTAGAGACCATGAAGAGCACGATGTTCTTTAGCATCTGAAGGACGAGTAACAATAAGCTTACCATCCTCGATAGTAGCAGTAATACCTCCAGTTAAAGACTGAGACAACTCAGCACCATTACCTTTTACAGTAACTAAATTATCCTTGATGTCAATTGTTACACCTGAAGGAATAGCGATAGGTAATTTACCAATTCTAGACATAGATACTTCCTCCTATATTAATAGATGTAACACAAAACCTCACCTCCAACCTTTTGTACAGAGGCCTCCTTGTCAGTCATAACTCCCTTAGAAGTAGAAAGAATAGCAATGCCAAGTCCATTAAGAACACGGGGCATATCCTTATAACCAACATACTTACGGAGACCCGGGGTTGAAACACGAGTTAAACTCTTGATAGCACTCACTTTGTTTACAGGGTCATACTTCAAAGCAATTTTGATAGTACCCTGAGGTCCATCTTCAATGAACTTGTAGTTCATGATGTAACCTTTCTCGAAGAGGATTTTACACATTTCCTTCTTCAAGTTTGACGCCGGAACTTCAACTACTCGGTGATTAGCCTTAATAGCATTGCGAAGACGGGTCAAAAAGTCTGCAATTGGATCAGTCATAAAAAATTAGTTTAAATTAATCCGGCAGATCCGGACAATATTTAAAAATATATATGTAAATATCGGCTGACCTAAGTCAGCACGATATTCATCATATCAAAGAAAAAGAGTGGATTACCAACTGGCCTTCTTAACACCCGGGATTAATCCTGCAGAAGCCATCTCACGAAATTGAATACGTGAAAGACCAAACTGACGGATATAACCTTTCGGACGACCAGTAATCTTGCAACGATTGTGAAGACGAACCGGAGAAGCGTTTTTAGGAAGAGCTTGAAGAGCTTCATAATCACCAGCAGCCTTTAATTCGGCACGCTTAGCTGCATATTTAGCAACAAGTTTCTGACGCTTAACCTCACGAGCTACCATTGAAATCTTTGCCATATCTAATTACTTTTTAGCGTTTTTAAAAGGTAAACCAAACTCTTTAAGAAGAGCATATCCCTCTTCGTCCGTATTAGCAGAAGTCACAAAAGTGATATTCATACCTAAAATACGCTGGATGCTGTCAATATTGATTTCAGGGAAAATAATCTGCTCTTGAATACCAAGAGAATAATTTCCACGACCATCAAACTTAGACTCAACACCATTAAAGTCGCGAATACGAGGAAGAGCGACACGAATTAAACGCTCCAAAAACTCATACATAATCTGGTCACGAAGAGTAACACGTACACCGATAGGCATTTGCTTACGCAATTTAAATTGTGCAATATCTTTACGAGATACTGTTGCAACGGCCTTTTGTCCAGTGATAGCAGTTAACTCATTAATAGCAGTTTCAATAATTTTCTTATCAGCAACTGCCATACCAAGACCTTCGTTAATAACGATCTTCTTCAAGACAGGAACCTGCATAACAGTTGTATAATTAAACTGCTTCATTAATGCAGGAACAATAGTTTCCTTATAATATTGCTTAAGAGTTGCAGTATTTGCCATTATTTAATCTCCTCTCCTGATTTAGCGATTCTTACTAACTTACCATCTACCAATTTACGCCCTACTCGTGAAGGTTTTCCAGTTTTAGGATCAATTGGATTAAGGTTTGAAATATGAATGGGAGCCTCCATCTTAATAATTCCTCCCTGAGGATGCTTAGCACTTGGCTTAGTATGCTTAGATACTATGTTTATGCCTTCAACGACAGCACGTTTTTCTTCAACGAGAACGCGGAGAACTTTACCAGTTTTACCTTTATCCTCACCTGTATTAACGTAAACAGTGTCGCCTTTTTTAATATGTAACTTACTCATAGTACTTGAAACATTAAAGCACTTCAGGTGCAAGTGAAACAATCTTCATATTTGCGGCACGCAACTCACGGGCAACAGGACCGAAAATACGTGAACCACGCATATCACCGGCATTGTTAAGCAAAACACAAGCATTGTCATCAAAACGAATATAAGAACCGTCTGCACGACGTACCTCTTTTTTCGTACGTACAATGATAGCTTTTGACACCGTGCCTTTTTTCATATCACTAGATGGAACTACGCTCTTTACCGTTACGACGATAATATCACCTACAGATGCATATCGACGACCAGTACCACCCAATACACGGATGCAGAGCACTTCCTTAGCGCCGCTATTATCAGCGACTTTGAGTCTTGATTCTGTCTGTATCATAATATTTTACTTCGCCTTTTCGATAATTTCTACTAAACGCCATCTCTTTGTTTTACTCAGCGGACGAGTTTCCATCAAGAGAACCTTATCTCCTACATGAGATTCATTCTTTTCGTCATGAGCATGGTACTTCTTTGTCTTATTGACAAATTTACCATAAATCGGATGTTTCTCTTTGTACTTCACAGTTACAGTGACAGTCTTATCCATCTTGTCACTTGAAACAATACCGATTCTTTGCTTTCTAAGATTTCTTGTTTCCATTAAAAAATCAGTTGTGATTAAAATTAAAGTGCTGCTGCTTCAGAATTAAGTTGCTTATTAGTCAACTCAGTTAAAAGGCGAGCAATCTGTTTACGAGTAGCTTTAATACTCATCGGATTGTCAAGAGGACTAATAGCATGATTAAACGTCAACTGCTCGAGTTTTGCCTTTTCTTCTGCAATACGTTCAGTCAATTCCTCAACTGTCAAATTTTTGATTTCGTTTGCTTTCATAACTTTAAAGTATTACTAGAATTATAAGACAATGAGTTCAGGATCATAATCACGACGAACAACAAACTTCGTCAAAACCGGTAACTTTTGAGCGCCCAAACGAAGAGCTTCTTTAGCGACTTCAAAAGGAACACCTTCTACCTCAAAGAGGATACGACCTGGAGTACAATTAGCTACCCATCCTTCCGGATCACCCTTACCTTTACCCATGCGGACATCAGCAGGTTTACGAGTATAGGGTTTATCGGGGAAAACTCGACACCACAACTGACCTTCACGCTGCATATAGCGTGTAATAGCGATACGAGCGGCTTCAAGCTGACGAGCGGTAATCCATTTATTATCGAGCGTCTTAATTCCGAATGAGCCGAAGGCAAGCTGATTACCACGTTGAGCTTGACCCTTCAAACCACAACGTTGTTGTCTTCTGAACTTAGTTCTTTTCGGTTGTAACATTTTCTTAAGCTTCTAAATCATTAATATTATTTTTTCTTACGGAAACCGCCACGACGCTCGCCACGATTGTTTGAGCCAGTTGCTCTAGTTTCCTTTTGCTTAGCGAAGTTAGGAGCAAGATCTTTCTTACCATAAACTTCACCTCTGCAAATCCATACTTTAATACCGAGAAGACCTACCTTAGTTAAAGCTTCAGACAAGCAATAATCGATATCAGCACGGAAAGTATGAAGAGGAGTACGACCCTCTTTAAACATCTCTGAACGTGCCATTTCAGCACCATTCAAACGGCCACTTACCTGAATTTTAATACCCTCAGCACCAGCACGCATAGCAGACTGAATTGCCATCTTCACAGCACGACGATAAGCAATTTTACCTTCTAATTGGCGAGCAATATTGTTAGCTACAATAGAAGCATCAAGGTCGGGCTTTTTTACCTCAAAGATGTTGATTTGGACATCTTTATCAGTAATCTTCTTAAGCTCTTCCTTCAACTTATCTACTTCAGAACCAGCCTTTCCAATAATAATACCCGGACGAGCAGTACAAATTGTAATCGTAACAAGCTTCAAAGTACGCTCTATAACGATACGAGAAAGACTAGCCTTAGCCAAACGGGCATTCAAATATTTGCGAATCTTGGCATCTTCAACCAAAGTATCGCCACAATTCTTACCGGCAAACCAGTTTGAATCCCAACCGCGGATAATACCTAAACGGTTGCTAATTGGAGAAATTTTCTGTCCCATTTTGGCAATTTATTTAGATTCGTTGTTAATAGTATCGAGAACCATTGTAACATGGTTACTACGCTTACGCACACGATAAGCACGACCTTGGGGTGCGGGACGAAGACGTTTAATAGTTACACCTTCATCAACCTTGATCATTGCAACTTTCAACTCACCTTCATTGGCCTTGCGACCATTTTTAGCCTCCCAGTTAGCGATAGCTGATCGGAGAAGGAGGTACAATTTAGCTGCAGCCTCTTTATTTGAGAACTTTAAAAGACCTAAAGCTCTTTCTACCTCAACGCCGCGAATCATATCAGCAACGAGGCGCATCTTGCGAGGAGAAGAAGGAATATTATTCAACTTCGCGAAACAGGTATTCTTACGAACTTCCTTCAGCTTTTTGGCAAATTCTTGTTTTCTGTTAGCCATATTTACTTCAATTAAATTAGTAAGACCCTATTATCTGTTACCAGAGTGACCACGGAATGTGCGAGTCATAGAGAACTCACCCAATTTGTGACCAACCATATTTTCGGTAATATAAACCGGAATAAATTTATTTCCGTTATGAACTGCGATCGTGTGACCTACGAAATCAGGAGAAATCATAGAAGCACGAGACCAAGTTTTAATAACCGACTTTTTGCCGGATTCATTCATGGCCAAAACCTTCTTTTCGAGTTTTACGCTAATAAACGGGCCTTTTTTTAAGGAACGACTCATAATAATAATGTGTTACTTCAAAATTTTACGATTATTTACGTCTCTCGATTATATACTTAGAAGATTGCTTCTTAGGTGCACGTGTCTTCTTACCCTTAGCATACAAGCCCTTACGTGAGCGTGGGTGTCCACCAGACTGACGGCCTTCACCACCACCCATCGGGTGATCAACAGGATTCATTACAACACCACGGTTATGCGGACGACGTCCTAACCAACGAGAGCGACCAGCCTTACCACTTTTCTCAAGTGCGTGGTCAGAGTTACCAACGCTACCGACAGTTGCCATACAAGTAGCGAGGATCTTACGAGTCTCACCTGAAGGCAACTTAATAATAGCATAAGCACCTTCCTTTGAAGTAAGTTGAGCAAAAACACCAGCTGAACGAACCAAAATTGCGCCTTGGCCAGGACGAAGCTCGATGTTGTGGATAACGGTACCTACAGGAATATTTGCCAATGGAAGGGCATTTCCTACTTCAGGAAGAGCGTTATTTCCCGACATAACTTTAGCACCAACAGTCAAACCGTTAGGAGCCAAAATATATCGTTTCTCACCGTCTGCATAATAAAGCAAAGCAATGCGAGCCGAACGGTTCGGATCATATTCGATGCTCTTTACAGTGGCGGGCACACCGTTTTTATTTCTCTTGAAGTCGATTAAACGATAAGCACGTTTGTGACCACCGCCAATGTAGCGAACAGTCATTTTGCCGTAATTATTACGGCCACCAGTCTTACGCAAACCGACAGTCAAAGACTTCTCTGGTACTGAAGCAGTAATTTCATCGAAAGTACCAATAACTTTTCCTCTTTGCCCCGGTGTAATGGGCTTAAATTTTCTAACTGCCATTGTTATTAGTTAATATTGCTATAAAAATCAATCTGATCGCCCTCCTTCAATGTAACATAAGCTTTCTTGAAATCAGAAACCTTACCAACGAGGAGACCTTTCTTTGTATAACGACTTTTGGTCTTACCCAAGAAATTAGCAGTGTTAACAGAAAGAACTGTAACACCAAATTTCTCTTCTACAGCTTTCTTAATTTGAATTTTGTTTGCATTAGGATCAACATAAAAGCCGTAGACACAATTAACAGGAGCAGATCCGTCTTTTTTCTTACGAGCCACAGAAGACTTCTCTGTAAGATTAGTCATCTTCTCGGTCACAATAGGTTTAATAATGATTGCCATTTCTGTATCTATTTAGCTTTTTAAATTGTTAACTGCCTCAACAGCGCTCTCAAACAAAACAAGTGTTGCACAATCCAAAACTGAGTATGTATTAAGCTTAGAAGCGCTCAAAACATTCACTTTCTTCAAATTGCGAGCAGACAAAAATACATTTTCATTTTTAGAATTCAAAACAAAAGCGATCTTTTTATCTGCTAAATTGTTATTTTTAGTGAAAGTAACGAACTGTTTGGTAGATGGAGTTTCCAAATTGAAGTCCTCAATTACAACGATTGCACCTTCTGCGGCTTTAGTAGAAAGAGCTGAAATTCTAGCCAATTCTTTAACTTTTTTGTTAAGTTTGAAGCTATAGTTGCGCGGACGAGGACCAAACACACGCCCACCACCAATAAGTACTGGAGAGTTGATATCGCCACGGCGAGCACCACCTCCACCTTTCTGGCGACCTAACTTACGTGTAGAACCAGAAATCTCACTACGTTCTTTTGACTTGTGAGTACCTTGACGCTGATCAGCGAGATATTGCTTAACAGCAAGATACATTACATGATTGTTGGGCTCAACACCAAACACAGCATCATTAAGAGTAATCTTACGACCTGTATCTTTTCCTTCTTTTGTAAATACGCTAAGTTCCATAATTACATCTCAATTGTTAAAAGTGAACCCTTTGCACCCGGAACACTACCCTTAACAAGAAGAAGATTGTGTTCAGAGATAATCTTTAACACCTGAAGATTCTGTACAGTCACCTGCACATTACCCATATGACCTGCCATACGAGTACCCTTAAATACACGAGCAGGATATGAACATGCACCGATAGAACCCGGAGCACGGAGACGGTCGTCCTGACCATGAGTAGTCTGACCTACACCTCCAAAACCATGACGTTTCACAACACCCTGGAATCCGTGTCCTTTAGAAGTACCACATACATCGACATAATCAACCCCATCAAATAGATCAACAGTGATTACATCGCCCAATTTGTACTCATGTTCAAATCCTTTGAACTCAGCTAAGTGTTTCATTGGAGCTACGCCTGCCTTTTTAAGGTGACCCAATATCGGCTTTGAAACATGCTTTTCAGTTGTTTCCTCGAAGCCGATCTGTACAGCTTCATAGCCGTCCTTTTCTACGGTCTTAATTTGCGTAACTACACAAGGACCTACTTCAATTACAGTGCATGGAACATTTTTTCCATCAGCACTGAAGACGGAAGTCATTCCGACTTTTTTGCCTAATAATCCTGGCATAATTTCAGTTACTTGTTTTTTGTTTGGCGGGAAAAACCATCGGATTTCTCCACAAACGAGTTAATAATTTAATGAATAATAATCTTAATTTCTTAGGACATCTCAGAAAGACATCCTAAGAAAATATGATAAGTATAAAAAAAGATTACACTTTAATCTCAACCTCTACACCAGAAGGAAGTTCGAGTTTCATCAACGCATCAACTGTCTTAGCAGAAGAGTTGTGAATGTCAATAAGACGCTTATAAGCAGAAAGTTCAAACTGCTCACGAGACTTCTTATTTACGAAAGTCGAACGGTTAACGGTGTAAATACGCTTAAAAGTAGGAAGCGGAATAGGACCACTAACTTTAGCACCGGTTGATTTCACTGTCTTTACGATCTTCTCTGCAGACTTATCCACAAGCATATGGTCGTAAGACTTCAATTTAATTCTGATTTTCTGATCCATATCTGAATTTGATATTTACTTAGATTAAATAAGATCTACACGACCGTTAGCTTCTGTAAGGACTTTACGTGCATTACCTTTATCCACCTCTGAGTAGTGGTCAAAAGTCATAGTAGAAGCTGCACGACCTGAAGTAATAGTACGAAGATCGGTTACATAACCAAACATCTCTGCGAGCGGAACTTGAGCCTTAACTACACGTGCACCTGAACGTGCGGTTTCCATACCCTCAACTTGACCACGACGCTTATTCAAGTCAGAGATTACATCACCCATAGATTCCTCAGGGGTAACAACCTCAACCTTCATAATAGGTTCAAGAAGGATAGGTTGAGCCTTCTCGCAAGCATGTTTGAATGCCATATTGGCTGCGACTTCAAATGAAAGCTGATCTGAGTCAACTGGGTGGAAAGAACCATCCTCAAGAGTAACTTTAAGAGAATCTACAGGGAAACCAGCAAGAACACCAGTTTTCATTGCAGCCTTAAAGCCTTTCTCTACAGAAGGAATAAACTCAGAAGGCACATTACCTCCCTTAACGATGTTAACGAACTGCAATCCAGTTTCGCCTTCGTCAGCCGGTTCGATAGTAACGATGATATCAGCAAACTTACCACGACCACCAGACTGCTTCTTGTACACCTCACGATGGCGAGAAACCATACCCTTGATAGCCTCCTTATAAGTAACTTGCGGACGACCTTGGTTACACTCTACCTTAAACTCACGTTTCAGACGGTCAATAATGATATCCAAGTGAAGCTCACCCATACCGGAAATAACTGTCTGTCCAGTATCTTCATTAGTCTTAACTGTAAATGTCGGATCTTCCTCAGCCAATTTGGCGAGACCAATACCGAGTTTATCAAGATCTTTCTGAGACTTAGGTTCTACTGCAATACCAATCACAGGATCCGGGAAGTCAATAGACTCAAGAACAATCGGATCAGTCTCTGAACAGAGAGTATCACCTGTACGAATATCTTTAAAACCTACACCGGCACCGATATCACCACATCCGATAACCTCTTTGGGGTTCTGATGATTTGAGTGCATCTGGAACAAACGAGAGATTCTCTCCTTTTTGTTAGTACGAGGATTAAACACATAAGAGCCTGCCTCGATCTCGCCAGAATAAACACGGAAATAGCAGAGACGACCAACATACGGATCGGTTGCAATCTTAAATGCAAGGGCACACATCGGATCATCAGATGAAGGACGACGAACAAGCAACTTGTCGGGATCCTGAGGATCATGACCCTCAACTTGTTCTGTATCTGTCGGAGAAGGCAAGTAACGCACAACATTGTCGAGCATAGTCTGAACACCCTTGTTCTTAAATGAAGAACCACACATCACGGGGAAAATCTCCATTGCAAGAGTTCCTTTACGAAGACCTGCATAAATTTCCTCCTCTGTGATAGATTCCGGATCTTCAAAATATTTCTCCATAATAGCCTCGTCAACCTCTGCTACAGCCTCAAGCATTTTATCACGAAGTTCCTTAGCCTCATCAAGAAGGTCAGCAGGAATTTCTTCCACAGAATACTGAGCGCCCATAGTTTCATCGTGCCAAACGATAGCCTTCATAGTTACAAGGTCAATAATACCCTTGAAGGTCTCTTCAGCGCCGATAGGCATCTGAATAGCTACTGAATTAGCACCAAGCATATCATGCAACTGACGCACCACTTCCAGGAAGTTAGCACCAGAGCGGTCCATCTTGTTTACATAAGCAATACGAGGCACTTTATACTTATCTGCCTGACGCCATACGGTCTCAGACTGAGGTTCTACACCACCTACAGCACAGAAAGCAGCAACAGCACCATCCAAAATACGGAGTGAGCGTTCTACTTCCACTGTAAAGTCAACGTGACCGGGAGTATCAATCAGATTAAATTTATATTTTTCACCTTTAAAATTCCAGAAACAGGTAGTAGCTGCAGAGGTAATAGTAATACCACGCTCCTGCTCCTGTACCATCCAGTCCATGGTAGCTGCACCATCATGAACCTCACCGATTTTGTGAGTCAGACCGGTATAGAAGAGAATACGCTCTGAGGTAGTAGTCTTACCTGCATCGATGTGCGCCATAATACCAAAGTTTCTGGTATATTTGAGCATGTCGTCTTTAGCCATTGTCTTATACGAATAAAGGTGAATTATTAAAACTTGAAGTGTGCAAATGCACGGTTGGCCTCAGCCATCTTGTGCATATCTTCTTTACGCTTGAAAGCACCTCCCTGCTCATTGTAAGCATCGAGGATCTCAGCAGCGAGCTTATCAGCCATAGACTTACCGCCACGCTTGCGTGAGTAAACGATCAAGTTCTTCATAGAGATAGACTCCTTACGATCAGGACGAATCTCTGTAGGAACCTGGAAAGTAGCACCACCGATACGGCGGGACTTAACCTCTACCTGAGGAGTGATGTTGTCAAGAGCCTTTTTCCACACATCAAGAGGAGCAATCCCCTCCTTAGACGCAAACTTTTTGTTTACGATCTCAATTGCTGAATAGAAAATAGTGAAAGCGATGCTCTTCTTTCCATCATACATAAGATGGTTAACGAACTTCGTTACTTTTACTTCGCTGAAAACAGGATCCGGAAGGATAACTCTTTTCTTCGGCTTTGCTTTTCTCATTTGTTTGTTTTAGTTTAACTGTTTTTGGTTGCTTCTTTAAGATATCTTCAACCCGCACCGCTGTGCAAGTTTACTCAACCTATAAAGCCTTACCAACCACGAGTCCTAAGGACTCTGAATTAGGTTTGTCTCTTGAAAAGGCGTTTTAGCTTATTTCTTTCCTTTTGCTGCGGGAGCCTGACCCGGTTTCGGACGCTTAGCACCGTATTTAGAGCGACGCTGTGTACGACCATTCACACCGGCAGTATCCAAAGTACCACGTACAATATGATAACGTACACCCGGAAGGTCTTTTACACGACCGCCACGAACCATCACGATAGAGTGTTCCTGCAAGTTGTGTCCTTCACCTGGGATGTAAGAGTTCACCTCTTTACCATTAGTCAAACGCACACGTGCTACTTTACGCATAGCAGAATTCGGCTTTTTAGGAGTAGTAGTGTAAACACGAACACAAACACCACGACGCTGTGGGCATGATGCCAGGGCCGGTGATTTGCTCTTGTCTTCCAATACTGCACGACCTTTTCTTACTAACTGTTGAATAGTAGGCATTTTGTTTTTACTTTAATACTTTAATTAATGTTTAAACTCTCAATGCTCTTTTACGCTATTGATTTCCATCATTTTAAGTACTTTAAAAGCACCATAAGTGCAAATAAAAGCGCAGAAAAGCGGTGCAAAGATAGACATTTTTGCTCACTCCACATAGTTTTGTTTCTCTTTTTTATAGGTTTTATTGTCATTTTTATCAATTTCAGCATCTCAAGGTTACAATTTAGAAGAAAAAATATTTATATTCGCAAAAAGAAATCGTTTTCAAGGCTTAATATAGATAAAGAAAGTTCCTCGTTACAAGTCTTTTGCCCTTTCAGATATGCTACAATCCTATCTTACCCCAAATACAATTGAAGCCGGCTGCGATGAAGCCGGCAGAGGCTGTTTAGCCGGACCCGTCTTCGCTGCCGCAGTCATTCTTCCTACAGACTTCCAAAATGAGTTACTCAACGACTCAAAACAATTATCAGACAAACAACGGTACCAACTCAGACCCATCATCGAGCGTGAAGCCATAGCTTGGAGTATCGGAATTGTAGATCACAAAGAGATCGACCGCATCAATATCCTTCGAGCATCTATACTTGCCATGCATCGTGCCATCCAAGGGCTCTCAGTCAAACCGGAAGCGCTGCTTATAGATGGCAACCGCTTCTCCCCATGGGAGGATATCCCCTACACTACCATTGTCAAAGGGGATGCAAAAATGATGTCTATAGCTGCTGCAAGCATCCTTGCCAAAACCTATCGAGACGACCATATGAAGCAACTTGCCCTCGAATACCCCCAATATGGTTGGGATATCAATATGGGTTACCCGACTAAAATGCATCGCGATGCAATAAGCCGACATGGTATCACACCATACCACCGGATGTCATTTCGTCTCCTTCCCTCTATCAAAGGAACCCAATTAGAACTTCCTTTCTAACTCAACAAGACTTATCTCACACGCGTCTTTCTCGCGTACGTATATATAATATATGTATCTAGACAGTTTTATTGAGAGACTATATCAGATGTTTTATAAGCATAAGTTAGCAATAATTTTTCATTATTATCGCTGTCCGCTAAAAAAAAATCGATAAAATTTGTGTCCTCAGTGCTGATAAATAGGCATTGTGGACACATTTTTCACAAAATAAGCCCCTTTTCATACTTCCTTTCCTTCCTTTTTAGCGGACTCCAAGATAATAAATAATTTCCATGCTTTTATAAAGATAATAAGAGTGCCTAAAATA
>JAZNGG010000060.1:0-46116 GCA_045576355.1 Bacteroidales bacterium
ATAGGCATTGTGGACACATTTTTCACAAAATAAGCCCCTTTTCATACTTCCTTTCCTTCCTTTTTAGCGGACTCCAAGATAATAAATAATTTCCATGCTTTTATAAAGATAATAAGAGTGCCTAAAATAAGCATGAAGAACCCTAATTTAATAAATACAATATTGTGGAGCATTAGACATAACATTGAGGAGTATTATCCCCAATATTGAGGATAATTGTCCTGCGTATTGTGTACATTTTTTTGTCTTTTTTATCGGTTTGTTTGCCCCTCCTAATTCTTTTAATAAGCGCTCCTATTTACTTTACTTACTTGTGCGATTCTTACGGGAGTATATATCTCGTTACGGGTATAAACACCTTGTAATTAAATAAGCGTTCTACAGCCGTCATACAGCTGCAGAACACTCTCATTTATACATCGCTGCCAATTTTCTCGGATAACAATATTTCATTATCCCTTTTCAAGACTATTGATAAATGTTTTACCCGAATCGAGGTGTAAAAAAACAAGGGCATATACATCAATAATACGTAAAGTATGATAATAAAAACAATGAGGCTGTGCCAAAATAATCTGACACAGCCTCGATAACAATATTAAGAAGAATACCCTTCGGCTTTATAGACAAGAGAACCTCAAAGGGGAAATCTTATCACGCTTCAATTATTCTTTTTTGCTTCGACCCATTTACGAGCATTAACAAATGCCTCAATCCAAGGAGTTACCTCATCTTCTCTACGCTCAGCCGGGTAATAGCCACATTGCCATGGGAAAATGGCTCGTTCCAAGTGAGGCATCATACAGAGGTGGCGTCCATCCTCAGAGCAGATACCTGCCACACCTTCCGGTGATCCATTAGGATTAGCAGGATAAGCGACATAACCATATTTAGCGATAACGTTATAGTTCTCTACACCCTGAGGAAGATCAAACTTACCTTCTCCGTGAGCAACCCAAACACCCAAACGGCATCCGCTCAAGCTACCAAACATCACCGAATCATTCTTTGGGATACGAAGGCTGACAAAATTAGACTCAAACTTATGACTATCATTATGCAGCATTTTAGGTTTACCTGCCAATGTTGCCTTCTCCAAGAGATTGGCAGCAGCATTACCACCCTCTCCGACAAGTCCTAATTCTACCATCAACTGACAACCATTACAGATACCTAAAGAGAGTGTATCGGGACGAGCATAGAAGTTTTCGAGAGCACGGCGAGCCTTCTCATTATAAAGGAATCCGGCTGCCCAACCTTTGGCAGAGCCTAACACATCTGAGTTAGAGAACCCTCCACAGAAGACGATCATATTAACATCTGACAAGTCTTCACGACCGGAAATCAAATCTGTAATATGAACATCCTTAACATCGAAGCCGGCCAAATAGAGAGAATAGGCCATCTCACGATCTCCATTGATACCCTTTTCTCGGATAATCGCAGCCTTTATGCCACTCTTTGTACGACGATCTGCCGAAATGCCATATTGAGCCAAAGTTCCTGTAAACCCTTTAGGCATAAGATAGTATAAAGGTTGCTTTTTATAATTCTCATAACGCTCTTGCGCACACTTTTCGCCACTCTGACGGCGATCGAGCAAATATGATGTCTCATACCAAACGTCACGAAGATCATCAATATCAAACTCTTCGCAAATCTCATTTTTACGCACAATGATCTTGCGCTCATCGCATGGATAACCGATCTTCATAAATGCTACGCCAGCAGCATTCAGCAATTTCTCAAAAGCGTGTACATCTTTAACCTGCAAAACGACACCGGGGTTCTCTGCAAAAAGGATATGAGTCAAATCCAACTCTTCCGGCAAAGAAGAGAAATTGAGACACAATCCGCCCTCAGTATTTGCAAAACACATCTCCAAAACGGTCGTCAAAAGACCACCGGCAGAGATGTCATGACCGGCTAAAATCAAATCTTTAGCGATCGCTTGCTGCACAGCCTCAAAAGCATCGGCAAAATACTCCGGTTGTGTCACGGTGGGGACTTCGTCTCCCAATCGCTTAAGCGTCTGAGCCAATGCAGAACCACCCAGTTTGAGAGCATCAAAAGAGAAGTCAACATAATATAACGAAGTGGAATTATCCAATCGCACGACAGGAGAAACCACCTTGCGAATATTAGAGACCTCAGCGCCTGCACTGATAATCACACAGCCTGGGCTCAACACCTTGCCATCCGGATATTGCTGCGTCATCGAAAGGGAGTCCTTACCGGTCGGAATATTCACTCCCAAACTGATTGCAAACTCCGAACAAGCCTGCACAGCTTCATAAAGACGAGCATCTTCTCCCGCATTGCGACAAGGCCACATCCAGTTAGCAGAAAGAGATACACCCTCAATGCCACCCTCGATCGGGGCGAAAACGATATTGGTCAAAGCCTCCGCAACAGCCATAACAGATCCGGCAGCAGCATCGACAAGAGCGACCTGCGGAGCATGACCGATGGAAGTAGCGATTCCTCGACGACCACGATAGTCCAAAGCCACCACACCACAATCACTCAACGGCAACTGGATGACACCCTGACATTGCTGACGGGCTATCTTACCGGTCACCGAACGGTCCACCTTATTGGTCAACCAGTCTTTACAAGCCACAGACTCCAGGCGAAGTACATTACGCACATACTCCTGCAATTTTCCACTCTCTGTAACGACCGGAGCATAGTGATGCACCACCGTAGAGTCATGCATATAGGTCTTAGGAGCATGGCCAAACATATCTTTCAGTTCAAGATCGATCGGTTTTTCACCATCTTTCTGCTCAAAAGTAAAACGCATATCATCTGTAGCTTCACCAATAACATAGAAAGGCGAACGCTCACGATCAGCAATAGCGCGTACACGATCGATATCTTCCTCCTTGATCAAGAAGCCCATACGTTCCTGACTCTCATTGCCGGCAATCTCCTTGGCGGACAATGTTGGATCGCCGATAGGCAATTGATCCATATATATTTTACCTCCCGTCGCGTCAATCAACTCGGAGAGACAATTGATGTGTCCACCGGCACCATGATCATGGATTGAAACGATCGGGTTATTATCAGACTCTCCTAAAGCACGCACCACGTTGGCAGCACGTTTCTGCATCTCCGGATTAGCACGTTGCACTGCATTCAGTTCGATAGCACCGGCATACTTACCTGTATTTACCGAAGAAACTGCACCACCGCCCATTCCGATGCGATAGTTATCACCTCCGATGAGAATCACCTTTTCACCAGGTTCCGGCTCACCCTTTAAAGCATCCCGACGATTGCCATACCCGACACCACCGGCCAACATGATCACCTTGTCAAAACCATAACGCACTGCATCCGGTGCGTCCTCCTTATGTTCGAAAGTCAAAAGCGAACCGCAAACCAGTGGCTGTCCAAACTTATTACCGAAATCCGAAGCACCATTAGAAGCCTTAATCAGCACCTGCTCTGGTGTCTGATAAAGCCACTTTCTCTCGGGCATCACATCTTCCCACGGACGCGCATGCTTCTCATCACTTCGCGGATAGGAAGTAATATAGACAGCCGTACCGGCAATCGGCATCGAAGCCTTTCCGCCACCCATACGGTCACGGATCTCACCACCCGTACCGGTCGCAGCACCATTAAAAGGCTCTACTGTAGTCGGGAAATTATGTGTCTCAGCCTTCAGAGAGATGACACTCTCTATGTCCTTCACCTCAAATTCGCTGGAGGTCGTCGGATCTGCAGGGGCAAATTGCTCGATGACCGGTCCGGCATTAAATGCCACATTATCCTTATAGGCAGAAACCAACTTTCCGGGCTGAATCTTGGATGTTTCTTTGATCAATGCAAAAAGAGAAGAGGGTTTTTCTTCACCGTCAATTATAAACGTACCGCCGAAAATCTTATGGCGGCAATGCTCTGAATTGACCTGAGAGAAACCAAACACTTCACTATCTGTCAATTTTCTACCGATGCGCTCAGAGACAGAATTGAGATAATCGATCTCCTCCTGGCTAAGAGCCAAACCTTCCTGCTTGTTATAAGCCTCCAAATCATCTATATAGACAATCGGCTCCGGCTGACGATCTATCGTAAAGCAATCCTGTCCGAGGCCTTCATATAAACGCTGAAGCATCGGATCGAAAGTAGCATCCGGCCCACTCACCGGGAAATACTCCTCAATGCGAGCAATTCCCTCCAGCGACATGTTTTGCGTAATCTCAACTGCATTCGTACTCCATGGAGTTATCATTTCGCGACGCGGACCGACAAACCATCCGTCCAATTGGCTCTCCGTCAAAAGAGAAGCATCACTAAACAGCCAGCAAAGGCGTTTCTTCTCTTCTTCAGAAAGAGAGTGATTTACATCAACTGCAAGTACAGTCTCAGAAGGTTGCTTGAAGAAAAAAATCATAGCTTTTTAAAGAGTATTGTATTTTTTGGATTTCGACAAAAACAACTATTGGCATAACCTTGATTTAGATCGTCAATCATAGATTGAAAAAAACTGACAATTATTTTATAAATAAAGGAAAGCCTTTAATCGGTGCAAAAATACAAAAAAATATTGAAAACACTACCGCAGTTTCCTTTTTTCATCTTATCTTTGCCCAAAATTAACCGATAGCAGATGATTGCAACCATCCTACTGACCATTATTTGGGGAATTATGATCGGAATCCTCGTCTCCGCTCCGATGGGACCCACCGGGATTCTTGTCATCCAGCGTACCCTTAACAAAGGTTGGTTGCCGGGTTTTCTCACCGGCATTGGCGCAGCTGTCTCCGATCTTTTTTATGCCATCGTAGCTGTGCTGGGTGTAGCCTTCATTGTCGATTGGATACAGCATTATCAGACACCCCTACAGATTATCGGCAGCATCTGCATAGCTTTCTACGGACTCTATCTTTGGACGTCCAATCCCGCCTCCTCTCTCAACACCTCAGACAAATTGGCAAGCACCAATACCCGTCGATTAGGGGGATGGTTGAAATTTTTCTTTTCTGGCATTGGGCTCACCATCATCAATCCCTCCATCTTGTTTTTCTATTTTGTCCTTTTTGCCCGCACCAACTTCCTTTTTGAGGCAGATGCTGCTCATTGGTGGCTTTATCCTGTAGGCTTTGGTTGCATCGTTGCCGGAGCATTAGGATGGTGGACCCTCATCACTTGGGCGATCAATAAGGTGCGCAACCACTTCAAGCTCCGTACCCTTCGCATCATCAATCGGAGCATAGCTATTCTGATGTATGGCATCGCTCTTTTCGGGTTCGTCACCGGCATTTATTCTTATTTATCCCATTAACCCCAAACGGCACCAACTCCGGTGACCGACCGGGGAAAATAAACATTTTTATCTCCGCCCCATAGATCGGCTCAGAATATTTCTGTGCCCCATTTGTCACATCCTATCAGAGTGACCCACCACCGAGAGCGACAGATAAAAGGAAGAACTCTCACTTTTTCCAATCAAAAAAGAAGTTTTTATTACATAAAAAAGAGTTTATTCACAAAAGAAACGTATCTTTGCAGACCGATAGGAGAAATCCAAATCCTTATTTCCATTCTTTATCGCACAGATTCGCTTATGAAAAATATCCGAAATTTTTGTATCATCGCCCACATTGATCACGGCAAAAGCACCCTTGCCGACCGCTTGTTAGAATACACCAACACCATCGGTCAGCGAGACATGCAGGCTCAAGTCTTGGACAATATGGATTTGGAGCGTGAACGCGGCATCACCATCAAGAGTCATGCCATACAGATGGATTACCTCCATGAGGGAGAGCACTACACGCTCAATCTCATCGACACTCCCGGTCACGTGGACTTCTCTTATGAAGTTTCCCGATCCATCGCAGCTTGTGAAGGAGCACTGCTGATTGTCGATGGCACACAGGGCATCCAGGCGCAAACTATCTCTAACCTCTACATGGCCATCGACAATGACCTTGAGATCATCCCGATCATCAACAAGTGTGACCTGGAAAGCGCCATGCCTGAAATGGTCGAAGACGAAATCATCGAACTTCTCGGCTGCGACCGAAGCGAAATCCTCCGTGCCTCCGGCAAGACCGGCATGGGCATCCCGGAGATTCTGGAGCGCATCATCCATCAGATTCCTGCTCCTAAGGGTGATCCCGAAGCCCCCCTGCAAGCCTTGATCTTCGACTCGGTCTTCAACTCCTATCGAGGAGTCATCGCATACTTTAAGATAATCAACGGCTCTATCAGAAAAGGCGACAAAGTGAAGTTTGTCAATACCGGCTGCGAATACGAAGCCGACGAAGTGGGCATCCTCCGCATGGATCTCGAGCCACGCGAAGCAGTCTATACCGGCGACGTGGGTTACATCTGCTCCGGCATCAAGACCTCGACCGAGGTCAAAGTGGGCGACACCATCACTCATCGTGCCCGCCCCTGCGACAAGGCAATCGAAGGGTTTAAAGAGGTCAAGCCAATGGTCTTTGCCGGCATCTACCCGATCGTCTCCGAAGACTTTGAAAACCTCCGCTCCTCCCTCGAAAAGCTCCAACTCAACGATGCTTCCCTCTCCTTCTTCCCCGAGTCCTCATTGGCATTAGGCTTCGGATTCCGTTGCGGCTTCCTGGGACTGCTGCACATGGAGATCATCCAGGAGCGCCTCGACAGAGAGTTTAACATGGAGGTCATCACCACCGTCCCCAACGTCTCCTACCACATATTTGACAAGAAAGGCAACATGACCGAGATACACAACCCCTCGGGCATGCCCGAACCGACGATGATCGAGCACATTGAGGAGCCTTACATTCGTGCCACCATCATCACAGACACCAACTACATCGGCCCCATCATGACCCTCTGCCTCAGCAAGCGCGGTGAGCTCGTCAAGCAGGAATACATCAGCGGTGGGCGTGTAGAGATATATTTCGACATCCCATTAGGAGAGATCGTCATTGACTTTTATGACAAGCTGAAGAGCATCTCCAAGGGCTACGCATCCTTTGATTATTATATACATGACTATCGACCCAGCAAACTCATCAAGCTGGACATCCTACTCAATGGCGAGCAAGTCGATGCACTCTCCACCCTGACCCATGTGGACAATGCCGTCCCCTTTGGCAGACGGATGTGCGAGAAGCTGAAAGACCTCATCCCGAGACAACAGTTTGACGTAGCCATACAGGCGGCCATCGGAGCAAAAATCATAGCCCGAGAGACCGTCAAGCAGGTACGCAAAGACGTAACTGCCAAGTGCTATGGTGGTGACGTCAGCCGAAAACGCAAACTGCTCGAAGCTCAGAAACGAGGCAAGAAACGTATGAAGCAGATTGGGCGTGTAGAAGTACCTCAGACAGCCTTCCTCGCTGTTTTGAAATTAGACTGATCAGATAACAACAAGACCGAATTATTCGCGGATGCGTTAGGAAACAACACACCTCGCCTCCGCGTTTTTCATACGAAAAAATTAAAAATAATCAACATAATCAAAAACCTTTACAAAAAACATTAGCTATGGAAAATCTAATTCCTATCTGGGCGCTGATTCCTTTTGTTCTGATGCTGCTCTGCATCGCCATCGCCCCTCTTTTTGCTGAAAAATGGTGGGAAAGCAATTTGCACAAGCTCATTGTCTCGCTGATTTTAGGCATCCCTGTCGCAGCGTGGATGATCTGTAACAACGATGCGACCAACCACTTCACCCACCACCTCATGCACCAGATGGTCTATGACTACATCCCCTTCATCATGCTGCTCCTCGCACTCTTTGTCGTAACCGGAGGCATCAAGGTCGATGGAGACATCAAGGCGACACCGCTCTCTAACACCATCTTCATCGGCATCGGTTGGCTACTTGCCTCCTTTATGGGAACCACCGGAGCCGCCATGCTCCTCATCCGTCCGCTCATCGCCACCATCTCACAGCGACGCTATAAGGCACACACCATACTCTTCTTCATCGCAACAGTAGCCAACTGTGGAGGTCTGCTCACACCGCTCGGAGACCCACCGCTTTTCCTGCTCTATCTGCGTGGAGCTAGCTTCGGATGGTTCTTCAACCTCCTCCCCATCTGGCTCTTTGTTGGCCTATGCATCATGATGGTTTACTTCTTTACAGACTCTTATTATTATAAGAAAGAACCCAAGGAATGCATCGCTGCCGACAACGATAATGTCACACCGATCTCCTTCAGCGGTAAGATCAACATCCTGTGGCTCGTCTGCATCATCGCCTGCGTAATGTTTGTCAATGGCAGTTACATCCCTGCCATGGAAGGCGAACATGCTCCCTTCTACCTCCGTCTGCTCCGTGAGTGGCTTCTTTTGGGCATCGTCATCCTCTCCCTCCTGACCACACCACAACGCATCCGTCGCGCCAACCACTACTCCTGGGCCCCCATCACAGAGGTGGCAGTGCTCTTTGTCGGCATCTTTGCCACGATGACCCCGGCACTAATGTATCTCAATGCCCACGCTCAGTCTTTAGGTCTTGCCTCACCCTGGCAATTTTACTACTGCACAGGTCTCCTCAGCTCCTTCCTGGACAATGCCCCAACAGCCGTAGCCTTCCACACAGTGGCAAGCGGTCTCCCCATCAGTGGCATCCCGGTAGCAGGAGTGGAAGAGATACTCCTCAAGGCGATCTCTACGGGTGCGGTCTTCTTTGGAGCCATGACCTACATCGGCAATGGACCCAACTTCATGGTCAAAGCCATAGCAGAGGAAAACGGCATCAAGATGCCCTCATTCTTTGGCTACATGACCCGCTTCTCACTCATTATCCTCCTGCCGATCTACATCCTGGCACAGCTGATTTTCTTCTAAACAGGAGAAAGATTATTCATAGAGTATATTACATAACAAACGCACAAGTATTCCGATGCTTGTGCGTTTGTTGTATGGCTGACATACGATATTTGATGCTCCGGAAAATTTTCAATGAAAGAGGAAAAGAGACATATCTTCTGTCCGATTCTAATACTTTCTCATCGATAAATTCGGACAAGTGTCCGAATTCGTACACCTCAAAAATTGATTCAATACCTGACTATTAACACGTTACACATTTGGCATAGTATTTGCAAAGTGTTATGGTGCAGGCCAGCAACATTTACTGCATAAAAACATAATGCTACTACGTAACAATTCGTCATGATGCATCGCAACATCTCAACGAATAACAAAACAACAATAATAAATGGATAAAATCATTCCCAAAGAAGTGCGACACAAGGAACGCAGAAAAAAATGGCTTAAACGAGGCTGTATATTCGGACTATTAGCTGTAGTTACCGGAACACTCATATCATGGATGCAGTCCAGTATAAAAATGACAGATCTCACACTCTCCACCGCAGATGTGGGAACAATCGAAGTGAGTGTAACAGCATCGGGCGAGGTCGTACCGGCTTTCGAAGAGATCATTACCTCACCCATACACACTCGCATCCTCGAAGTCTATCGCAAGGGGGGCGATAGTGTGGAAGCAGGAACTCCCATCTTAAAACTTGATCTTCATAGCGCAGAAACCGAATATCGAAAACTTTTGGATGAGGAACAGATGAGACGGCACCAATTGGAACAATCCAAACTGAACATACACACCTACCTAAGTAACCTCGCTATGAATGTCAAAGTGAGTGCCATGAAACTCGACCGAATGGAAGTAGAACTACGCAACGAACGCTACTTAGACAGCCTGGGAAGCGGCACGACTGACAAAGTACGTCAGGCAGAACTGGCATACAACACCGGAAAACTAGAATTGGAACAACTACGCCAACAATATGAGAACGAAAAGCAAGTCAAAGCTGCCGACATAAAGGTAAAAGAACTAGAGTTTAACATTTTCTCCAAAGAATTGTCTGAGATGAAACGCACCCTCGAAGATGCTCAAATCCGCTCACCTCGGAAAGCAATTCTTACCTACATCAATAATCAAGTAGGAGCGCAAGTGGCACAAGGAGCACAAGTGGCAGTAATTTCCGATCTTACACACTTTAAGGTGGAGGGAAAAATAGCCGACTCATACGGAGACCGAATCAATGTCGGAGGGAAAGTGCTCGTAAGACTGGGGAAAGAAAAACTCATTGGAATGGTGAGTAACGTCACTCCACTATCTCAAAACGGAGTCATCAGTTTCAGTGTCCAATTGGCAGACGATAGCCATAAACGTTTGCGGTCGGGACTCAAAACCGACATCTACGTGATGAATGCGGTCAAGGAAGATGTAATCCGCATAGCCAACTCATCATATTATGCAGGTCGCGGAGACTACGAACTCTTTGTCCTCACAGGAGAAAATTCACTTGAGAAGCGCAAAATCAAGTTAGGAGACTCCAATTTTGAGTTTGTCGAAGTGGAGGAAGGACTCCAACCTGGAGAGCAAGTCGTCGTGAGTGACATGACCCTCTTCCGCAACAAGAAAAAATTAAAAGTCAAGAGATAAGTATCAATTATATTATCTATTTCCAATTATGATAAAAACCTACTTCAAACAAGCCTGGACCATGATGCGGCAAAACCGCCTCTTCACGTCCATCTATGTGGCAGGCACAGGATTGTCCGTTGCCTTACTCATGACACTTTTCATTATCTTCTATGTAAAGTTCGCCCCGATTTATCCCGAATATAACCGAAATCGGACATTAGTAATCTCTGAAGTACAACGATCAGAAAAATCTAACTCCGGGAATTGGAGTCGAGGTGTAGGAACCTCTTATGCCTTCACTTTAGATCTACAAAACAACCTTAAAAATGCCGAAGCGATAGCAGCTGTAGCAAAAACATGGGTAGGGAATTCGGTTGCATCGCGCATCGGTTCAGATAGTAAAATAGAAGTTGAGCCATCTTATGTAAATGCCGACTTCTGGAAAGTCTTTACTTTCAACTTTACTTCCGGAATCCCCTTTACATCCGAAGAGATCGAAGCCACTCTCCCGGTAGCTGTTATCTCTAAAGGATTGGCTCTACGCCTCTTTGCTCAAGATAATCCGGTGGGAGAGAAATTTTATTTAGATGGGACAGAGTTTTCCATCATAGGCATAGTGCAGGATGTTTCTGATGCCACTCCGGCTACTGCCGGTGAAGTATGGATACCACTCACACACAATACCAATGCCATAAATATCGAAGGATGGGACATGGGATTGATAGGCAGTATTACAAACTACCTGATGGCACCTACCGCCTCGCAAAAGGAAGCACTCCGCGACGAGGTCATAGACTACCTAAACCGCTACAATAATCAAGACGACACCTATACGCATGAGATCTTCGGTCAACCGGATCCCTATTGGCTATCTACTTTCCGCATAGGAATGGGGAAAACCCTCGACCCATGGGATGTGTTGAATGAATACTTCTATATTTTGCTGGCATTCCTTTTCATCCCTGCGCTGAATCTTAGCGGCTTGATAAGCAATCGCATGGAGAGCCGTATGTCAGAACTCGGTTTACGAAAAGCTTATGGCGCGACCAATATGCAAATCATCAGTCAAGTACTTTGGGAAAACTTTCTACTCACATTGATCGGAGGATTAGTCGGGCTGCTATTGTCCTATCTGATTGTTATTACCGCCAAAGACTGGCTGTTAACACTTTTCGATTCGTACATACTTAATCCTAGTCGAGAGATTGCGATTACACCGGAGATGTTGTTCAATCCGATTGTATTCGGATCAGTCCTTCTCTTCTGCATTTTACTCAATTTCATCTCAGCTCTGATACCCTCTGCATGGGCACTCCGCCGCAGCATCATAAGTTCTATTCATACTAAAAGATAAAGATCATGTTTAAAACAATATTACATCAATTATGGAACCAGCGTCGCACAAATGGCTGGATATTCCTCGAATTACTGGCAGTAAGTTTTTTCCTTTGGATAGTAATTGACCCTATCTGTGTTCTCACCGCTACAAAAAGCATCGCTCCCGGATATGAAGCAGAGAGACGAATGGTGGTACAACTCGACGCGTATGAGCAAACTCATCCTCGCTACGATGCTGCGGCAGAAGATAATGACTCTATGAAAGTGGAGCACATCCATCGCGTGGCACGACTAATCCGAGACCTACCGGAAGTGGAAAGCCTCACAATCTCAGAGCATTTTTGTTTTCCTAATAGTAGAAACTGGAACGGCATGACGCTCTATCGAGATACGGCCGATGCTCCTCAAAAAGGGAGCACTCAATCGCAGTTCTACTCTTTTGTCGAGGGCTATGACCCATTCACCACTTATGGAATCAGAAACGTACATACCGGCGAATATCTAAAACCGAACGAGAACACCCCGGGAGTCTATATCTCCGAAAACTTGGCTATTGCTCTATTTGGCACCAACGATGTGATAGGCAAGAAAGTATATCAGCGTAAGCATAACGAAGGCGAACTGACCATCGCCGGAGTGTTTACTGATTATAAGCACCTTGACTACCAACAGCCCTATCCGTTGTTGATCTTCATATCCAAACAGATTAAAGGAGGCAACTATAGACATTTGAATTACCCATTCGTATTTAAACTGAAGGACGGGGTGGACGAAGAGAACTTCAAAGAACATTTCCGCCAAAAGATAGCATCGCAATTGTCGTGGGGCAACATGTACTTCAAAAACATCACTTCGTTTTCCGATGTATCTGAGGAGATGAGCATTCTAAATGGCACCAAAAACAAATTCCGCCTTAACTATACCTTGATCGGCTTTGTCGGACTCTGTATCTTCCTCGGGATGTTGGGCACATTTTGGATTCGCTGCAACAACCGCCGTTCAGAGATCGGAGTGATGCGTAGCATGGGCGCCTCTCGACAACGCATTATTGCCCAATTCGTGACAGAAGCTATATTACTCGTCACTTTGGCATTCATCTGTTGCCTCCCTATACTGCTACACTATGCACATGAAGTAGGCATGTATGCAACACCTTTTTCGGGCCATAAACCCATTATCAGTGAAAAATATTGGATGAACAATTTCGCAGAGCACTTCTCCATAGTCTCAATCATAGCATACTTTATACTCATAGGCTTCTCGCTAATAGGTACAATCATCCCAGTATTTCGTACTTCAAAGATTCTGCCCGCCGATGCATTGCGCGACGAATAATCTCTTTCACCACAGAGTGTCTCTGAGTATCGTTGAGTTTTCTCATCAAACTCTGATTATCACTCTTTGAGACTTATGATGCTCAGTGACCTTCTGTAGTGAAACCCTTAAACAGAAAACAAATAAAACAATATAAATAAATAAAAAAACTTAAACTATTATGACAATGATCGAATTAAAAGGTATCAACAAAATTTACCGCACAGAAGAAATTGAAACCCAAGCACTCGAAAACGTAAATCTTGAAGTGGGGAAAGGCGAATTTCTCAGTATCATGGGGCCATCAGGATGTGGCAAATCCACCTTACTTAACATCATGGGCCTACTCGATAATCCCACCTCCGGGTCTATCATCATCAACGGAAGCACCACCGAAGGGATGAGTGACAAGCAACTTGCTGCTTTCCGCAACCGTACACTCGGCTTCGTCTTCCAGAGTTTCCACCTCATCAACTCGCTTAATGTCATCGACAATGTCCAACTCCCCTTACTCTATCGCAACATAGGAAGCCGAGAGCGCACCCGCCTGGCTCGCGAGGTACTCGAGAAAGTGGGATTGTCGCATCGTATGAAGCACATGCCGTCTCAACTTTCAGGTGGTCAATGCCAGCGCGTCGCGATCGCCAGAGCCATCATTGGAGCGCCGGAAATCATTCTCGCCGACGAACCAACAGGTAACCTCGACTCAAAGATGGGTGCCGAAATCATGGACATTCTGCATCGACTCAATCAAGAAGACGGGCGCACCATTGTCATGGTAACCCACAACGAAGACCAAGCCAAACAAACCAGTCGCACCCTCCGCTTCTTTGACGGACGTCAGGTACAGTAATAAAATCGTGATAACATGTTACGCCAAACGATAAAACATGCTGTAGCCGAACTGCGCCAGTCTCCAACGATCAGTACGATCAATGTGATAGGGACGGCTCTAGCCATCTTTCTCATCATGTTGGTAGTGATGATGCAGCAAGTCAAAACTGCCCCATTTACACCCGAGAGCAACCGTGACCGCTTCCTGCATGCTCGATATTTGAGTGCTCGATATGAAAAATGGGGAGGTAGCACCAACGGACCAATGAGTGTATCTACAGCTCAGGCTATTTACAAATCATTACAAACCCCGGAAGCAGTAACTATTTATGGGATCGGAACTTTTCAGACACCCGTCTGTTTACCCGGACAAGCAGCAACATCGGTAGATCTAAGACAGACCGACGAGGCTTTTTGGGAAGTATTTGATTTCCGATTCATAGACGGAAAACCATACGATAAAGCCTCCTTCGATGCAGCCATACCCGTAGCCGTTATTAGCGAAACCGTAGCTCGATTAGTATTTGGTACGTCCAATAACATTGTGGGAAAAGATTTTTTAATAAATCATGCTCCTTATAAAGTATGTGGAGTCGTAAAAGACGTATCAACCTTGGCAACATCCGCCTATGGGCAATTATGGATCCCCTACACAGCAGGAGGCATAGATCGAGAAGCATGGAACGATGGACTCTTCGGCATGATGAGTTGTACGATCCTTGCTAAGAGTCGGGACGATTTTCAGGCAATTCGAGACGAATATAATCGTCGTTTGAAAGACTTTAATATCACACTCAATGAAGAGGGTTGGGAAATCATTTCTCTCAACCGCCCCTATGATCAAGAAAAAGAGAGTGTCGGAGTATCTGCAAACAATGAGCCAGATCTATCGGCACACCAACGCCGACAGCTCATAATCTTTCTGATTCTGCTCCTCGTCCCCGCCATCAACATCAGCAGCATGACACAAAGCCGCTTGCGTCAACGAGTAAGCGAGATCGGCATACGCCGGGCTTTCGGGAGTACACGGACAGAACTGATGATACAAATAATAGCCGAAAACTTCATAATTACTATAATCGCCGGAGCATTGGGGTTGGGATTAAGTATTGCGGCAGCCTATTGGGGTAACACGTTGATCTTTGCACAGTCTTTCAGCTACACACTCAACGAACCTGAAGTAGATGCTTCGATATTGCTCCATATCGATACATTTATTAGAGCATTCTTCTTCTGTTTTATATTAAACTTACTCTCCTCCGGCTACCCCGCATGGAGGGCTTCTCGCATCGGAATCGTAAGTTCTCTGAATGGCAGACTGCATTAAAACATTTTATATGAACAAGAAACTATTTACCCAAATAAAAAACGAATGGCGAAGCAATATGTGGCTTGCTATCGAACTACTATTGGTAAGTGTAGTGATGTGGTATATCGTGGACAAACTCTATTGTACTATTGCCACTTATATAGAGCCTCATGGCTTTGACATCAACCACTGTTATCACATAGAACTTGGAATCCTCAACGAAAAGAGTCCAGACCATATCCCCTATCATTCGAAAGAAGATGAGTATAGAGATGTTGCCGAACTCATCCATCGCCTAAAACATCGTCCCGATGTGGAAGCTGTCAGTCTCTCCAATAATTCACATCCCTACAATGGCAGTAATTCAGTATCACCCATTCAGATGGTAGGAGGGAATTTTCTTTCAGGAGGCATCATCCGACGCATGGTCACACCAGACTTTGTGCGCGTATTCAGATATACTGGAGTGAATGGAGAAAGTCCGGAACAATTGTCGCAGATACTGGAAGAAGGGAAATTTCTCCTCTCTGAAAATCTTTGCAATTATTTAGGCAAGGAGCCTAACGAATTAATTGGTAAGCCCTTCTATCTGCATGAAGACTCAAGCCATACACGCACATTGGGTGCAGTAATAAATAATGTACGTTATTCTGATCACGAACAAGCGGACTATAGTTTTTCCATAGTCGATAAGATCCCTTACGAGTGGATGGATCACACTCAAGAATTATGTGTACGAGTCATCCCCGAACAAGATAAAGACTTCATAGCCCGTATCAAAGCTGATAGCGAAAGTCAATATCGTATAGGAAACATCTTTATCAGTGGTGTATATTCGTTTAAAGATAAACGTAGAATTTTCCAGCAATTTCAGACCAACGAAACACGCAACTTCATCTCTGGGATGTGTTTCTTATTACTCAATGTCTTCCTGGGAATACTCGGCACATTTTGGTTTCGCACTCAACAACGACGCTGCGAAATAGCCTTGCATAAAATACACGGAGCATCTGACCAAATGGTATTCTCCCGCCTTATCAGTGAAGGATGGCTGATCCTACTTCTGATAACTCCAATTGCTCTACTTATCAATTACCACTTAGCTCGAGCCGAGCTGAATAGTTGGTACAACCAAACAACTTTAGAATGGAATCGTCTGCTACTCTGCTCTGCAATCGTATTCATACTTATCGCTACAATGATAGCCATAGGGATCAGTATCCCTGCCCGAAAAGCGATGATGACGCCCCCTGCCGAAGCATTGCATGATGAATAAAAGCCTTCAAGGAACGTTGCCCCTTCAACCCCTCAACCAATAACCCTCTCAACCAATAAACATGATTAAAAACCGATTATTATCATTCATCTCGATTGGACTGATATTTATCCCCGTATCAGCAGACAACAATAGTAATAAACGCACCATCACCCTTGATGAAGCCATCTGCATCGCTCGATCACAGAGTGTAGATGCTGCCGTAGCATTGAGCGAACTGAAATCCGCTTATTGGGAATACCGCACTTACAGAGCAAATCTGCTCCCCGAAATAAATATGACTGCCATCACACCGAGCTACAACAAGGCATACACCCCCTATCAACAGGAAAATGGGTCATACACCTTTGTGCGTAACAACTATATGCAGATGAATGGGCTAATCTCTATCGATCAAAACATTTGGCTCACAGGGGGCAAACTTTCTCTCAACACATCACTGGACTTTATGCGACAACTCGATGGCAACAAAGAAGATCGTTATATGTCTGTCCCGATTGCTCTCACATTGAGCCAACCCATTTTTGGTGTAAATAACATAAAATGGAGTCGGCGTATCAGCCCTGTACGTTACCGTGAAGCCAAAGCAGAATTTCTGAGTGCAACGGAAAAGGTGACAATGAACACTATCAATTACTTCTTCAGTCTTCTTCTGGCCAAGGAGAATGTAAGTATTGCCAAACAAAATCTGGAAAATGCGGAAAAACTTTATGAAGTGGCCAAGGCCAAACGGCAGATGGGGCAAATCAGCGAAAACGATGTTTTGCAACTCAAACTTAATATGCTGAATGCCCGGTCGGCATTGACTGACAACGAGAGTCAGATGAAGAGTTGTATGTTCCAACTGCGCTCATTTCTGGCATTAGGAGAACAGGAAGAGTTAGAGCCGGTGCTACCTGATGTTTTTTCCACATTGACCCTCGACTATCAAGACGTGTTAAACAAAGCTCTTACCAACAATGCCCTCGCACACAGCGTCCGTCGGCGCCAGCTGGAAGCGGACTATAATGTAGCACAGGCCAAAGGAAACTTGAGGCAGATTACACTCTTTGCCCAAGTGGGATTTACAGGCACCAATCGTACACTGGAAGGTGCATATCATCCCCTAAAAGACAATCAGGTGGTGGAGGTCGGATTTAAAATCCCTATCCTGGATTGGGGGAAACGACGCGGACAGGTTAAAGTGGCTGAGAGTAATCGCAAAGTGACCGAAAGCAGACTCAAACAAGAGACAATGAACTTTAACCAAAACCTCTTTATCCTCGTAGAGCAGTTTAACAATCAACGGACACAACTTGACATTGCCGACGAAGCTGATGCCATCGCTCAAAAACGTTATCACACCAACGTGGAGACATTCATGATCGGCAGAATCAGTACGCTCGACCTTAATGACGCACAGATAAGCAAAGACGAAGCTCGTCAGAAACTCATCAACGAACTGTTTTACTATTGGTACTACTATTACCAATTACGCAGCCTAACCCTTTGGGATTTTGAGAAGAACTGCAATATCGATGCTGACTTTGAGAAAATCGTGAGACTATAAGTCCTCTTTATTAAAATATTTATATCTTTGCATCCATATATGATACTGATAATCGATGATGATCGTGCCATCCGTTCCTCTCTGAGTTTCATGCTGAAACGGGCAGGACATGACGTGCAGGCAGTCGCTGATCCTAAGGAAGCGATCTCCATCGTGCGTGCCGGATCGCCAACGCTGATACTGATGGACATGAATTTCTCCCTGGCAACCGATGGGGATGAAGGGCTTACGCTCCTGAAACAAGTAAAAATCTTCTGCCCGGAGGTTCCGGTAATCTTAATGACAGCATGGGGCAGCATAGACTTAGCCGTCAAAGGGATGCAGGCAGGGGCATTTGACTTCATTACCAAACCCTGGAGCAATGCGGCTCTGATGCAACGGATAGAGACCGCACTCCAACTGCACATAAAGGAGCGAGAAACTCCGACAGTGACTCAGGAAGGCTTTGATCGGAGTCATATCATCGGGAAAAGCAAAGCTCTGACAGACATCCTGGAGACCATCAAGCGTGTCTCTCATACTAATGCCTCCATACTCATCACCGGCGAAAGCGGAACGGGCAAGGAGCTGATCGCCGAAGCCATACATCGCAATAGCCCTCGTGCCAAATGCCCATTTGTCAAAGTTAACTTAGGCGGTATCTCTCAGTCCCTGTTTGAAAGTGAAATGTTCGGTCACAAAAAAGGGGCGTTTACAGATGCCTCCTCTGATCGTGTAGGTCGTTTTGAGATGGCCGACAAGGGGACCATCTTTTTAGACGAAATCGGAGACCTGGATTTAAGTTGTCAAGTAAAATTACTCCGTGTATTACAAGAGCAGACTTTCGAAGTCCTGGGAGACAGTCACCCTCGCAAGGTGGATATACGTGTCGTAAGCGCCACCAATGCTGATCTGCAGCAGATGGTGCAGGATCACTCGTTTCGCGAAGATCTCCTCTATCGCATTAACCTCATCACCATCCACCTGCCCGCTTTACGCGAACGCAGAGAAGACATTCCCCTGCTTGTCAGACATTTTGCGGATCAGCAATGCAAAGCCAATGGTCTCCCTCCGGTCAGTTTCACGCATGAAGCGATAGAATATCTGCAGCAGCAACCATTTCCGGGCAATATCAGAGAGCTAAAAAACTGGGTGGAGCGCACTATATTGGTCTCCGGCAAGGATCTTCTCGATGCCACAGACTTCCAGGCACAGAGTATCCGATCGGCCAAATCTGACGCAATGATCCATCCGGAGCATCTCACTCTGGAGGAGATGGAACGCAGACACATCTTGCAAGCATTAAAACAATATGACAACAATCTGTCTCAAGTGGCATCGGCACTGGGTGTAAGTCGTCAGGCCTTATATCGCAGAATGGAAAAATACCACATAAACATCTAAGAGAAGGTGAAGCTAAAATCTTTATTCTTTATTTTGGCAATGCTTTTACTTGCCGGCTGGGTGGGAATGTTGTTTCTCGTCCCGCAGTCAGTAGATACAACGCTTGACAATCAGGTCACAACAGAACCTGTCGGGACAGATGTTTTCCAATTTCTGCATAATCGCACTTGGAGTTTCTATTTCGTCGAGGGGCTGATCACCCTCAGCCTGATCTATCTGATCTACTTTTACCGGAAAGTTGTCAAACCGATGAACTCCATTGCCAACGGCATGGATCTGCTCCGAGAGCAAGACTTCAGCAGCCGCCTCTCCCCCGTCGGACAAAAAGAGGCAGATCGCATCGTATCCGTATTTAACCGCATGATGACTCAGCTCAAAGAGGAACGGCTGCGCCTGCGCGAACAAAACCATTTCCTCGACCTGCTGATCAGTGTCTCTCCCATGGGAGTCATTATCCTCAATCTCGACAACAGGATTTCTATGGCCAATAAAGCCGCACTTCATTTTCTGGAAGTCGGCTCTGAAAAAGATATTACCGATCTCTCTATGGAGGAACTCCACACGCCCCTTGCAGACAAAATAGCCCTCCTCCCCAAAGATGCGACAGAGACGATCCGTCTGAGTGACTCCCGCATATACCGATGCTCACGTCTCTCATTTGTGGACAGAGGATTTGCGCACCCGTTTTTCTTGATAGAGAGTCTTACCTCCGAAGTGATAAAAGCAGAGAAAAAAGCCTATGAGAAAGTGATCCGAATGATCGCTCATGAGGTCAATAACTCTGTAGCAGGCATCACCTCGTCACTTGACACCGTCACCGATGCTCTCCGGACAGTGGACGAAACCAAAGACTTATGCGAAGTCATGAAAGTCTGCATCGAACGTGGGTATAGCCTGAGCCGATTTATTACCCGATTTGCTGATGTTGTAAAGATCCCCGAACCCCACTTAAAAGAGGTGCGCATCAACGATCGGTTAGCAGCATGCAAAAGATTTATGGAAAACGTTTGTCTGAACAAGAACATCAGACTTCAGATGCAACTATGTGAGGAAAATCCAATTGTAAAAATGGACATTTCTCTGTTTGAACAAGTATTGATAAACATCATAAAAAATGCAGCTGAAAGTTGTGAGTTGGTGCAGGCAGAACAACACCATCAGTTACCCCAAGACTATGAACCATGTATCTCACTCCGAACCACCACTTCACCCATCATGCTCGAAGTGAGTGACAACGGACACGGCATAAGTAAAGAGACAGAGTCTAAGCTCTTCACACCTTTCTTCTCCACCAAGCCCGATGGGCAGGGCATCGGGCTTATCTTCATCAGAGAAGTACTGATGAAGCACCACTGCACCTTCTCCCTACGGACCTACGAAGATGGGATCACACGCTTCCGTATTCTCTTTGAGACTTCTAACCGACACGCGAGATAATAAAAATTTTTTAAGAAATTGGAAATTTTGCATTACACCCCCTCTTGACATCGATACTAAAAAACATTATCTTTGCAGAACTGATTGTGATAATAATTTGTTAAACCCAAAACAACATTAGATTTTAACATCTTTATTTTGTTGTTTTGAAGTCCCTCAAAAATTGAGCGATGAGAGATATCGTCATGATTCTCCCCTCGCTCTTTTTTAGTACATGGGGCAGACAAACCCATATACACTTCTCATTATCAAACGGTTAATTTACTCCACATTTTTATACAAGCCCATACTCTCGGTGTTATCACGCGTCGAGTTTCATTTAACAACGCGTCGGCTCACATTGCATCACGCGGGTAGCCTCGTTAGTAAATGAGCGTAGCCTCGTTATTGAATGAGGGTAGCCTCGTTGTTGAATGAGGGTAGCCTCGTTGAACAATGCCCATAGTCTCATCGAACATGAGAATAAGACAATTATTTCATTTCATCACAAATAGAAAGGAATCCACATCATCAATCTCTCCATAAATTTGCAAAGTATAGATTACACCTATACGTTAATAAAAAATAATTTTATGAGAGTATTGGATTCAAATTTACCGCTCCGCGAAGTACTTGAGCAGTGGAGCGACCATCAATGCCTGGACAAACTCTCCACGCATCAACATCTTTTTTACTTCCTCAGGCGAAAAAAGATGAACCTCTATGTCCTCCGTCTCATCAAGATGCTGATCCCTCAAGCGCTCTACTCCCAAGGCGAGAAAACTATGAGAGAGGTTGTTCATCGAAGTCGGGTTGGCTGAAAGTTGCATGATTTCCGTCCATTCTCCTCCACCGAAACCGGTCTCTTCGAGTAATTCTCGCTGTGCTGCGGCCAGGGGTTCTTCCCCTTTTTCTACTACTCCCGCCACTATCTCAAAACTGGTCCGCCCTAAAGCGTGGCGGTATTGACGCACCAAAACCATCTCTCCCGAGGTGGTAATCGCTACGACGTTGATCCAAGTGGGGTATTCCAAAACGTAGAAGTCATCGATGGTTCGTCCGGTGGGGAGAAGCACTTTGTCTCGACGGACGGTGAGCCAGGGGTTGGTGAAGAGATACTCTGAGGAGAGTTTCTTCCATGTCATATCTTTCATATTATATTGGGTTGAGGGGTTGAGGGGTTGAGGGGTTTAAGGGTTGAGGAACTGAAATAATAAACTTCTAAACTTTTAAACTTCTAAACCAAGCAGGGCTTCGCCTATATCATGGCAATTTCGCCACTGCCGTAGCAGATGCGGCTATCGGTGGAGTAGATGACACAAAACTGTCCCGGTGCAACTCCATTGATCAATTCCTCCGATTGGAGATGCCATACTCCATCTGACGCCTTAGTAAGACGTCCGCGAGTCAATTCGGGGACATGACGTATCTTAAACAGCACATCCACTCCCTGTGTCACATCACACGATGTCGCAGAGGGATCGATGCCCGGCACAAGTTCTCCATGCATGGCAGTGGTCCAGGGGTCACAAGTGATGAAATGAAAATCGAGCATCGATAGATGATCTTCTAATTGCGCCTCCGGATTATAGCCCTTAGAGACATAGATGACATTCTCCTTGATGTCTTTACGACAGACAAACCACGGACCGCCACTCAATCCCAGTCCTTTACGTTGCCCGATCGTGTGAAACCAAAATCCGCGATGCTTGCCCAGGATTTTACCGGTCTCCATCTCAACGATAGCACCCTCGCGCACACCGAGATGTTTCTCAATAAAATCATTATAGTCAATCTTGCCTAAGAAGCAGATGCCTTGGCTATCCTTGCGATGCGCCGAGGGCAGTTTAGCCTCATCGGCAATCCGGCGCACCGAACCTTTCATCATGGAGCCTATAGGAAACATAAGTCGTGAGACCTGCAAGCGATCTATCTGAGCCAAGAAGTCAGTCTGATCCTTGACCGGATCGGGAGCAGTGCCCAACCAAACTTTTCCTTCATGTTCCTCCACTCGGGCATAATGTCCCGTAGCAGTCTTATCATAGGCATGACCCACCTTCTGCTCAAAACAGCCGAACTTGATGAGTTTATTACACATCACATCAGGATTAGGGGTCAGTCCACGACGCACCTTATCAATGGTATAGGCAACGACATTGTCCCAATACTCTTTATGCAAATCGACTACCTCATAGCGTAACCCATATTTATGAGCCATCGCCAAGACAATCTCCATGTCCTCTTCCTGACGACAATCGAGGTATCCCTGATCGACCATACCTATTTTAATATAGAACAGATCAGGTTTATATCCCTGTTCGCATAAGAGATGGACTGCGACCGAACTATCAACTCCTCCGGAGAGTAATGCTGCAATATTCATGTGTATGTCGTTTACGTATTTATTACTGTGGGCAAAGATAGAGAAATAATTTTAATCAGAAAACGAGCATCGTAATATTTTTGGGCAGAGCATGGTTGGTGGAAGGGGTGTAGAGGCTGCGCCCTGCGATGGCGATGGCAGGTTGAGGGGTTGAAGAGGCTCAAAAGGCTTAAAAAGGATTAAAAGGACAAATAGCCATCGCCAACAGAATGTAACCGCCCCAAAATCCGCTCATACACCTATCATTTTGCTTTCCGGAAAGGCTAAAAACAACCTTATTTATAAAAAAAAGCGAAAAATACAAGCAGGAATTTGGTTATAATATTTTTTCTGCATACCTTGCGACCGGATATTTTCAATATTGTAGTTATAAACTGCTTAAATCTAAAGACCTTATGAAAGTCTATAATTCTCATGAAATCAAGAACATTGCCCTCCTTGGCAATGACGGCTCGGGCAAGACGACTCTTACAGAGTCTCTCCTTTTTGAGAGTGGTGTAATCAGTCGTCGCGGTCGTATCACACAGAAAAACACCGTTTCTGACTACTTCCCGGTAGAACAGGAATATGGTTATTCCGTCTTTTCATCTGTCTTCCACACAGAGTGGATGGGCAAAAAGTTGAACATTATCGATTGTCCGGGTTCTGACGACTTTGTCGGTGCTGCATTGACTGCGCTCAACGTTACTGACACTGCAGTCCTCTTGCTCAACGGTCAATTTGGTCCGGAAGTTGGTACACAAAACCATTTCCGTTACACCGAAAAACTGAAAAAACCGGTTATCTTCCTCGTCAATCAGTTGGATCAGGAAAAATGCGACTATGACAACGTCCTCATGGAGTTGCAAAGCATATATGGTCCAAAAGTAATCCCGGTGCAATATCCGGTAAAGACCGGTCCGGAGTTTAACTCCCTCATCGACATTATCCTCATGAAGAAGCTCACTTGGGCTCCCGAAGGAGGAAAGCCGACTATAGAGGAGATCCCGGCAGATGAGATGGAGAAAGCTCAAGAATTGCACAAGGCACTCGTCGAAGCTGCTGCTGAAAACGACGAAGGCTTGATGGAGAAATTCTTCGAGACAGAGCAACTTACCGAAGACGAGATGCGTGAAGGCATCCGCAAGGGTATGGTAACTCGCTCGATCTTCCCGGTGTTCTGCGTATGTGCAGGTCGCAATATGGGTGTAGGTCGTCTCATGGAGTTCTTGGGCAATGTAGTTCCATTTGTGGACGAAATGCCTTCTATCCACAACACTCGTGGCGAAGAGGTGAAACCCGATCCCGATGGACCGACCAGTATCTACTTCTTTAAGACCGGTATCGAGCCGCATATCGGTGAAGTGCAATACTTCAAGGTGATGAGCGGTACGGTATGTGAAGGCGACGAATTGACCAACGCAGATCGTGGTTCTAAAGAGCGTCTCACACAGCTTTATGTATGCGCCGGAGCCAACCGTGAAAAGGTGGAGAAGTTTGTAGCAGGAGATATCGGATGTACGGTAAAATTGAAAGATGTCCGCACCGGCAACACTCTTAACGGAAAAGATTGTGACAACAGATTTAACTGGATCACATATCCTAACCCGAAATACACCCGCGCTATCCGTGCAAAGAATGAGGCCGACACCGAAAAGATGATGGCTGCCTTGAATCGTATGCGTCAGGAAGATCCTACTTGGGTTGTGGAGCAATCTAAAGAATTGCGCCAGACATTGGTACATGGACAGGGAGAATTCCACTTGCGCACACTCAAATGGCGTCTCGAAAACATCGATAAGATTCAAATCGAATTCTACGAACAGCGTATTCCGTTCCGTGAGACAATCACTAAACCGGCTCGCGCAGACTATCGTCATAAGAAGCAGAGTGGTGGAGCCGGACAATTTGGTGAAGTACATCTCATCGTTGAGCCTTATTATGAAGGAATGCCCGACCCGACAGTCTATAAATTTAATGGACAGGAATATCGCATCACAATCAAGGGCAAAGAGGAAGTCGATCTCGAATGGGGCGGCAAGCTTGTCTTTATCAACTCTGTTGTGGGTGGTGCCATCGATACTCGCTTCATGCCAGCCATCTTGAAAGGTATCATGAACAAGATGGAGGAAGGTCCTCTGACAGGAAGTTATGCTCGTGACGTGCGCGTCATCGTCTATGACGGAAAGATGCACACAGTGGACTCTAACGAGTATTCATTCATGCTCGCCGGTCGTCAGGCATTCAGCCTTGCATTTAAGGAGGCAGGTCCGAAGATCCTCGAACCAATCTACGATGTTGAGGTATTCACACCGGCAGAATGTATGGGTGACGTAATGAGTGACTTACAGGGTCGTCGTGGTATGATTATCGGCATGAGCTCTGAAAATGGTTATGAGAAGTTGCAGGCTAAAGTGCCGCTCAAAGAGATGAGCACTTATTCCACTAGTCTCAGTTCGCTCACCGGAGGACGCGCTTCGTTTATCATGAAGTTTGCTTCTTACGAACTCGTTCCGGGCGATGTTCAAGCCAAACTCATTGAGGCTTGTGCCGTGGATAATGATGAATAAAAACACTTTATCGCGTAAAACACAGAGGCTGCACTTATGGGTGCAGCCTCTGTTTGGTTTAGGGGTCGTGTAGTTGAGGGGGTTAAAAGTTGAAGGGTTGAGAGGTTGAGGAGATTAACCCTTCATACAAACGAGCCATCTGTCATAGCCATTAGCCATTGCATGGCAAAGCCACAAACCATAGCGAGCGCAGCTCATAAACTCCTCAGTCAAACAAGCGCAGCCCCTACACCCTCTACAACCGAATCTCAAACCGATCCGAGTCGCTCATGACCGGAAACTTTTCTCTAAAATGTCGCAAAGGTTCCAATTCCGGTTCGAAGCTAAAAGATTGCTCCTCTCCGGTAGTTGCCGCAGCGATCGGGTGTCCATAGAAATGGAGAGCCATCGAACCGCCGGCATAGGCACAAAGTTGATCCTTACCGACACGATTGACTCCAACGACATAACACTGATTTTCTATGGCACGAGCCTTAAGCAATATCTCCCAACTATATTGACGGACATCAGGCCAATTGGCCACAAGCAGCAGGACATCATAATCATCCAGGCAACGCGCCCACACCGGGAAACGAAGATCATAGCACACGAGCAAAAGAAAACGAACTCCCTTATACTCCACGACGACACGACAATCTCCGGGCTTATAGACCAAATGCTCTCCTCCGAAACTAAAAAGATGACGTTTGTCAGCATAATCTATTCTGCCATCAGGCTGAACAAAATAAAACCGATTGCGATAGATGCCCGGAGCTTCCTCTATGGCAACACTCCCGGCAAGGGCACAATCATAACGCGCTGCGAGCTGAGACAAACGTTCCCGCACCGATGTATCAGTCTCAAGAGATCCGGGTTTCGGATGAGTCACAAATCCGGTGGTAAACATCTCCGGCATAACCAGCAGGTCACTCTCAGGAGAGGATGCCAAAAGAGCCTCAACTTTACGATAATTGGCCTCGGGATCCAGCCAAACGATATCTTGTTGGTATAAAGTAATCTTCATTGTATTTGAATCTTTGGTTGCAAATTTACTGAAAAAACCTACAATAGTATTATTTTGTTTGAAATAAATTACTTCCAATCGGTCAAACCGATTAGGGATAAACCTATAAAGCTCATTTTCATTCTTTTTGAGAATGAAGACTGCATAAAGATTCAATAATAGCACAAAGTGCGTGATTATCATTGATTTTTCCAAAGCTTTATCGTATCTTTGTCACCAAAATAAAACAACCTTTTGTGTATGAAAAGATCGATACTCTATCTCTTTAGTTTAATGGCAACTCTTCTTGTTGCTTTCTCTACCCCAGCTATGGCAGACGAATCAGAACCTCTGGAATTCATTGAGGCCTCACCTGCAGACAGCGCCACATACTCATTTACCTCTTACGAAGGTGCTGTCTCTTTTCGCTTTTCTGTAGCAGTGGAAGTAGATTCCTCTGTGATAGTTCTATCCAATGGCAGAACCTATCCTATAACAGACTTCTCTACCAGCGACTTTTTCTATCACTACTACAACTGCAACCCCTCCTCCATACTAAAGGCTCTACACACAGACGGCAGCCTTCAGGCAGGAGAATACTTCGGCATCAAACTCTATGGAGTACGTGCGGCCGAAAACCCAACCAATATTTTAAACGATGATGGTATTCTCGAGGTGCACTACAAGGCATGCGGCATCCCATCCACTCTGACTGGCATCTCTCCGGCAGATGGTAGTGTTTTGGAGTCCTATTATGCTCCTGCAGCCGAAGAGGGGATTATCACATTCTCTTTCAATGGCGCCATTACTGCCGTAAGCAATGCTTATGTCTATTATGGAGATCGTGAGAAAGGGACATATAACCAAATCGATGTCCCATTCAGTTTTGAGGAGAATGAAGTCAAAGTAGATTTGCGAGATTTAGACATGAGCCGCAAAGCGCTCAACGGAGACTCTATCATCTCCATGAAAGTCTCCGGCATCTATGGAATAGGAGGACAAATGATCGAGGGCAACGCTCCCGGTTCTCCCGGAGCAGTCACCGCATCATTCCGTATCAATAAGAAAACAGCCACCTCCGTATATGGCGGCTTTGAGGGGAATATCGACGATGCTTACCTCGAATGCTGGATCAGTGACACGGTGACCTATGATGCCGTGAGATTCAACTTCTCACTGGCGGGCAAAGATGCCGAGGCAGACATCCCGGCAGCCATGACCTCCATCACTCCCGAGCCGGATCCTTCCTTCCCCAAAGCCATATTGATCCGTATCGACCTCTCTGAGATGACATTTGATGCCGGCAAAGTTACCGTCTCTCTGCTCAACTGCCAAACAATGTTAGGAGCAACAGTGGCGATATCAAGTTCGTTCACCTCCAAAGGTCGTCAAGCTGCAGCGACAGCCTGTATCGGCATTACCCCGATGCCGGGTATTATCGATGCACTCCCCGAGAGTTTCACATTCTCATTCAATGATTCGATCAAAGTAGAAGAGGCTGTGAGAAGCATGCCATTATGCGAAGATGCTACTTTGGCTCCGATCGTGGAGTGTAATAAAGTCACTTTCCTCAACAATCGCAATGCAAGTCTCAATGGCAGATTCACCTATAGTTTCAGAGCTAAAGACACAAAGGGAAACTACATCACCTATGGCGACCGAGAGGGCTACATAACAGCCGAATATAACATCCCGATTGACCACCTCATCTGCACAGAGATTACTCCCGACACGACACTGACTGCCGATAGTCTCTATCAGTTTACACTCACGTTCTCTGATCGCAATGATCCGGAAAAGAGTGTCACCATCGGAGGCTTCAATCCTGCTGCTGCCATCACACTCACCGATGAGGAAGGCAATATCGTAGCAACCGGCATATTGACTCATAGCGAAGACGAAACACGCAAACAGGATGTCGTAATCACACTCTCTGACGTGATTACACAGGCGGGCACATATCGACTCTCCCTTCCGGAACTGAGTCTCTTCGACGAACTCTATGACAATACAGTCAGCGACTTCGGCATCTCCTGGGGCACTACTAGCAATGCCGCTGCCTCGTTCTCATTCTCTGTCAGCGGAGTATTAGGCATCCGGGAGATCGTCAATCCAACGACCATTGGCCGGTATCCGATCTACAACACGCAAGGAATCCAAGTCGGAGAATATGATCCTGCACACGCTCCTTCCGATTTGAAATCCGGCATCTACTTAATGAATGGGAAAAAGATCCAAATCAAGTAAGGAGATGCACTCTGATGTCGGAGGGCAGTAAAGTCCGATAAATTTATAAGTATAAAGATTGCTTTATTCGCTTCATTCGTGCGATTAAGCAATCTTTTTTATTTTATTCTTGATAATTCAAATCTTTTTACTAAATTTGCCACATCCTTTCAGATGATTATAACAAGATCAATATGAAGGATACCTTTTTTTGACAAAAGGTGTTATTGAAATTATCTTTGTCTCTCGAATCTCGCAAATTTGAAAAGACTGTAAAGATAATGACAATAGCATCGCATCTATTGATTATATCAAACTTGTAGCAAACAGGTTTATCGATATTGTCAATTGGGTGTGGGCTATTGTTTTATCCACAGTCAAGGCAATGCGAGAGCCAGAGAGATAGGGTAAGACAATAAGTTCCTACACCTATTTTTTTATTTATAGCTGAACGGGAGGAACAGGGAGGCAACAAAAAATTATAATAATATGTGGATTTGGGTTCTTGTAATTTTTGCAATCGTAGGGGCTATAATAGGAGGATTATCTTCTGATAATAAAGAAGATGGATGTCTTCCTGGATGCATTACTGGCCTTTTTTCTGGGGGTTATTGTTTAGTACAAATTTTTATTGGAGGGCTATCCATCCTTTTTGTAATTTGGCTCTTTAAGCTATTATTTAGTTAATCTTAAAACAAAAATTATTATGAAAAATTTTTTGATTCTTATGCTTGCTTCGCTAACTTTAGCATTTAGTTCTTGCAATAATAATTCTGGGAATAGTAATTCAATTGTAGGGACTTGGAAAGAATATAGAAGTGATCCTAACGACAACTACGGATTAGGGACATGGAAATTCAACGCAGATGGAAGTGGATACTTTAAGGTAACAGGATATACGAATATCCAAAAAATGGGATTTATATGGGATAAAACGGGTTCTACAATTAAAGTAAACACCAATGATGGTAATCCTATTACATTAGAACTCAATAATGGTCTATTGATAGAAAATGGAAGTGCATTCGGACCTACGGTTTACAAGAAAGTACGATAAACTATTTTTAAACGAACTCGGCACTTAAAAACCATTAACTATCACATAAAATAAATACAACTTTATTTATATGAAATTTATTTTTAGTCTAATAATAGCAGTTGTAGTCTATCTTGGATTAGGGCTTGTTGCCTGGAATATTGTATATTCCTTTTTGGATATTGATCACATGACACTAGTTTCAATTGCCAATGCCCGAATATATACATATTCAGGTTTTACGCTTTTAGGATATTTAATACTCTGCTTTCTATATAATGATGATGATTCAGATTTTATATGGATAATAATTGGTGTTAATGCAGGAATAGCCATGTTGCTTAATAAATGTGAAAATGCATGGGATAGTGTTATCCTAATCGTGTCTATTATCTATAATCTCGTTAACATAGGAATATTGACGAGGAAGATGTACAAATTAGTTTAATATTATGAATCTTGATTCATCTCATTTCTAAATAATAAGATCTTTATATAAAATCAATAGCAGTGTACGACACTGCTATTGATTCTCATACATGCTCCTTTGTCTTCACCTCCACCCCATAGCGTTTCCAACGCCAGAAGCCATAGATTGAAGCTCCGGTGTAGAATAGATAGAGCAAGATGGTGGGCAACATATCGTAATCGACACTACGCACATAGTAGAGATAGACCGAAGCGACGTTGGCCAAAAACCAGAAGCCCCAGACCTCTATGACACGTCGGCCCAAAACCCAAGTGCCGATGATGTTTAAAGTTGTATTGAAAGCATCTCGAGCCGGGACGGGGGAGTCCGTAAGATATCGCAACAGAGTGTATATAGCTATATAGACCAATGCGGTAACACACAAGACTACAACCCACTCCCGACTTGAAAAGCGACGGTATTCGATGACAGGGGTTTTCTTTTTTGTTTCCCGGGAAGACTCTCGGACGTCGCTACCCTTTGGATCAGAGAGCCGATGCCGCCACTGCATAAATCCCCAAACACTCATACAGATATTGAAACAGCTGAAGCCCATATCGGCATATAGTTGTTTGGAAAAATAGATACAGACATAGATCATCGAACACATGATCGAGAATAACCACATAGACCTCTTCTGCTTAAACTCCAAATAGAGGTAAATGAAACTGACAAGCAGTCCGACGTAACCGAGAATTTCTACCATAGATTATTAAAATTTTAATACGACACTACCCATAGCCGTTGTCCCTGCCATCGGATAGACCCAAATGGCTGTATAGCGATTATCTGCGGTATAGACCTCTCCATAGGCACCATCCGGATCGATCGCCGAATAAACTCCTCCATTGGGGCAGTAGCTTTGATTAAACACATTATTGACTTTAGCTCCGAAAATCACCTCTCTAAGGCCACACCAACGACGACATGGCAAAGTGTACTGGATGCTGAAGTTACTGATGCAATAAGGATCTAACGAACGAGATTTACTACCGGTGTTATCAAGATATTGACGACCGACATAGCCGGTGTGCCAAGTGGCAGCAATGCCCTTCAATGAGATGTTGAGCATACCATTGGCTGTGACAGAGGGAGAAAAAGCCAATTGGCTGTCATCATAATGGATCACCGAATAACCGCTCTCTGCACTCCAGTCCTCCACCACTTCATCAAAGTCCTTGATCTTATTTTCACTCAGCGTGGCATTGGCCTCAATGCCGAGCCAAGAGAGCGGGGTCCATCCGGCAGAAAGCTCTACTCCCATGCGGTAACTATCCTTGATGTTGGTGGTCAATGCCTCACCTATGTCACTGATCTCTCCAGTCTGAACGAGCTGGTTATCGTAATCCATGAAATAGAAATTGGCTCCGACATGAAATAGGTCATCTGCATACCGATAGCCTGCCTCATAGTCAAGAAGTTGTTCCGACTTAGGGAATGGATAGTTGCCGTTATCCGTATAATTATTGCGAGAAGGCTCTCGGTTAGAGACTGCCCAGGAGAGATAGGCGGTGTGTCCCCCTTTACGATAACTGAGTCCTGCCTTAGGATTGAAGAAGTCAAACTGCTCATCTACATCCAGACGTTGATTGACATAGCTCCCTTGCTGATCATCCCAATAGAATTTGTCATTGACACCATCAGTCTTGTAATCTACATGACGATACTGCAAGTCTGCAAAAACACTCCAATGCTGTGCAAACGTATAGTTGGCCTTGACAAATGCATTGGCATCCAGTTTCTCTGCATCACTATCATAATAGTGTTTTTGCTGCGCAGTCAGAGGAAGATCCACTCCTCCTAATTGAGCCAAAACAAGATCTCCATAGTGATTACAATCAAACTGCTGCACAGAGAATCCTCCTATGACATCCCATGAGTCATCTTTATAATTAAGATTGGCAATGGCTCCATAGCTATCTTGTGTCAAACCTTTTTTACGGATAAAGTCAGCACTTTTAATATTATCGCCATTTGCGTCGGTCATGACAAGTCCAAACTTACTCAACTTATAATCCGGCTTGAAATTCTTATAATAACCATGTCCATGAGTGTAATGGAGAGTCGTCGTGAAATTCCAATGATCACCCAACTTAAATGCACCGGAGAGGATGTTGTGATCCTGCCAGAAATTATCGGTCGTCACATGAGCATAAGGATAATAGATGCCTGTCTCCTCATCGAGCCATTCGTTAAGTGGATTATAACGCTCATAGCCTTTGTCATAAAGGGCTTTATCCAAACCATCCCATGCCTGATCTGTCACTTCAAAATTACCATAGTTTTTATACCGGAGGACAAAGTCATCGCCAAGCCATGTGAGACCACCATAGAATGATCCGGAACGTCCTCCGGAGTAATGGACCCAACCATCTGTATTAGTCTCCGTATAGCGACCATCAATGATGAGATGATCCCATAAGAGGCCGCTACTGATCTCTGCTCCAAAAGTGTATGTATTATAGCTTCCATAGGAGGCCTGTAAAGTAGCAGAGGGATCGAGAGAAGGAGCTTTGCTCGTCAGTGCAATGGTAGCACCAAATGCACCATCACCATTGGTAGATGTGCCTACTCCTCGCTGAATCTCGACACTTCCCAATGAAGCAGCATAACTATTCATATTGGCCCAAAACACCTGTTGGTCTTCGGGACTATTGAGTGGTACACCATCAAGAGTAACATTGATGCGAGAGTCGGCAGAACCACGGATACGCATATATCCCGTACCCGTTCCAATACCATTGTCAAATGCCGCCACCACTGAGGGCGTCATCTGTAACAACATAGGCAACTCCTGCCCGGAGAGGGCAAACTGAGATAACTGGTCCCGGCCGACATGGGCTACAGCAAACGGAGCTGTAGTGCCGGCTTTGACTGCTTTAACAACTACCTCATTCAACTCCTCCATGCGGAGTGAATCAGGATGAGAGTCTGATGCCAGAGCAAACGATGCACCGACACTCAGGACTGAAGATAAAAAAACTACCCTTTTCATTTGAGTAAACTTTAAAAGTTAAACAAGAAAGGGGGAATGTGAGAAAAAAGCATTGAAAATTACTAAACACCGACGGCGTAAAGTTTTATTTCCCTTCGGCAGCATTACCTGCATCAGGTTCAATGGGTGTAATCTCAGCCTCATCGCTGTATGGTGATGAAGCACCCCTTCATCGGCTTCGTGCCGACTTTAATTTTCGGATGCAAAGGTATAACTTTCCTTTTAAATAGCCAAACATTTGTCTGAAAAATCAAGTTATATGCCTTAATACAAGAGTTAATAAAAGGATGTAATAATCGATGATTTAAAGAGAGGAAGAGACAAGAGAATGTAAAATTTAAAGTTTTTTAAGATAAACTCAATCTTTTGTCAGACAGTGACTTATGATATATATAAGCCTCTATACGACCTATATATAGAGCATTGCAGAATTGCTCTTTTTTCCGTAAATTTGTATCGTAACCCATTAAAAAAACATAATTATGAACAAAATCTATTGTGATCAAATCGAAAAGGCCAATATGCTGGTAGCTGGTCTTAAGAAGAATGCAGAGTTTCTAAAAAACAAAGGCTACGACCTTTCAATCATCGAACGCCTGGAAGCTGATTGCAAGGAAATGGAAAAGGAAGGTATGGCAATCGCCGAAGAGGAGAAACGCCTCTCAGAACACCGTGCTCAGTGTCATGCCATCCTTGCCCGCCTCAAAGACCATCTCCTCGAAGGGAAATCCGGCATTAAAAATCGTTTCGAACAAGAACAGTGGCTCTCTTATGGTGTGCCGGATAAACGCTAAATCACTTCTGGAGAAAAGAATCTTAAAAGTGAAAGAAATCTTTTGTTTTAGACAATGTCCGAAGAGGCTATAAAAAGAAAAGGCTATACTCGATAGCCTTTTCTTTTTATATATCAAGTTTTATATCTGATGATATAACCTTATTGTTCAATCTTCCTATGAGGGCGGCACGGATTGCCATAAGCGACATAACCCGCAGGGATGTCCCGAGTCACTACCGATCCGGCTCCAATAACAGCACCATCTCCAATAACGACTCCGGGGAGAACTGTAACATTGGCTCCAATCCAAACATTATTGCCAACAATTATAGGTCTGGCAGTCTCGATCCCCTCATTTCTACGGGCAATGTCTAAAGGATGTTCGGCAGTAGTAAAGCAACAACCGGGAGCAATAAAAACATTATCTCCAAACGTAACAGAAGCTGCATCCAGAATCACACAATTATAATTGGCGAAAAAGTTATCACCGACACGGATATTATAACCATAATCACAGACGAAAGGCTGTTCGATAAAAATCCTTTCACCCACAGCTCCCAGCAGTTGCCTTAAAATAGCCTCCCTCTCCTCTACTTCCAAAGGAGAGAGATGATTAAAATTATGGCAAAGGACTTTCGCCTGCTGTCGTTCTTCAAATAAAGAGGGATCGTAGTTGGCATTATAGGGCAAGCCACACAACATTTTTTCTTTTTCTGTCATAGATAAGTTTTAATCTGAGTGATTCACTTAAACAGCGCCATAGAGGATATACATCACAATAGGAACTTTGTGAAAAATAGACAATATATCTTATAACTAAATTCTCACAACAATAGATTATCGATTATCTCCCATTTGTCTTTGCTAGAGCATTTCAACGGATTCTTATATTCACTATGTTGAATTTTAAGATGGGCTTCGGCCTTACTTACTCCAACTCCATCTAACCATGCGACATCAACTCCAACAATAGGTTTGCTCTTTAACTCTCTATTCCATTCTGTAACATACCATTTGTTACTAGAGGTTATCAGCTCAAACACCTCTTCTTTTGATAATACATAAAATTCAAAATCCGAGAAATTTGTATTTGTTTTTACAAAGACCCATGGGCCAATGATGCAATCTTTGATATTAGGAATCGTACCATCTAACTCAGACACAAATCCTGTCAAAATGTTTTTTGTTGTTCCTGTCTTGACTTGTATCATTACACTATTCCCATTGGCGGGATTCATACAAATCAAGTCTGCCTTATGGTAGTTTTTGTATGAACTATTAATGTTTATGACATCATACCCTCTTTTTAACAGTTCCAGCATTACTGCTGTTTCTCCAATCAGACCTAACTGGTTATTATTCATCTTGCTCATATTTTATTACTTATTATCACCACAAACTATACTCTATACCGTAATCCCATCTTTTAGACTTACCCCAATAATAGGAAAAACTCTCATTGGGAAATTTTTTCCAATGTTCACGCTCTATCATATCAAGAATATCATCCTTATTAAGATATTTATCTACTATCTTCCAATAAGAAACCTTTACAAAATTTTCATCATATTCTTCTTCTTCTACAACACACCTTTTCAGTTCTTCAGAAAGAAGTTGCACTAGTTCTTCTTTATCAAGGCATTTTATCCGGTCGATTATTGGTGCTCCGAATTTAAACAAGTCTCCCGACATCAATCTTTCAATATAACCGAATACACATTCTTGTATTCTACATCTGTATAATGCATCACGATACTCTGCATAACTATTCAATACTACATTCAAATCACCACCTTGCTTTACAAATCCGGCAAGGTGAATTAACTTTTCTTCTATAGTCGAATCGTTCCATTCATCGGAAAAATCATCCCAATATTCTCTCATAGCGAGCCATCCTTCATATTCAGACAAAGAACAATTCAATGGTTTTGATTTTTTATTCATAGCATTAGGATTATACCGCAAATATAAAAAAAAATTTCTTTTTAACAATTAATTATCTAATAAAACTCCAATAGTAAAGCTAAAAAAAGAAAGATGACAAACGAAGATAAATCGTTTGTCATCTTAGTCGGGGTGACCCGACTCGAACGGGCGGCCTCTACGTCCCGAACGTAGCGCGCTACCAACTGCGCCACACCCCGAGGTGATTTTGCGAGCGCAAAGATACAAGGTTTTTCATTACCCTCCAAATATTTCGTCAATTATTTTATTTGGGAATAGGCTTTTGAGCATATTCTCTCTAATACAATCCCAGAGATTGCATACTTAGACAAGAGACCCATACCGGTAGAACTATTTAAACCCAAATCGGTCATTCCAGACTCGGCAATATTATAAAAATTACACGGCGGCGTCATGCACGGCACACAGCAGCGTCATGCAGACTTCATAACAAAACAAAAAAAAAGAAACTGAGCCATTATGACCCAGTTTCTTATCATTTGATCTTAAGAGGAAGCCTCTTTAGATCTATCAATCTGCGTTCAAATTAACGCGCTTGAATCCGGTTGCAGTCAAGCCCTTGCTTGCAGCGTTCAGATACTGAGCTACAGTAAGCTTAGCATCCTTGATGAATTCCTGCTCCAAGAGAGCTGATTCCTTGTAGAACTTGCCGAGACGACCCATAGCGATCTTCTCCAACATAGCTTCCGGCTTACCCTCTTCACGAGCTTTCTCCTTACCGATCTCAAGCTCACGAGCTACAACCTCAGCAGGGATTTCCTCACGAGTAGTTGCTACTGGGTTCATAGCTGCAGCCTGCATAGCTACATCCTTAGCTACCTGGAGGTCAACAGTCTCCTGATTGAAAGCCACGAGAGTAGAGAGCTTGTGGTTCATGTGGTTATAAGCGATAGTAGAAGTACCGGTGATATATTCATAAGCACCAAGTTCCATCTTCTCACCTGTTACACCAATCTGGGCAACGATAGAGTCCTTAACTGTACCCTCTTCAGTCGGGAGAGCAAGAACCTCATCGATAGTCTGCGGCTTGTTAGCCATAACGAGAGCAAGAATCTTGTTAGCCAAAGCTACGAAACGCTCGTTGGTTGCAACGAAGTCTGTTTCGCACTTGAGGGCGATAACTGCTGCGAAACTACCTTCTGCAGCTGCTACAACTGTACCCTCAGAAGCCTCACGTGCCTCACGTTTAGCGGCAACAGCCTGCCCCTTCTTACGAATCTCCTCTACAGCCTTGTCAAAATCGCCTTCAGAAACTTCAAGTGCCTTCTTGCAATCTGACATACCTGCACCGGTCAACTCGCGGAGCTTTTTGATATCTGCAATTGAAACTGCCATAATTGTATTGTTATGTAAAAAGTTGTTTTAATAAGGAAGAGGTGTTTTAAGCCTCTTCTGTTGTTGTAGTCTCTTCCTGTGCAGCCTCTTCTACTTCAGGTTCAGCCACAGCCTCTACCTCTTTACGAGCCTTTTTGCGAGCAGGAGCCTTGCCGCTTGCCTCTGCAGCCTCTGCATCAGCTCTCTCAACCTTACGCTCTTCGAGACCCTCAGCGATTGCATCGCAAAGTGTGCTTACTACTACTTCGATAGACTTAGTAGCATCGTCATTGGCAGGGATTACGAAGTCGATATTCTTCGGGTTAGAGTTAGTATCAACCATACCAAACACCGGGATACCGAGACGTACAGCCTCAGCCACAGCAATATGCTCCTTCATCACATCTACTACGAAAATAGCAGAAGGAAGACGAGTAAGGTCTGCGATAGAACCAAGGTTCTTCTCCAATTTCTCACGCTGACGCTGAATCTGGAGACGCTCACGCTTAGAAAGATTGTCATAAGTACCATCCTTAGAAAGCTTGTCGATAGTTGACATCTTCTTAACAGCTTTACGGATAGTAGTGAAGTTGGTCAGCATACCACCAGGCCAACGTTCTGTTACATAAGGCATTCCGACAGCTTGCGCTTTCTCAGCGATAACCTCTTTTGCCTGTTTTTTAGTAGCGACGAAAAGCACACGACGTCCGCTCTTGGCAATAGCCTTAAGCGCCTCAGCTGCCTCGTCGATTTTAGCAACTGTTTTATTAAGGTCAATAATATGGATGCCGTTACGCTCCATGAAAATGTAGGGAGCCATTGCTGGATTCCACTTGCTCTTTAAGTGTCCGAAGTGAACTCCGGCTTCCAAAAGTTGGTCAAAATTTGTTCTTGACATAATAGTTTTTGTTTGTTTTGTTTACATTCTGTTTTTTCAATCTGCGGGTAGTCTGATAAACCATCCCGGTATAAAAGGTCTCGCAGATTTAGATACTAAACACGATAATATATAATGGTATGCAAGCACACATTTATTATATATTACGCTATTACGCTGATATCCGACAGATAAAAATAACTGAAATATCAACGTTTGCTGAACTGGAAGCGGCGACGTGCTTTCGGACGACCCGGTTTCTTACGTTCAACGACACGAGCATCACGAGTAAGGAAGCCCTCAGAACGAAGAGCCGGCTTATCTTCTACGTTGATCTTAACGAGTGCACGTGCGATAGCGAGGCGAAGAGCCTCTGCCTGGCCTTTAAAGCCACCACCCTTAAGATTAACCTTGATGTCGTATTGTCCTGTTACGCCCAACTTCTCGAGGGGCTGTTTCACGATAAACTGAAGGATTGAAGAGGGGAAATAATCCTGAAGATTCTTCTTGTTGATAACAATGTTACCCTCACCTGCAGCAACATATACTCGTGCTACGGCTGCCTTACGGCGACCAATTGCGTTAATTACTTCCATACTGATTATTTAAGTGAGTTAATATCAACGACTTTCGGCTGCTGAGCAACTTCCTTATACTCTGAACCCTCATAAATACGAACGTTCTTAAGAAGTTGTGCACCGAGTTTGTTCTTCGGGAGCATACCCTTCAACACTGTGAGGTAGAGGGATTTGTAACCGTTCTTCTTAACTACTGAAGCGGCAGTGTGAGCACGCTGTCCGCTGGGATAGCCGGTATAAGTGAGCCACTCACGCTCTGTCCACTTGTCACCGGTCATTGTCACTTTCTCTGCATTGATAATGATAACATTGTCACCGCAGTCAACATGGGGTGTGAAGTTGGGCTTATACTTACCACGGAGGAGTTTAGCTACTTTTGAGCATAAACGACCCATCACCTGGTCAGTCGCATCAACTACAACCCATTCTTTTGTTACAGTTGCTTTGTTAGCAGAAATGGTCTTGTACGATAAAGTATCCACTGCTTTAAAAATTTAAATGGTTTGTAAATAAGTTTTTTGGACATCCATCCGGCTTCGGACACAGCTGCCGACTGGAGCCCGGGTTAATGATTAAATAATAATCGGCTCGCAAAGGTACGACTTTTTATTTAACCGACAAATATTCAGCTCTCTTTTAAGTCGTTTTGTATATATTTTAAAGCAATACACCCTCAAAAATGACATCTATACTTCACGAAAAAGGATAAAAAAAGGGAAGTTGGACTAACTAAAATGATGAGACTGCGCCCAATATGATCATTGACACAGTCTCATCTATACTAAAAAAATTATCTCTACTCGCTTATCGGCGACGACCGCCATAACCGATCATATCGCGCAAGCCTTCTAAGTCAAAACCTAACGAAAAGCGCAACGTTTGGTCAAGAGCACTGGTTTGTGCTGTAGATAAAACATAAGAGGCATCGAGATGGAAAACATTGAGAGCAATACCTGCTCCGAAAGTAAAATACTTACGATCACCCTTATATTCATTCTCATAATGATAACCTCCACGCAGGAAGAAACGTCTGTCATAGGTATATTCGACACCGACGCCCCAATTGATCTCATGCAATTCCTCCTTACCACCACCGGGAGCATCATTAAACGACTTGAAGAGCCCCTTTACACCCGACATATCATAATAATCCTGCTTGGCAGCCTCAAATGCCTCTTGATCCAGATTGCCACTCTCGTCATAAAACTGGTATGACTGCGGGAAGGAGGGCACGAGCAGTTTGTTGGCATCAAAATTTAACGACATCATATTGTAGTCATCAATCGGGAATGTAAAACTGGTTCCGACTCGCAAGTTACAAGGGAGGAACTGAGAGGTAGCTCCACCATCATAACTGATCTTCGTACCGATATTAGAGAGATTCAAACCCCAAGCCCACTGACACTCATTGAGACCGACCATCGGGTAGGCGGTGTAATATGCCGCGATGTCGGCAGCAAAAGCATTGGCCGGTTCGTTTTCATCGCCATCATCATAAGTCATGTCACTATAGATATAACGCAAAACGACACCCATTGAGAAATTTTCTGAGAGTTTGCGAGAATAGCCCAAATCAAGTGCCATCTCAAAAGGATTGATGACATTGACCAAATTACCATCGGTATTATATGCCTCGACCTCGCCCAATGAGAAATAGCGCATAGAGGCAGAAACAGCCTGCAAGTCATTATATCCAAATTTCCAATAACCACTGATATACGCCAGATTGATATCACTCACCAATTTACGAAGCCATGGAGTGTAATTGACAGAGAGACCACCACGGCTATAAGCAAAGGCATACTTGGCAGGATTCCAGTATTGGGAGTTCTCATCCGGTTCGGTAGCGACTCCGACATCACCCATTCCTCCGCCTCGTGCATCAGGTGCGACACCCAAAGAGATGGTTGCCGTCTGAATCGGGTTATACTGTTTCGCCATGTCTGTTGTAACATTCTCTGTTGTCTCACCCGAAGAAATCCCTTGTGCATACAAGGATGACATAAACGAAAAGCTCAAAACAAAAAGGCAAAAGCACATTGACCTTACCCATAGGAAATCTCCTTTTTTTGTAGATTTCTTAAAATATGCTACAGAGTGGCAAGTGCTAAAACGATTATTCTTATTCATGTATATCATTTGTTTTAATTATCTGAAAAAAGTCCGATCATCCCTACTGACCGACAAAAGTGTTTATATATAACGCAGGTCACTTCGATTTATTGTTTCCCAATATCAAGAGCTTTTTACTCTCTGAGGCGGTATAAGTGCCACCGCAGCTCAGATAAACTCGGTATATATAGAGTCCGGGCGAGAGTGTAGCACCCCCTATTCCCTTTCCATTCCAGACGAAACTACTTGTCCCAAGGAAGTTTTGTGTTTCATCTGCATTGAGGGCATCATCCGTGTTATATGGTCGAGATTGGTCTGTAACGAAAGCCACTTCCGCTGCGCTCTCTGTCGTGGAGGCCTCCCACACCTTGACACCGGTCTCAGTAAATATCTGCACTTGCAGTGTGGTAGCAGACTCGGGACGATCGTGCATGATTCGGAAAGTCACACTTTCTCCGGCATAAACCGGACTGGGATATGCCTGCACCCAAACGGTCTGCAGGACATCCTTCTCTCCGACTTTAAAAGAAAACTTCTGTGACGAAGAGTTATTATAGACGTCCCAAACCCGGAAAGTAGCTTCATATTCGCCCTCTTCCAATTTCGGGATGCTGAAACGGACATTGCCCGTAGTCGGATCGCCCGTGTAGGTAGTGAAATAATTATTTAAGGTGTATTGAGCATTCTCGATGAGAGGATTGCTTAAATTCTTGATCGAAAGGGTTAAATCATGTCCTATGCTATTGCCGGTCATGTTAAATCCGCTGCTATCCTGCACTTCGGCATAAAAATACGGAGTGGCATTGACACAATCTCCACTCTTGAAGTCTGCCCGATTAAGAAAAAGCGACCTAATATTCGGGCCAAGAGTATCAGCCGCTATATTATCAGCTGTGCCCGTAAGATATAGATCCGTAAAGCTACCATTTCCCTCTACACCGTCTTCGCTACAAGCATAAAGATTGACCAACCCCTTGCCGGACGTATAAGAGATGTCTTGCGGCACGACAAAACTAAATTCAAACTCACCATTGCGCACTATATCCCTGCCGTTAAACACCTTCTTGGCCCGAGTCTGGAAGGAGAATGAATTTTCAGTCCATGCGTTATTACATAAAGTAGAAATCGTCTCTTCCGCATCAAAAAGTGTCGGATAGACCAGCCCATGAAATGCGGTATCCGTCTGCTGTGTGCCTACTTTCAAGACTCGTCCTCGCATCGTCACACGACTCATGGCAGGCAATGTTACTGCCATGTTTGGGGTAATTGCCTCTCCATTGATTGCTGTGAGTTCCATCTCATGCTCAGGATAGGTCATGCTCATGGACGGATCTCCCAAAAGACAGAAATTAAGTTTATTAAAGTCGCTTCTCAAACTCCGCTTTGACTCTTTCATGATATCTCCAAGGCGATAACGAGAGCCATCGGGCAAGCGTTTAAAGAGATTACGGATCAGATAGACATTAAGTGAGAGATTCTGTGAAGCATAAACCACACGCGTTGTCGTAAAGAGTGCTGCCGCTCCACCCTGAGGATTGAGGAGCAAAGTCTCTCCACACGATGTGTCATCGTTATCAAATCGAGCGAAATCACAAGTAGCAGTGATCCAAATCGGCAATTGCTTCATGCGCAAAGATGAGGCTGTCGCCGTTGAGACGATGTTTTCATGCGTAAGTGCTGTGGTCGATCCATGTCCGGCATAGTTGACCAAAAGTGTTCCTTGCTGCAGACTCTCCGAAAACTCTTTACGGGCATCCGGGTAGTCTGTGCCAGATGCTGTGATTCGCATAGTATATGCATCCAGGAAAATCTTCTTGTAGATATACTCATCATGTCCTGCTCTCTGCAAAATATGAACGAGCGAATCACAATGTTTCATGTGACAATTCTCCGCATCACCCTCTTTATCATCATCACCGAGGAAGGTAATTCGGTTTTTCCAGTTGCCATAATAACGGTTGCTGCTGTAGGCCAGCGTTTTGTCCAAAACTGCTGTTGCTTCATCTGTCGTACGTACCGGGAAACGACCGACACCAATGTCGAGGTCATCATAATGCAAGGTATAGCGACCATCCGAACCGGTCCGTCCCCCTTCGTTGTCATCCAAAAATCCGAAATAATCATCACAGACAAATGAAGAAGTCTCCACCAAAGAGTGTTCGCTTTCGTAACAAAGCAGATAATTAGCAGAAGGGAGATGGCGATTATTGTAGTGTCCATCTCCAAAAAGGAGCAGATAGCGCAGTTGTCTGCACGAAGGATTGGCTATTCCTCTGTCATAAAGCATCTTGCAAAAGAGACGATAGGCAGTCGCATCCGGCACGCCAGAAGAAAACTCATTATATATTGCCTCCGGAGAAACGACGAGAACCTCAAGTCCGTCATTCGCGCGACGATAGTCTGCCAACGCTTCTGCATGAGATCTGAAAGCAGCAGGAGCTATGATTACAAAATCAGCCTGTGGCACAGCATGCAGATTCTGGTTCTCTACAATGCCGAGAGAGGTGACCCCGGGAAAATCAGATGAAGCAAGATCGACCCAGGCATATTCACGGATTCCCAACTCTTGAGGAATAAACCCACCCTCCACAGTCTCCTGCAGACAGACATCGACCGGAGAAGTGACGTCCCAGAGTTGCTCAGTCTCTCGCAAAGGCTCAGCCAGGCGGTAATGGAGTCGATTTTGAGCTGCATCGGAATGCCGAAACAAAAGATAACTGCGCCCATCCAAAGCGAGGTCACAAAGCGCTTGACATCTGATGTAGTTAAGCATCGCCAAGTCTGCTTTACTGCTACTTGGGGTGTAGGTAAGTCGCACTGTTACATCATCTCCCGAACAAGTAGTCAATAGTTTATTAAGAGTAGCTTCCGTGCCTTGGACGTAGGAATTGGCAGCAGCACTCAGAGTTGCCTTGCCGAGCGACTGCTCATTGACGACAGCCGAAATTGTAGATGAGGCCGAGGCTTTGGTTACGAAGTTTAAAGTTACCCGCAGGCTATCATTACTATGTCGGTAAAAAGAGAACGGGAACTTCTGAGTCTGTGTATAAAGAAACGATTCGCCATACAACTCCCTCCCCATCTTGCCGATATTGGTATTTTCTGTCTCATGGAGCAATCGCTCATGATAGAAAGAGACCTGACGCACATCGAGCGAGGAAGCAGAAGACAAAGTGTCCGGACGTCGCACCTCTCCCTCTTTCTCACGGAGGAAATAACACGACTGTGTAGCGTAAGGATGGCGACGATGGGTGAATTCCAGAGACTCACTCTGATAATGCCAAGTGATCAGTCCACGGCCAAAAAAGAGGATGCGCTGACGAGCAGCATCATGACAGACAGCCACCTCTGGGAGATCATCAATGTGGGGAGACGAAAAAGATTCATCCAACATGTGTCCACCAAAACCATAGACACCAACTTGTTCTGGTCGGGTAAAGCCCATTTTGCGAAGTTGACTGTATGGGATCTGATAGATGCCGTCCTCCTCTCCCGTAAGAGCAATCTTCACCCACCGTCCCTCTGCCAAAGCAGAAGAGTCAGCAAAATGGTGTACTCCGGCCGATAACCGATCGGCCGAAGTAAGAAAGAAGCCACATGCCACCCCAATAATGAGACGACAGAGGCGAAGGTATGTTTGGTGTATTGAATTCATGAAGAGGTAATTTATCTTTCATATAACGGAAAAAGAGTTTTTTTATTACAATTTAATACTATTCTCAAGCGGAAAAAAGGAACAAAAAGTGGCTAATTCTGCTTATTGTTGTTAAAATACGGACAAAAATAGATGGTAACTGCAGAATAATCACTATTTTTGCATCATAATATATTAAACAATACTGCTTATGAAGAAAATCTTTACACTATGGGCTACCTTGTTTTTAGCCGCAACAGGTTTTGCTCAAACTACATTCACATTAGAGCGCAATGGTGAAACTCTCTCCAATGGAGCAGAGATTACCATCACTGAATATACGGTGGAATATGACTTCTCCTCTATGGGGATGGGCATTTGCATCAAGTTTGACGGCGGCATTCACATCAAAAACAACAGCGGCAATGCCGGCAAGTTTGTTGCCAAACTGGAAGCCATCGAAAACTGTTCAAACATCTCGATCTGTTGCGGAGGCACCTGTATCGGAGTCGGCACTACCGGAGTAGTGGAGAAAGAGGGCACATTAGAAGCCGGTGCGACCATCAACACCGAACTTCATGACATGCCAACGTTCCAAAATACGGCTGAGATATCCAATCATCTCTCCAAGTGCAAACTGACCGTTTATGCTTTTGGAGATGAAGAGGATGCAGTCTCTGTAACCCTCATCATGAAGGGAGCTGCAGACAGTGGATTAGACCAACTTAAAAACAGTGGCAAAGAGGTGATCCTTACCGGTCGCACCCTCAATTATCACTTTGACAATAGCTCCAGCCATCTGCTTCGCTTATACGACATCAGTGGCGCAGCGGTTATGCAGCAAAACCTCAGCAGTAATTCCGGCACGGTCTCTTTGGAGCATCTCCCACAAGGGATCTATATCTATAAGGTAGAAGGGACCAAGGCTTGTGGTAAAATTATTGTGAAATAATCAGACGACACAATAATAATATTTTACACATCTGAAGGGCATTAAGCTTTTAAGAAATATTAAGGATTCAGGCAAGAAATACGAATATGTCTCTTGACATCGGCTTCTTAATTTCGTAACTTTGCACTGCTTTTCGAAAAAAGTTTATCCTTCGGGGGTCCACGATCCAAAGGATATGTCCCAACCACACAAGGTATAAACACACACAAACATATCGGGAAATATAATAGTATAGCGAAGGTAGATCATGTCTATTTTCGCTATACTTATTTTATAACTCATCTACGATCGCCGAGCTGTCTTATACTGATATAGGTAGACGCATATTATAACCCCCAATAAAATGTATATCTATGTCAACAAAAAACAAAAACGCCTCTCGTGATGCAATTCGCGAACGAGTTATCAAGGATTATTTGGAGAATCATTTCACGAT
>JAZNGG010000061.1:0-131243 GCA_045576355.1 Bacteroidales bacterium
GGATATACAACGATATATTTAGGAATACAAGAGATTCAGGCGGTTATAGCATAAGGGCTCCACCTCTTCCCATTCCGAACAGAGAAGTTAAACCTTATAACGCCGATGGTACTGCGAAAGCGGGAGAGTAGGAAGCCGCCAATTTTTGCCATATGGTGTAATGGTAGCACAGCAGATTCTGGTTCTGTTAGTCTGGGTTCGAGCCCTGGTATGGCAACTAAATTAAGGCAGTTATAGCATAAGGGCTCCACCTCTTCCCATTCCGAACAGAGAAGTTAAACCTTATAACGCCGATGGTACTGCGAAAGCGGGAGAGTAGGAAGCTGCCATCTTATATAAGAGGATACGTACTGCGTATCCTCTTTTTTATTTTAATAGCTTACTCGATAATTAGGCTATAGAGGGCCTCCCCAGAGTTGGATTGAATAAATAAATTATGGGACACTTGAAAAGAAGTGAGGCTATGCATACAGTTAAGCTATTCTAAAGAAAAAGAATTTCACATCAGCTATGCCTCTGAGCATAGCTATAAATTACTAATTCTTGGCATTGATACTCTCAGCGAATGCATTTTAGAGCGATTATTGAAGAAGTTTAGTATCTCTTCATATTGTTAATAGATTGTTGCAGCAATGATATTGAAACGGTACACCCGGAAAGAGGAGGGGATAATAAATGAAAATTAGTATCTTTTCGGGTGTGCCATTATAGTTCCTATTATAGGATTAATTTATTCAAATCTGCAAAATACTAAAGGAAGTGAAGATTCTTACCAAAAGAATGGGTTGTTGTTGATACGACTGATCAGGAGAGTGAAATTTATGTAAAGTGTTCTGATGGATTCTAATAACTTGTAGTAATGTTATTCAGGGACCACTAATATTAAGTAGGGTTATGCATAATATTTGTCCACCCTGCTGCCTAATATTTAATGATTTACTTTGTATTATGAAAAAATTAAGGTATGTCAATTTGACACACCTTAATTTTGGTACTCGAAGCGGGACTCGAACCCGCACAGCCGCAATGGCCAAAGGATTTTAAGTCCTTCGTGTCTACCATTCCACCATTCGAGCAACCGATAGACTATGCAAATTAGGCTAATTTGCCTTTTGCGGGTGCAAAGATACACTTTTGTGTCTAAATACCTAAATTTTTTCTGAGTTTTTTTTCTCTTTTTTCGGATAAAGCAAGAAAAACACTATTTTTGCATTTCAAATTGATAAAATTATATGTTTTTCCTTCCCATTTATGTATGATTTAATTGTAAATGGTTGAGAAATCTTATAGAAGAAGGTCTAAATGTTGTTCTAAATTCAAATTTTTGTAGAAATATGTCTAAGAAAGAGAAGATTGTCATATATCAGACACTTGTCCGTCTTATGGGTAATACAAATATGACCCGTAAGCCTAATGGAACACTGACAGAGAATGGATGTGGAAAGATGAACGATATCAACGCGTATTTACTTCGTTCGATCAAGGCTTTGGGGTGTAATTATATTTGGTACACCGGTTTGATACAGCAAGCATCTAAAACGGATTGGTCTGCTTATGGTGTGCCTTGTCAGAATCCATATGTTGTGAAAGGAGAGGCAGGCTCTCCTTATGCTATAACCGATTATTATGCAGTGAGTGCTGATTTGGCAGAAGATCCTTCTCGTCGAATGGAAGAGTTTGCAGAATTGCTTGATCGTACCCATAAGATTGGGCTAAAAGTCATCATCGATTTTGTTCCGAACCATGTGGCACGAGGATATCATTCTACTTTGGCCCCAGAGGGAGTAAGAGATCTAGGAGAGGATGACGACAAGTCTTGTGCTTTTTCACGAGATAATAATTTTTACTATATGCCGGGACAAGGTTTTGCCCCTAGTATCGATTTAGGACAAGGAGAAAATCAGTATAGAGAGGAGCCGGCTAAAGCTACGGGCAATGATTGTTTTCATCCCTATCCGACAATCAACGACTGGTATGAGACTGTAAAGCTCAATTATGGCATCGATTATTGTCATGGTGGTGCATATCATTTTGATCCGATCCCATCCACATGGCATAAGATGCTTCATATTTTGCTATATTGGGCAGAAAAAGGAGTAGATGGGTTCCGTTGTGATATGGTTCATATGGTGCCGGTAGATTTTTGGCATTGGGCTATTGCACAAGTCAAGGAGTTATATCCTAATATAATTTTCATTGCAGAGATTTATAATCCTAATTTTTATAGACCTTACATAGAGTATGGAGGATTTGATTATTTGTATGATAAGGTCGGTCTATATGATACTTTGCGTGCCATTGTCGAAGGGAGAGGTTCGGCGGCAGATATAACACGTTGCTGGCAGTCCGTAGAGGGCATTTCTGACCATATGTTAAACTTCTTGGAGAATCATGACGAGCAACGCATTGCCAGTGAATTTTTTGCAGGTTCGCCGGAGAAAGCTCTTCCAGCATTGGTCGTGTCGTCATTGATGAGAAACAATCCATTTATGCTTTATTTTGGACAGGAGTTAGGCGAACAGGGAATGGATGCAGAGGGATTTAGCGGACGCGATGGTCGTACTACGATCTTTGATTATTGGGGATTGCCATTGATGAAGACATGGCAGGGACCGGAGAAGAAATGGAGACGTTTTTCATTGCCTGTTAAGTCTCGTCGTCTCCGTGAATATTATGCTAAAGTTTTAGAGATAGCTACCACAACAGAAGTGGTACGAGATGGTTCCTTCTATGATTTGATGTATGCCAATTATAACAATCCCGGATTTGATACATCTCGTCAATATGCTTTTTTCCGAAGCACGGCATCTGAGCTATTGCTTGTTATAGCCAATTTTGATGCGGAATCCCGTATGGTCTCTCTTAACATCCCTGAAGAGGCTTGGCGATTTGTAGGATTTGAAAGTAGCCGTCGCCATGTGACTGATCTTTTGACCGGCAAGTGGGATTTTTATTTTATAGATACAAAGCAACCTTTTGAAACAACTGTCCCCGGTTATGGAGCCGTTGTTTTACGCATTTCTTTAAAATAAGTGACAAGGTAGGTTTAAAAAGTTGAGTATTTAAGACTAACCAAACATTAAAATATATATCTTTGCGGTGCAAATTGATATTTACCTCCTACAAATAAGCAATGAATAATAATTTTTTAGTATTTTCCGGTCGCGCATCTCGCTATCTTGCTGAGAAAATTTGTGTTAGTTTAGATTGTCCATTAGGCAATCTGATTATCCAAACGTTTGCAGATGGGGAGTTTGGAGTCTCTTTTGAGGAGACTATCCGAGGCAAACATGTTTTTCTTGTGCAAAGCACATTCCCTAAGGCTGATAATCTGATGGAGTTGCTCTTGATGATTGATGCAGCTAAACGTGCTTCTGCTGCACACATCATAGCCGTGATCCCCTATTTCGGTTGGGCTCGACAAGATCGCAAAGACAAGCCGCGTGTAGCTATCGGTGCCAAATTAGTTGCAGACATGTTAAGTGTGGCAGGCATTGATCGAGTTATCACGATGGATCTTCATGCAGATCAGATTCAGGGATTCTTTGATGTCCCTGTAGATCATCTTTATGCCTCCAGTGTTTTGGCACCATACATAGAGAAAGAGGTCGGTCTAGAGAACCTTGTCATGGCTTCACCAGATGTAGGAGGCTCCAAGCGTGCACATGCCTATGCTAAATATTTTGGAGTGCCGTTGGTGATGTGTTCTAAACATAGAGCTAAGGCCAATGTGATCGAAAGTATGATTCTTATTGGCGATGTTGAGGGCAAGGATGTCGTACTTGTTGATGATATGGTGGATACTGCTGGCACAATCACCAAAGCTGCTGACTTGATGATGGAACGTGGTGCTCGTAGTGTTCGTGCCATTGCTTCTCACTGTGTGATGAGTGGGCCTGCCAATGAAAGAGTAGAGGTTTCTTCTCTCAAGGAGATGGTCTTTACCGATAGCATCCCGTATCGGGGTAGTTGTTCGAAGATACATGTCTTGTCCATTGCAGATATGTTTGCAGAGACTATACGAAGAGTCATGAATAACGAACCGATTTCATCTCAGTTCTTGATCTGATCTGAATAGCTTCGTGTAATGTTTTTCAAGTAGAACTACAAAGCAGAGTAACATATTGCATTGGGAAGTCTCCCTTATTTTCTCTCTTCTGTTTACTGAACATTGCTAATGAAGCCTTCTTATAACTTTTAAAAGAGACTGTGTCATTTTGATACAGTCTCTTAAAAACAAAAGAGCACAAACTATTATGATTTCGTAATTTGGAAATAGAAATTATAGAAATCTCTCTCTTTTGAGAAATTCTTTTATTTAGATTTCAGCTTCAAAAGATATTGATATAGGTAGGAATTTCATTTTCTCATTTATTTGTGGAGATACAAAATATGAAGTAAGCATACTATTATAAAATTCATTTAAACATACTTACAATTATGAAAAAGAAAATTCAACGGCTTTATTTTTTGCTTTCGTTTGTCATGATGTGGGCGTTTGCCGGTGTTGCTGTGGCTCAGATGCCAGAGATGCCACCGTTGCCGATGGATCCCAATGTACGTTACGGAAAGTTAGACAACGGATTGACTTATTACATCCGTCGTAACAATCTGCCTGAAAACCGTGCAGAGTTTTACATCGCACAGCGTGTCGGTTCAGTCCTCGAAGAGGAAGAGCAGAGAGGTTTAGCTCATTTCTTGGAGCACATGGCATTCAATGGAACTAAAAACTTCCCTGACAAATCCATGCTTGATTATTTGGAGCGTCAAGGTGTCAAATTTGGAACAAATGTCAATGCCTATACTTCTATAGATGAGACGGTCTATAATCTTTCTGATGTTCCGACCACAATTCCCGGTCTTGTAGATAGTTGTTTGTTGATTCTTCATGATTGGTCTGGTTATATATCTTTGGAAGATAAAGCCATCGATGATGAACGTGGTGTCATCCATGAGGAGTGGCGTACTCGTAGCAATGCCGGATTACGTATGTATGAAAATGTAGTGTTGCCTAAGATGTTGCCCGGTAATCGTTATGGCGAACGCCTCCCGATCGGTTTGATGTCTGTCATTGACAACTTTTCTTATGAAGCACTTCGTGCCTATTATCATAAGTGGTATCGTCCTGACTTGCAGGCAGTGATGGTTGTCGGTGATATCAATGTCGATGAGATTGAAGCTAAAATCAAAACTCTTTGGCAAGACATCCAGACTCCGGCAGATGCTGCTGAGCGTGTTTATTATACCGTAGAGGACAACGTCGAGCCCCTTGTTGCTGTGGCATCTGACAAAGAGATGACTGCCAATCTGATGGTGGTCAACTATAAATCTGATCCGCTGCCAGATAACTTAAAACTGACACAATTAGGTTTTGTCAATGATTTGGTACAGAACATTATTGCTGAAGGTATCAATATGCGTGTCGGTGAATTGGCTCAAAAAGCTGATGCTCCGTTCCTGCAGGCAGGAGTAGATTTCGGTAGTTTTATCGTAGCCAAGACTAAAGACGCATTCTCCCTCTCTATCATCTTTAAAGAGGGTGAGTGGAATAAAGGTTTGCAAGCCATGGTTGGTGTCGTTAAAAGTGTGGCTGAATATGGTTTCACTCCGTCAGAGGTAGAGCGTATCAAAGCTGATATCCTTTCCAACTATGAGAACTACTATAATGAACGTGACACACGTAAAAATGGTCAACTCGTCAAAGAGATGACTCGTCACTTCCTTGAGTCTGAACCGATGCCCGGTATCGAGTTGGAATATCAGATGATTCAGCAAATTATGCCGGTTCTTACAGTGGAGATGATCAACCAAAGTTGTCGTCAGCTCATCACTAAAGAAAATGTGGCTATGTATATGATGGCTCAAGACAAGGAGAGCAATCCGATTCCGACTGAGGCAGAACTTCTTGCAGCCTACCAAGCGGCTGTAGCACAACCTGCAGTTGCCTACGAAGAAAAACTCTCCGGAGTAGAACTCATGACTTCATTGCCCAAGTCCGGTAAGATTAAAAAGGAGAGTACAGGAGCATTTGGTACGACCGTATGGACTCTTTCCAATGGTGCTAAAGTTGTTTATAAACAGACAGACTTCAAGCAGGATGAGATTATCCTTACCGGATATTCTGCCGGTGGTAGCAAGATTGTCGATCCGAAAGAGAACTTTGTTGTGCGTGACATGATGGGGCAAATTGTCTCATTAGGCGGTATCGCAGATTTCAGCACGACAGACCTTCCTAAAGTCCTGGCCGGTAAACGGGCAGAACTTCATGTCAATATTAATCGTACACACGAGTCTTTGGGAGGTAATTGTTCGCCCAAGGATTTGGAGACCTTACTCCAATTGCTCTATCTGAATATGACCGATCTTCGCTATGATGAAGAGGCCTATGCCGCATGGTATAAACGCATAGAGAGCAGTTTGCTTAATAGTGAGAAGACTCCTCAGTATATTTTGAGCGACTCTCTGAGTCGTACACTTTATGCTGGTCAACCCGAACTCTATCCGACCCGCTCAGAAGACTTGAAGCAACTTGACTATAAGCGTTCTTTTGAACTCGCTTGCCGTCGTTTTGATAATGCACAGGACTTCACTTTCTATTTCATTGGCAACATCCAGCCCGATTCTCTTCGTCCGTTGGTAGAGCAGTATATTGCCTCTTTGCCTAAGGGCCGTAAAGCAGAGAAGCGTCCGGCTGAAGATGAATATACTGCCGGTCCTGTCGAAAATCGTTTTGAGATTCCGATGCAAACACCCAAGACCACTGTCTATAATGTCTTCTTTGCTCCGATGAAGTGGACGCTCAAAGATTATCTGACGATGAATATGCTCTATCAGATCATGAACATTGTCTATACGGAGACTGTCCGTGAGCAGGAGGGTGGTACCTATGGTGTTCAGGTCTTTGGCTCTATCAGTCATGTCAACTCTTCCATGCGTTTCCTTTATGCCTTTGACACCGGTGCTGAGAAATGTGCACATCTCGAAAAGGTAGCTTTCAAAGGATTGCAAGACATGGCATCTGCCGGCCCGCGCGAAGTGGACTTCAATAAGGTGCGCGATTTTATGCTCAAAAAGCATGCCCAGGATCTTAAGGAAAATCGTTATTGGATCAGTCGCATCATCAATCAGGATCTTTATGGCATTGACGAAGTGACCGGCTATGAGGAGACTCTTAAGGCCATCACTGTCGATGATGTACGTAAATTGGCAGAGAAGATTCTTGCTTCAGACCGCAAGCAGATTGTTGCTACCGGTGTCCCTGTAGAAGAGAAAAAATAATCGCAGACAGATAATCTTACGATGAGAGGATGTGCCACAGTTTTGGCGCATCCTTTTTTTGTTGGTTATGTTTTCGGTAAAAGTATAAAAGTGATTTGACAGCCTAAAGATCGATTTTTTTGGGGGGAGGAGAGCGAAAGTGTCCGTTTTTTTAAGTTCCCCTTTTGCGGACATTGCGAATGTTTTCTCGCAGGATTTGTAAGACCTTCGTGCACGAAGTGTCAAGAATTAAAATGTCGTTCAGAAATGCATTTTCAGGAGGTATCAGTTTAGAGATGGGCAAAAAACAAAAAAAATAGCCTCCCGATACCTCTGCTTTGGAAAAAACTTCATATATTTGCAGGCAACAAAAATATAAACCCCAAACATTACACAGTATGTCATTTGTTGCAGATAAGGTCGTCATGGACGGCTTGACATTCGACGATGTTCTTCTCGTCCCGTCTTATTCAGAGGTGTTACCCCGTTTTGTGGATCTAAGCACCAAGTTTTCTCGTAACATCACGCTCAATATTCCGATCGTTTCGGCCGCCATGGATACGGTGACTGAGGCGAAAATGGCCATTGCCATTGCTCGTGAGGGAGGCATCGGTGTAATCCATAAAAACATGTCCATTGAGGCTCAGGCGCGTCAAGTCAATCAGGTTAAACGTGCCGAGAACGGTATGATCTATGCCCCGGTCACTACTCATGCTACATCCACCGTACGTGATGTCCTTAACATCATGCGAGAGTACCACATCGGTGGTGTGCCTGTGGTGGATGATCACCGCAAGTTGGTCGGCATCGTGACCAATCGTGACCTCCGTTTTGAGAAAGACCTTAATCGTCCGATCAATGGCGTTATGACTACCGAAAACCTCATTACAGCTCATGTCGGTACAGATTTGGCTGCAGCCGCAGAGATCCTTCAGGAGCATAAGATTGAGAAACTTCCTGTCGTGGATGACGAGGGCCATCTCATCGGTCTCATCACTTATAAGGATATTACCAAGGCTAAAGACAAACCTTATGCATGTAAAGATGCTCAGGGTCGTCTGCGTGTTGCTGCCGGTGTCGGCGTGACAGGAGACTCCATCGATCGTGTCAGCGCCTTGGTAGAGGCAGGTGTGGATGCCATTGTTATCGACACTGCACATGGACACACTAAGGGCGTGGTTAATGTTTTGGAGCAAGTGAAGAGCAAATATACAGACATTGATGTTGTCGTGGGTAACATTGCTACCGGAGAGGCTGCTACTTATCTCGCCGATGCCGGAGCAGACGCTGTCAAGGTCGGCATCGGACCCGGTTCTATCTGTACGACCCGTATCGTAGCAGGTATCGGTGTGCCGCAGCTTACAGCGGTCTATGACGTTGCCAAGGCGCTCAAGGGACGTGGCATTCCGCTCATCGCCGATGGTGGTATCCGTTACTCCGGTGATATGGTTAAGGCTTTGGCTGCCGGTGGCTACAGCGTCATGTTGGGTGGATTGCTGGCAGGTGTAGAGGAATCTCCCGGTGAGACGATCCTTTTCAATGGACGTAAGTTTAAGTCTTATCGCGGCATGGGTTCACTCGATGCCATGGAGAAAGGCTCTAAGGACCGTTACTTCCAGGATGGAGAGGTCGATGTTCGCAAATTGGTTCCGGAGGGAATTGTTTCTCGCGTACCATTCAAGGGTAACCTCTATGAAGTGATCTATCAGATGATCGGAGGTTTGCGTGCCGGTATGGGTTATTGTGGAGCTAAAGATATACCGACCCTTCATGAGACTTCACGTTTCACCCGCATCACCAATGCCGGCATCCTGGAGAGTCACCCACATGATGTCACCATCACTAAGGAGGCTCCCAACTATTCTCGTGGCGAGTGATGATTCCTGTAGATGCGTGTGAAGCATTTTTCAACGAACATCAACGCCTCAACGAATTAACCGATAAGCATGAAAAAATCATTTTTGATACTTTTATTCTTGCTCTGTGTCTGCCCATTTATGGGACAAGCGCAGAGCAAGCGCGTAATCATAGAGACCAACATGGGCAATATGACTATTGTCCTCTATGATGACACGCCCCGTCATCGCGATCGTTTCATCGAACTTGTCCGTCAGGGCTACTATGATGGGACTCTTTTTGGCCGTGTCATACCGAGTTTTATGATTCAAGGGGGAGCTCCGGACTCTCGTACCGCACCTCCCGGTGCCAGCATTGGCTGGGGAGACATCTCGATGGAGATCCCTCATGAGATCCGTCGCAATCATGTCCCTAAAAAGGGGGCATTGGCCTCTCCTCGCAGGGATGTTAAGGTCAATCCTAAGAAAAATTCTGACATGAGCATGTTCTTCATCGTGCAGGGATATAAGATGACCGAGGAGTATATGACCAACTGGGAGAAACGTGAAAATGAGGCTGTCCGCAAGGCAGTCAAAAAGAAGATGTACACCCCCGAACTCAAAGAGGAGTTGTCCCGTCTGAAGCTCTCCGATCCTCATGCCTACAATGCCCGTGTCCGTCGTTTCAATCATGAGATGGACAGCGTCTGCCGTGCCACTTCGGGCACACGCTATTTCACCCCTGCCGAACGTGAAGCATACAGCACGGTCGGAGGAGCGCAGCACCTTTATAACGACTATACCATCTTTGGCGAGGTCGTTTCAGGGCTTGAGATTATCGACAAGATTGCCAATCTGGAGACCGATTCGCGTGATCGTCCGAAGACGGATGTGCGCATGACTATCCGTGTCATAGAGAACTAACGGAGAAAAAATTTTGTCATTCGGGAAGAAAATCGTATCTTTGCGCCCGCGTTTGTGCACGTATTTGTGTTTTCGAATAAAATATTATTAACTATAAAAATAAAATCAGACTGTAATGAATATTACAAAACAGGTCATTGATGACGTAAACATCGTGTTGAGCCTCGAAATCGAGAAAGCAGACTATAGTGAGGCTGTCGAGAAATCATTGAAAACTTATCGCCAGCGTCTTCAGATGCCGGGATTCCGTAAAGGTATGGTGCCGATGGGTCTTGTGCGCAAGCAGGTAGGTGCTCAGGTGACTTATGATGAAGTGAACAAACTTATCAATAGTTCTCTCTATGACTATATCTCCGAAAATCACCTTAACGTGCTCGGAGAGCCGATGCTCGATGAGGAGCAGAAGCCGGTGGACTTCATGACAGAAGAGAAATTTACTGTCAGCTTCAAGCTTGCCATTGCTCCTGAGTTCTCTTTGACACTTGACAAAAACATCACTGTACCATATTACACCATCAGCGTCGATGAGAAGATGCTCAATGGTCAGATCGAGGGCTACCGCAATCAGTATGGCGAATATAAGCCTGCAGAAGAGGTATCTGAGGGTGATGTAGTTAAGGGTGACATCGCCGAGTTGGATGTCGATGGCAATATCCTCGAAGGCGGTATCATGGCAGAGGGAGCCACAGTGATGCCTAAATATCTGAAAAACGAAGATGAGAAGGCTAAGTTTGTCGGTGCCAAGAAACTTACTTCTGTAGATTTCAATCCTGCAGTAGCTACTGACAACAACGTAAACGAACTCGCTTCCATGCTCCAGATCTCTAAGGAGAAAGCAGAAGGACTTACAGCCAATTTCCGTTTCACCATCAACGAGATCACACATCATGCTCCGGCTGAGATGGGTGAGGAGTTCTATAAGAAAGTCTTTGGAGATGAGTGCGTGACAGAGGAGGCATTCAAGGCTAAAGTGACTGAAATCATCGCTGCCCAATTGAAGGAGAACAGTGAGTATAAGTTTGCAGTAGATTGTCGTGACATCCTTCGTCAGACTGTAGGCGAATTGACCTATCCGGTTGAGGCCCTCAAGCGCTGGATGCTCGCTAAGGATGAGAAGCGTGACGCAGCCAAGTTGGATGAAGATATGCCCCGCATCCTCGAGGATCTCAAGTGGCAACTCATCGAGGAGAAGATCGTTTCTGCCTATGACATCAAGATTACTGAAGCAGACATCAAGAATGAGGCTCGCATTGTAATCTCTCACCAAATGATGCAGTACGGCATGGCCAACCTCCCTGAGGAGTATCTTGCACAATATGTGGAGAGTGTCATCAAAGATGAGAAGCAGAAAGGCCAGTATCGTGATCAGGCCATCACTCGCAAGATCATCGAGAAGATCCGTGAGACAGTAACAGTGGACAACAAAGAGGTATCTATGGAGGACTTCTCAACAATGTTGAAGTAATATAGAAACTCAATTACATAAAAATCGGCTGCGTCAAAAACTATTGATGCAGCCGATTTTCTTTCTGCAACCCCTCTCTTGGAGCATGAATTCACCCGGCCCTGCGCATGAATTCACGTGGGTTCATGCCTCAATATAGTTCAAGTCTTATATGATCCATTTGCACGACGCTGCCGAGTGACGTGTATGACGCCGCCGTGTGACGTGCATGACGCCGCCGTGTAACGTGCATGACGCCGCCGTGTAACGTGCATGACGCCGCCGTGTGACGTGTATGATGCCGCCGTGTAACGTGCATGACGCCGCCGTGTAATATCACACGACTGCCTGAATAAATGCACTCAGCATCGTCATTCATTATTTTAACTGAAGAGAATACCGATTAAGATGGAGGGTATGAGGGACTTAATTGCTCATAGTACATACGGCTTTTGTTCTCATTTTATGGCTTTAACGGCCGTAAATACCTTTACCGGACACCAAAAAAACAAATAAAAAAGCCATCGATCTTGGATAAAACCACAAAAATGATTACCTTTGCACCGCATTTGGGAAAGATATCCCCGGTGCAAAGATCTTTTATTACGGCTCCCTAGCTTAACTGAATAGAGCATCTGACTACGGATCAGAAGGTTACAGGTTTGAATCCTGTGGGGGTCACACAAGAGAATGAGATCGGGAGACTAAACGATGTTTTAGCCTCCCGATATTTTTATTGTAAAGGATACCACCTTTTTGATTCTCTGATTATTCTTTTATATGTCAAATAATCTTCCACTTGCCTCCGACATTGAAACTTTGTTCAGAGCACAGATCTCATCTAAAGTGGCCCCGTTTCTATTTAAACTATAGAAAGAGGTTTCATTCAAAAGAATATATTCCCAGATACGATTCATGCGATTGCTTTCTTCCAACTGATTGATTTTCTTACACCACTCCACTGTTGCCAGTTTTTTACGATGGACATTTTTGTCCATTACCATATTGTCTCCTTTCGTCTCGATGATATATACCTTATCTTGGGTGAGCACCATAAAGTCTGGATGATAAGATGCCAACAGACCATCTTCGCGGATGTAGAAGAGCGACGCAAAACGATGCTGGCTTTCACTGATTTTAAGGAAGCGCTCTACGTTAGCATCTTTATCGAGAAATTCGGAAAAAGCTTTCTCAAATCCCCCTTTATTGGAGGGATAACCCACTTTTTCATAGATTACTTTCTCCAATTCCATCGAATAATTATTGCGGATACGAAGGGTTGAAACATTAGAGAACCAGAGTTTCTCGACCACTGCTTCACTCGTCATTACACTTTCTTGCATGCGATGTATGGCGATGCTCATTTCTTTGATGATGTGTTGGGTGACGATGGCATTTTTCGAAAGCAAAATCTTCCAATCATTGCCTTCAAACGGATTGAATGTACCTCCAAATAGTTTCGTCCGAATATAAATATCCATGATTCGCACAATTTCTCGCTGGTTGATCTGCAGTGTGGGAAGTTCGCGTGTGGCACGTACTCCGATTCTGTCCATCCGGGTCGTGATGGTGCGGAGCAGTTTCATCAGATATTCATTATATCCGGTAGCTGTAAAGAGATCTGCCTTAACCTGATACTTTCCGAAAGTGGTTTCTGTGATGACCGCTTGTGACACAAAGGTTTCTCCACTTGTAGCCAAATATGTGCGGAGGTGATCGAGACTGAATGCGGTGAAGGGTTGCAATGATCGTAGATCTATTTGCGTTGGTGTAATTTCTTCTTCTGCATCGCGGATAACCATCGGCCAAAACATGTCATAGTCTTTGTAATTCTCTTTCAAGCCGACCTTTATCAAGTCGCCCGTCACAGCTCCTTCTCCGCTTAGTTCGCCTTCGTCTGTCCCAGCCAATCCTTCTGCCATCAGGTCCTTGTAGAATTGATCGAAAGCCGGATGCTCCACGATGGAGAGCATATCAATGTAGGACTTGGGTTGTAGCTTCTTGATAAGCACGTTGCGACGATTTTCCTTTTTTTCTTCCTGGTATTCCGGCTCTCTCCACATTAAACGAAGTCCGCGACCCACAGTTTGTTCCAAAAGAATGCTGGCTTGTGAGGACCTAAGCGGAACAATAACGCAAATGTTGTTCACATCAAATCCTTCACGAAGCATCAATACAGAAACGATGACTTTAGGCGAAGCATAGTTATCGACATTAAATAAACGTTCCTTCACTCTCAACCATTCGGCATCTTTCAGTTCTCCCTTGGCATTGCTGTCTATGCGTAGCACATCATCCTGCATCAGTCCTTCCTCTATCAGAAACTTTTCTACAAATGGAGTGACAGATGTATCTTCGCACATCACCAGCATCTTGGGATATTTTGTGGCATCTATCTTGACGAAGCCTTCCTCCAAAATGCGAAGTTTGGCAAGTCCTGCCCGAAGCATCAGGCGCTGCCCTTCACTAAGTCCGACTACTTTGTTGTGTTCGTCGCGGACAGCCTTGTAGTCTAAGCTCTCCAACTCTGTCAGTTCTTGACGTTTGTCTAATAACAAGGTTTTTACCAATCCTTGTTTCATGGCAGTAGTCAGGTCGAAATCTACCACGATGTGTGGAAAGTAATGTTTTACTCTGTTTTTGCCGCTTCCGCTGGTGTCGAAAGGTGTAGCAGAGAAGTCTATTTGGAAAAATCGTTTACCTTTGGTGTGGGCAATGTAGTTCAGTCCTCGTTGCCATTCCACCTCGATAGTCTCTCCTGCCACCTTGTTTTCGTGTATGTGGTGGGCTTCATCGTTGATCACCATTAAGTCCGGCATCTCTGCCAAGTATTCCAATTCACTCCCTCGCAGGTAATGTCGGTCGAGAGCATCCAGAGCATTTCCGGCGCTGACTCCGGGACGGAGTGGTAAAATATCTTCGATGATGGCGGGCGGTGCATCTGGCAATTCGTTTGCTGTTTGCTCTTCTTCGTAACCGAGAAAAAGGTGCCAGTTGGTCAGACCGATAAATCCATCCCCGGTTATTTTCCTTCCGATGCCATCCTCTTTGCTCACTACATTATTTTGGATGAAGCTAAATATCTCATCTCTGTATTGAGGTGGAATGAATAGATCTTTGTGGCGGTGAAAGTCATTTGTCTCGGGGTCGCGATTATTGCTACCCGGATTTAGACGACCCAAGTATGCATCGAGTAGCCTGTCATACACCACCAGGCCGGGTGCCACGATCAGAAAGTTTTTGGTGTAGCGTCCACTTAGTTCCTCCTCGTGCCGAGCATTCAGTATCTGCCAAAGCAGGAGCGCATGCATTACCCAGGTCTTTCCTGTGCCGGTGGCCATCTTAACAGCATATTTCGGGATGTTGTATTTTTCTTTGCTGAAAGCTCTCATGTCGGCTTCCGGCATCAGATCAGGAGTTGCCTTTTCATAGATTTCGCTTACGCTCTTCACTTTCAGCACTTCGTGTAGATATATGACATTGAGGATACTCTGCTGTTGTCCTTCGTGAAAATTGTATAGTCGTTCGTTTTTGTAGGCTTCGGAGAACCAATAGCGGAGCAAGTCGGCAGTGACGGGAGTCACTACTTCCTGCATTGACCCGTCTTCAAAAGCATTATTCACATCGACACTCAGCCGATTGGCGAGTTCAAGGGATATGTCTGTTCTCATAATCACAAGGTTTCTACAATCATACTTTCAAATCCGAATACATCCACCGCTTTGACACATACTGTGCGAGTGGTTTTGCGAGGTGCACGAAGCACAGCGGTATAGATGCAATGAAGCGGGTCGCTATCATTGTCTGTATTCTCCCGATAGTCTTGCCATTGGCTGCGGAAGGTCACTCCGTCGTAGTCAGGATCGATGCTCCAATATTCAATAAGAGCCAATGGGTCTTTGTCCATCACTTGCTGGAGTTTCACTTTGTCTTTGTTGTCCAATGGGATGTTGTCGGGAGAGAGGAGTACATAATTTTCCAACTCAATGACCAGATTGTCTTCCGTTTGAGATAGAGGGATGGACTTGATCGGGCGGCACATCAAGTATTGCAAGGTGCTGAACCGGACGGAACCTTCTCGCACTAACTTGTCATAGCCTTTCTTGCTGAGCTTGTCGAGCAAGTCGGGCGGGATGACCAGTACATCCACATCGTCTTTGTATTGCATGATGGCTTCGCTCACGTCGAAAGCGAAGTTCCAAGCGAGTACTACCACCTTACTCCAACCGCCACCGAGCAGAGTGTTCTTTGCTTCGTGGGCTCGCTTGATGGTAGCCTTGCCCGTCAGTTTGTTAGGGCTATCTACCAATACAAGGGTACGCGAGGCTTTGACCTGTCCCCAATTGCGGTCGTTCAACTGCTCTTCGGTAAAGGGGATGGCACCGTAGAGTTGCATCACGATTTGGCTGAGGTCTCCTACTCGTTTATAGAGTTTGTTGCTTCCAAATATTTCCTTTTGATAATCGCCGATGGCTTGATAGAGAAATGGTTTTACCTCTTGGTCAATAAAGCGTTTACGCATCACAAGGGTTGCGGGTTTACCGATGTCGGAAGTGATCCAGCGTCTGCCCAAACGTTCGGCAACGGCTGCAGTTGTGCCACTTCCGCCGAAGAAGTCGCAGACGAGGTCGCCTTCGTTACTGCTTGCTTTGATGATGCGTTCGAGGAGGGCTTCGGGTTTTTGGGTGGTGTATCCAACAGATTCATTAAAATGACTTTTTAATGGAGAAATATCATCCCACCAATCTGATAAAGGTTGACCACTATTAATATCTAACCAAGGTAAATCTAAATTATCGGGTTGACCTTTGAGTTTAGCAAAAACTCCTGGATTATTATCTTTTAACCAACGATATGTTATTTGTCCATGTTCGTCAAAATATGAACCATATCTTTGCATTGTACTTTCTGAAAGTTGTTGCCTTTGAATGTTAAAAGTACGCAAATAAGTCTTTTGATAAAACAAGACTACATCATGTTTCTTTTTGAAATAATTGACTGCCCTTGAGCCTATGTCTTTATATCCCCACACTATCTCATTTACAAAATTATCTTTCCCAAAAATTTCATCAAGTAGTATTTTAACATAATGGGAACAATGCCAATCTAAATGCACGTAAATACTTCCTTTCTCCGAAAGCAGTTCACGCATTAAAACTAATCGGGGATAAAGCATTTTGAGATAAGATACAGTACCATTTATCCATGTATCGGCATAAGCAAATTGCTCAATCACAGTAGGTTTTTGCTCTATATCCACTCCAGGAAGATTTATTTTTGTTCGATAATCCGCTTTACTATCAAATGGAGGATCGATATAAATCAAATCTACTTTGCCCCGAAGCGATGGAAGTCCCGTGTTCGGGTCACCCGTAAGCAAAGCCTGCATCGTCAGAAGATTGTCACCATAGATCAAGCGGTTCATCCACTCTCCCCTTGCATTCAGCTCTCCTATTTTTCCTTGCCAAAGACCGGAAATGTCCTTCGAAGGAAGGACTAACTCATTTGTTTGCAGCCCGATGTGTGTGCCGCTACCCAGCCGTTCGAGGATACGCTGGGCATCACGCCTGCCCTCATCTACGATTTTGGGCAGTTCATAGATTAGAGATTTAGCCATATTGCTATAGTTCTTTTTAGCTTATGCTACCTCTCTATATTCGGTTTTGGCAATTCACAATCGGACACAAAAAACGCGAGCGGTAAACTTGCTCGCATTGTGGCCGTAGGAATCGCCAATAGAAGAAACAAGTCACGCCCGCGCCATGATATAGCGCAGACATTCACGACTTGTTCATTCTTCTATATTATCTTATTGAAATTTCCTACGTTTCAATGCGAATAGAACAAATAGCAAATGCTATGTTAGTATGTTATGTAACAGTCCGGTGTCGCTTCACCTCAAACTGCACATGCAAAGGAAAGAAAGTTTATTGAAATAACCAAATCTGAGCGGAGTTTTTTGTGTCAAACACCGATTCTAAAACAACTCGAGAGTGCACACACGAGTTCAAGTCTGAGACTCCTGATGGCAAGAAGCGTGCTGCTGATCCTCTTATTCTAAATTTTGGTATTAAAGTCAGATTAGAAGATTGATTTTTTTATGTGTAAGAAATTCCCGAGAGATTGAGTCCTAACTAAAAAACAAAAAACTGCGCCAGTTGACGCAGTTTTTTGTTAATATAACGAAAGTCTTATTTCTATTATTTCTTACGATTGCCGTAGCGGCTGAGGAACTTATCAACACGACCTGCGGTGTCAACGAGTTTGTGCTTACCAGTGTAGAACGGGTGAGAAGCGCTTGTGATTTCAAGCTTTACGAGTGGATAAGTCTCACCATCGATTTCGATAGTCTCTTTAGTGTTGATTGTAGAACGAGAAATGAAGACAACGTCGTTTGACATGTCTTTGAAAGCTACAGGACGGTAGTTTTCTGGATGGATACCTTGTTTCATTTTATTTTAAATGTTTATGCAAAAACCTTCAATCCAGCGGCTCAAAGGGGCGGTAAATTCCTCCTGTACGCTTTCAATAGGCAGTTGCTAGTTTGTATTTCGGGCGCAAAGATAGTAAATGTTTTTTAATTAACGAAGTTTTAACATCGTTTTTTCACACTTTCTTTGCTCATAAAGGTTAAAATTGTTCTATATGAACCTTTTCCCAGGAGAGTTTCTCTGTGTCGTATGGTTTGCGCTCCTCGGCCGGACGACCGATGGCAATAATGGAGAGCACCTCATAATGCTCCGGGATGGAGAGTATCTGACGCACATGATGGACGGCAGGCACTCCGTCCTGATCAGTCCGTCCAGCCATCTGAATCCATACAGACCCCAGTCCGAGGTCCGAGCACTGCAGTTGCATCAGTATAGAGGCAATGCTGAGATCTTCGACCCAAGTGTCCGACTCGGCCGGATCAGCGATGACAGCGATGGCGATGGCTGCTCCGGCAATGGGGGCTGCTCCGTTAGCTTTTGCCTCAGAGAGTGCTTTGAGTTTCTCTTTATCTTCTGTGACGATGAAGTGCCAGGGGTTGCGTCGTTTCCCGGCAGGAGACATGAGAGCCGCCTCCAGGATGGTCTTTACTTCATCGGGTGTCAATGATTCGCCGCTGTAGTTTCTGATGCTGCGACGATGAATTAATAGGTCATGAAATGATTGCATATCTTTTTACTGAATGATGAGGGGTACAAAGTTAAGCGGATGATCTGAAACGTGCAACTCTGTCTGCTGTTTTCCGCTCGAAAATACCTCTTTTTAAGGGAAGAAGTGCTTTTTGCAGTTAAAAAAAGTAATATTCATACATTCGGTTTATTTGAATAAGCGTTTTTTGACTATCTTTGCCGGGAAAATGTTTGAGGAAAGGGCAAAGATGATTGGGGAAAGAGGAATGAAGATCGCGAAAACGCTGCGTTTTCAACCCCTCAACCCCTCAACCCTTCAACCCATAAACTATTCAACTCATAAAACCCAATAAACTACATATATGAAAAAAACATGGTTAGGCGTGCTTTTGTTGGCTGTGACATGTGCTTCAACATTCGCAAAAACAGATGATCCGGTGGTTATGACCATCAATGGTACTCCGGTTGTTAAGTCTGAATTTGAGTATTTTTATAATAAAAACAATCAGCAGGATCTCGCAGAGGAGAAGAGTTTTGACGAGTATGTGCAGATGTTTGTCAATTATAAATTGAAAGTCGCAGAGGCATTGTCTCGAGGTATAGATACGACTCAATCTTATCGTGAAGAATTGGCAGGTTACCGTGCCCAGTTGGCGCAACCTTATCTGGAAAATCCGGCTTGGGCTGACTCTATGGTGGAGGAGTCTATCGCCAGACAAAAAGAGCAGATCGATGCCAGTCATATCCTTTTGATGCTGGACGAACATGCGTCCGGAGCTCAGGTTAAAGAGAAAGAGGAGCAGATTTTAGCCTATAAGGCTGCAGTCGAGGCTGGAGCGGATTTTGATTCGCTTGCCTTTGTGGTTTCCGAAGATCCCTCGGCACGTCAAAATCGAGGACGTTTGGGCTATTTTACCTCCGGTCAGATGGTCTATAGTTTTGAGACTGCTGCATATAATACTCCTGTGGGAGAGTTGGCTGTCTGTCGTTCTCGTTTCGGATGGCACTTGATCAAGGTGAATGATCGTCGTCCGGATCAGGGTGAGGTGCTCCTCGCTCACATCATGAAGACTGCACCCCGTCAGACGGGTGAGGCAGCACGCAACGTTGCCAAACGAGAGATCGATTCTATCTATGCTGCTCTGCAAGGGGGTGCCGATTTTGCAGCATTGGCACAGCAACACTCTGATGATCAATACACCGCTCCGCGTGGAGGAGAATATCCGTGGCTGAATGCTGCTGCACGTTTCCCTCAGGAGTGGCTCGGTGCGGCTTTTGCCATAGGTAAAGTCGGCGATTATACAGCTCCTTTTGAGACCGATTTCGGTTGGCACATCCTCCGTTTGCTTGATAAGCGTGCTGAGGCTGTGGTGACGGATGAGCAGAAGGCTCAGATGCGCGAACAGTTGTCTCGTGATCCGGAGCGTGTCGCTGCAGGGCGCAAGGCATTTTTAGAGAAATTATCCAAGGAGTATCGTGTCGAGATCAATCAGAAGACCCGTGCATTGATCGAGCAGTTGGTGGCAGACACTACGGTGACTCGTGAGGATTTTGCCAAGAAATTGGCTAAGAAATCGGTGATGAAGATCGGTAAACTGCAAGTAAAGGGCGATGAATTGGCCAAGGATATCAATAAAAAGTATATCAACATCCACAAGATGCCTCTTCAGGACTTCCTGAATCAGTGGTATGACGATCGTCTGATGGCTTATGAGGATGCTAATCTGGAAAACAAATATCTTGAGTTCCGCAATCTTTATAAGGAGTATCATGATGGTATCCTCCTGTTTGAGGTGTCAAGCGGAGAGGTATGGGACAGAGCTTCGGCAGACAGTGCCGGTCTGGCAGCATTCTTTGAGAAAAATCGTGCACGTTATGCCTGGGATGAACCCCGATTTAAAGGTGCTTTTGTAGAGTGCGAAGATAACGAACGATTGGTACAAGCACTTAAGGAGATTTATGCCTCTGTCGATAACGATGCGATCAAGGCCAGTGAGATTATCAAGAGTACGATCCTTACCGATACGACCCTGACACGAGACAAGAAGCCTCCGTTCCACATCATTAATGGTGTTTTCCAGAAAGGTGATAATGGTGCCGTCGATCAATATCGATTTGGCATAAAGGCTAAATTTACCCCGAAAGAGAATTTCCCGGTGGTGATGACCTTCGGTAAGATTCTTCCCGATGGTCCGGAAGAGGTCAGTGACATCAGAGGACAAGTGATCGCTGATTATCAGGCTGAACTGGAAGCAAGATGGGTAGAGCAGTTGAGAACCAAGCATAAGGTGGTTATCAACGATAAGGTTTTGATGAAGATTAAAAACGAACAGAAGTAACCGTGAAAAGAATACTCTGGGCAGGAATTATTGTTGTGATGTCTCTGACAGCATGTCAGCAGACATCGCATTATATGGACAATGTTGTGGTGGCTCGCGTGGGCGAAACAAGATTGACCAAGCCCGAGTTGCGTGCCCAGATGCCTTCCGGAATGAGTTCGGAGGATAGCATAGCCTTTGTCCGGGAGTATGTGAAGCGCTGGGTGGATCATCAGTTATTATATCAGTTGGGACTCCGTAATGTCAATGACCTAAAGAGCCTGGAAAGTCTTGTCGAAGAGTATCGGCAGACCTTGATCGCTGAGACTTATGAGAAACAACTCCTTGCCTCTGCCATCCAGCCTGTTTCAGAAGAGGAATGTCAGGCTTTTTATGAGAAAAATACCGGCCGATTTAAACTGAAACACCCCATCGTGCAAGGCATTTTTATCCGTGTCCCTTTGCCGCAGTCTCAGTTAGATAAACTGAAGTCATGGTTGAAGAGCTATTTGAAAGGCAAGACTGAGGTTATAGAGGAGATGGAAAACTTCTGCCTCCAGAGGGCCACGGCCTATGACAACTTTTCAGATTCCTGGGTCAATCTCAAACGATTGGTCGATCTGTTGCCTCCCGGTGAAGGTCAGTGGACAGAAAAAGATCTGGAGAAGAACCGGATATTAGAGTATCAGGATGAACATAATTGTTATATATTAGTGATTACCGATGTCCGGAGAGCAGGGGAGATCCAGCCATTCGGTTATGCCGTCGAGTCCATCCGCGAGACATTGACCCGTCAGAAACAGAGAGACTTCAGATCACAGATGCGTCAGACCCTTTTTGATGAGGGGGTGGCTAACGGAACTGTTGTGATCTATTGATCCGGTCAGAGATGTTGTCTGATGTCACTCGTCGGATTAGTACGTGGCTGATCATGGCGATTGCAGAACAAAATGGATGGACATGACATAATAGGTATATAACGATTATTGACCGAACGCAACATAGATTTTTAAGATAAAGAGACACTATATATTATAATATGAAAACAACAAAGAAATATTACTTGTGTGCCATATTGCTGGCTTGGATCGGGAGCTCTTCGCTCTTTGCCCAATCATCTGCCAATGTCATCGATGAGGTGATCTGGGTGGTCGGAGACGAAGCTATTTTAAGATCTGAGGTGGAAAGTGAGCGAAAGCGTATGCTTTATCAGGGAGAGAAGATCGATGGAGACCCATATTGTGTCATCCCGGAGCAGATCGCTATTCAGAAATTGTTTCTCAATCAAGCCATCCTCGATAGTATAACGGTCGATGATGAGATGGTCAGCCAGCAGGTGGACGCTCAGGTCAATATGTATGTAGCGCAAATCGGTTCGAAAGCCAAATTGGAGGAGTACATGGATAAAAGTATTGCAGATATCCGTTCGGAAATGAGAACCAATATCCGCAATCAAAGCATCATGTCTCAGATGCGTAATAAGTTGACGTCAGATGTCGCAGTTACCCCTGCACAGGTGAGGGAGTTTTATAAGACGTTGCCCTCAGACAGCATCCCTTATATTCCGACACAGGTTGAGGTGCAGATCATCACGTTAAAACCGCGCATAGCTCAATCTACGATCGATGGCATCAAAGCACGTTTGCGTGACTATACTCAGCGCATTATTTCCGGAGAGAGTCAGTTTAGTACGTTGGCGATTCTCTATTCGGAGGATCCCGGATCAGCTGCCAATGGAGGAGAATTGGGTTTCAAGAGTAAAGCCTCTTTTGTCCCGGAGTTTTCACAGGCCGCTTTCCAACTGAATGATCCCAAAAAGGTCTCAAAAATCGTGGAGACAGAATTCGGTTATCACATCATTCAGTTGATCGAACGCCGAGGCGATAGAGCCAATTTCCGTCATATCCTCCTTATTCCCAAAGTGGCAGAAAAGGAGTTGCGAGATGTTCGATTGGCGATGGATACGCTGTGTGTGCAGTTGGACTCTGCGAAGTTTACTTTCGAGGAGGCAGCACAATATCTCTCTCACGACAAAGCTACCCGCAAAAATGGCGGATTGATGGTGGGACAAGGAGGTTCATCACGTATGACGATGGAGGAGTTGCCGGCTGAAGTGGCTCGTCAGATTAACACGATGAAGGTCGGAGACATTTCTCAGCCTTTTGTCATGAAAGACAGCAAAACGTCGCGTGACATCATGGCTATCGTGAAGCTGAAAAGCCGCACTGAGGGTCATAAGGCTACCTATTATGATGATTATCAGGTTATCAAGTCCCTATATGAAGCCCGTCTGGAGGAAGAGATAATAGAGAATTTTATCCGCCAGAAGCAGAAAGAGACTTATGTCCGCATCAAAGAAGGATGGGCTAAGTGTGAATTTAAATATCCGGGTTGGATTAAATGATCTGCCATATTCAGCCGTTTTGTGTATAGTAATTTATGAAACATAAATATCTTGAGGGTTTACTGCTGTTTGCTTTGTCAGTGTGCGCTTTGGGGGGTGTTTCTCCGCTTTATGCCGCTCACAAAGAGGAAGGTGTGCCCCGAAAGATCTATTTGGAGCATGCCAATACCCTTAGCTTTGACAAGAGGGTGAGCGCTGACTATCAGATCCTGCAGGGCGATGTTCGTTTCCGTCAGGACAGTGCATATATGTATTGTGACAGTGCTTATTTTTATGAAAAGAGCAACTCGATGGATGCTTTTGGCAATGTCCGTGTAGAGCAGGGTGATTCGCTCTATCTTTTTGGCGATAGTCTGTTTTATGATGGTAATACCGGTTTGGCCCGTTTGCGCAATAATGTTCGCTTGATCCATAATGATGTGGTGCTTTATACCGATCATTTGGATTATTCCCGTTTTCAGGATGAAGCACACTTTTTTGATGAGGGCGTGATCGTTAACCCGGACAATCATTTAAGGTCTGTCCTGGGTTGGTACTACCCTTCGACACGTCGGGCCATCTTTTTGGATGATGTCCAACTGCGTCACTATGATTATGCAGAGGAGCGTCCGGAGGTCAATGTCGATCTGCAAAGTGACTATTACGATGAGGACGATATCCGAATGATGCAATTGGCATCTGAAGCCGATGCCGTTGTCGCTGATACGGTCCTGGCAGATTTGTCTGCGACTACTGCAGATACGCTGACTACACAGGCAGATTTGTCTGCTACCGTTGCTGATACGCTGATCACACCGGCAGATTCTCTTCTCGTCGATACGTTGTCTTTGGCCCAACACAGTGATACCATCGCCCCGCTGCCCACATCTCCCCATGCTCGTGAAAATCTGATCCCACTCGATACGTTGCTCGAGAGGATCGAACCTCCTCATGCCTCTTTAGCACCGGATGACGATGTCATTACACCGCAGACGATCCTTTATTCAGATACCCTCCATTATAATCTGCTGTCCGGGCAAGCCGATCTTTATGGTCCCTCCAGGATTGTTTCAGATTCTTCATTGGTATTGACTCAGCGCGGTTATTATAACACTAAGAGTGATGAGGCAGCATTGTCCGATCGTCCACAGATTTTTAATCCGGGCCGTTTTGCCACCGGTGACAGTGCTTTCTATTGTAACCGAATGGGCTTTGGTGAGTTTTTTGGCAAGATAGAGGTCTGTGACACACTGCAACAAGTGAAACTTACAGGCGAATATGCCTATTATAATGACTCGCTCGAAAGTGTTTTAGTGACAGACAATGCACTGGCCATGGAGTTCTCCAGTCGGGACACGCTTTATTTGCATGCCGATACGTTGCGAGGCTTTATGATAGACACCGTCAGATATATGTCTGCCTTTTATAATGTCAGATATTATCGTACAGATCTTCAAGGAGTCTGTGACTCACTGATCTATAATGCCCGCGATTCGATGGCCACGTTTATCGGTAATCCGGTGATGTGGAATGGGGCTTATCAGATTATCGGCGATAGCATTTTTGTCGTTATGACAGACGAAGGGGTGGATCGTGTTCTGGTCCATGATAATGCTTTCCTGGTACAACAAAAAGATACGATACATTATGATCAGATCAGTGGAAAAGAATTGATTTGTTACTTTGATTCTTCTCAGATCCAAAGGATGGACATGTCCGGAAATATCCAGATCATTTTTTATCCGGAGGAGTCCGATAAATCCTTGATCGGATTAAATCAGGTGATAGGCAATTATCTCTCCGTATGGTTTAAAAATCAGAAAATGGATCATTTGTCCATCTGGCCCGAACCGATTGGATCTTTTGTTCCGATGCCACTGATAACGGATGATATCCTTTATTTGTCCCATTTCCGATGGATGCAGTATCTTCGCCCGTTGTCTCCTGAAGATGTCTTCAGGGATGTCAGAATGAAAAAGGAGGACGTTCAGGAGCATATTCAGCTTTTCAACGAGGATGAACTGAATGGTTATTAAGGATATAAATAATAGTAGTTTTCGAACTAAAGCCACTGTTATATTGTAATAAATGGAGAGATCTTATAAATCTTTTCATCGAGTTTTGAAAAAAATAATTAAAGCTATAAAAATACGCAAATGAATATTTTCTCTACAAGAAAACCCCGCCAATTTCAGCGACAACCCTATTTTTCAGATCCTCGTAAAGAGGCTTTGGAAGCTCGTATCCGTAAGGTAAAACGAGAAATGGGATTGTTGGAAGAAGATACCTACAACCCGGAGGATTCTATTCGTGGATCTTTCGCCCAGGGCACCAGACACCTCCGTCGCCGTCAGGAGAGTGGCGAACCTTCTGCATCCAAACGTAATGTAAAGGTAGGTCTTTGGATTATTATCCTGGCAGGGGTGCTTTATTTTATCTTGAAGTAATCAGAGCTGTCCCGGCTTGAGTTTCCTCAAAATCATAATGAGTTTTTAAGTCCGTTGACCTCTTATAATATTCATAATCAAAAACAGCTACAAATCTCGTGTCAGATATTATTCATTTACTTCCCGACTCTGTCGCCAATCAGATCGCTGCCGGCGAGGTCGTTCAGCGACCGGCGTCGGTGATAAAAGAGTTGCTGGAAAATGCTATTGATGCACATGCGACTCAGATTCAGGTCGTCTTGAAAGAGGCAGGAAGGGATCTTATACAGGTGATAGACAATGGATCCGGGATGTCTGTGACCGATGCCCGTATGGCGTTTGAGCGTCATGCTACCTCTAAGATAGCCAAAGCAGACGATCTTTTCGCTTTGCGTACGATGGGATTTAGAGGAGAGGCATTGGCATCTATTGCCTCTGTCGCTGAGGTCGAGTTACGTACCCGCAGAGCAGAGGATGAATGTGGTGTGGAGATTCGTCTTTCCGGCAGCAAGTTTTTATCTCAGGAGACCATCTCCTGTCCGGTAGGGGCGAACTTTTCCGTACGAAATCTCTTTTTCAATATCCCTGCCCGACGTAAATTCCTGAAGTCCAATGCGACCGAAATGAGCAATATAATGTCGGAGTTTCAACATGTCGCTTTGGCTTATCCTCAGATAGGATTTACATTGACCCACAATGATCAGATCATGTTGCAACTGGTACCCGGATCGTTAAGGCAACGCATTTCGGCTCTGTTTGCCAAAACTGTGGGACAACAGCTCATTCCGATCGGAGTGGATAATGATCTTTTGACGATCACCGGATTTGTCGGCTTGCCTGAATCTGCACGTAAACGAGGCGCATTGCAATACTTTTTTGTCAATGACCGTTATATGCGTCATCCTTATTTTCATAAGGCAGTGATGCAGTGTTATGAAGGGATTATTCCTGAAGGAGAGCAACCTAATTATTTCATTTATTTGACTGTAGATCCGGCAACGATTGATGTCAATATACATCCGACTAAGACGGAGATCAAATTTGAAAACGAGAGTGCTCGCTGGCATATCCTGATGGCTACCATCAGAGAGGCATTAGGCAAGTTTAATGTGGCCCCTGCGATCGATTTTAATATGGAGGATGCTCCGGTCATTCCGGCTTTGGGAGAAGGTGATATTGAGGGCGAAAGTGAACGGATTGTATCTCCCCGCCCCCAATTCCAGAGTTCTTATGACCCTTTCAAGCATAGTTCAAATCTTGCGCACTGGGACTCATTGTATCAAGAGTTCGCATCAGAGCAGCCCTCTTTGCCCACCTCTCAGGAAGATGATATGGAGGGCTCGAGCGTTTTCCTCCCTTCAGCACTTTCTTCAGATTCGGGACGAGGTGAGACATCTTCGTCTGATCTATTGCCTTCTGCTCTTCAGGGCAGCGGTCAGGAGGGTCTGTTTGATGAAGACTCCCGTACCCGCTATTTTCAGTTGGGAGGACGATATATTTGTACATCGGTGAAGTCCGGTCTTATGATGATCGACCAGCATAGGGCTCATATCAATGTGCTTTACGATACACATAAAACTCAGTTACAGGCACGTGTCGGTATTTCCCAGCGAGAGTTGTTTTCCGAAGTGGTCACTTTTGCCGTTGCAGATATTCCGGTCCTGGAGTCTATCATGCCGGACCTGAGATGTCTTGGGTTTGAATTGGAAAATCTCGGAGGAGGTAGTTTCTCGTTGAATGGCACTCCTGCCACGATGGGCAAATGTGACGTAGGAGAATTATTGAGAGGTTTGGTCGAAACGGCTAAGGCTCATGATGGAAACATCGGAGACCAGCTGCAGCGAGACCTTTTGTTGCGGCTCTCCCGATCAGAAGCCATCCCTTATGGACAGAGACTCCGAGAGGAGGAGATGGAGCAGTTGGCCGATAGTCTCTTTGCTTTATCCTCTCCCAATTACACACCTGATGGCAAACTCGTCTTAAGCATTCTCTCTTATGATGAGTTGCAAAACCGATTCTCTTAATCGGAGATTATGAAGAAAGGAAAAGGATATTTATTATCAGAATGATTTAATTACGATACATATATATGCAATACGCTATTTGTCTTCAACCCTATATCCCGATGCGTTCAGAAGCTTCCGAGCGTTCGGAGATGATTAGCCAACTTTTGTTTGGAGATACATTTCGCATTACCGACGAACAGCCGCATTGGTTTTTCATCGAACGGGATTGTGATGGTTATACCGGCTGGATAGACTGGAAGACTGCAGTCTTACTCTCAGAAGTGGAATATCGCCGCTATCTCTCCGAAACTGCCAATGCCCCCTTGCTTCGTCTTCCCTATAATCAGGTTCAGAAGAGTGCCGGAGGCCAAACTGCTGCTGCATGGTTGTCATGGGGTAGCCGCATCTTCAATATTGATGAGACCGGCATTACGTTTCGTATGGAGAATGTCCGTTTTGATGTCTCTCCTACGGCCTATGCCGCACCCGTTTCATCCAAGACTATGTCCCGAGTAGCCTGTGCCAAATATTTGGTGCAGCAGGCGCAGTTATTGCTCAATGTCCCATATCTTTGGGGAGGATGCTCTGCGTTCGGATTGGATTGTTCCGGATTTACACAGACCTTATACCGATTTATCGGTGTGTCACTGCCGCGTGATGCCTCCCAGCAGGTCTCTTATGGTTCGCCTGTGACTTTTGAGGAGCGTCTGTGTGGTGATTTGGCTTTCTTTGGTACAGACGGCCGGGTGTCGCATGTGGGCATGGTGGCCGATAATAATCAGATCATCCACGTTTCCGGAGCTTTGCATATTGACGAATTACGTGCCGAAGGTATTTATTCTCCGGTGCAGGGTCGTTTGACTCATCATCTGTTGTCTCTCCGTAGAATTTTTTAATCCTTTGTGACCATGTATCCAGAGATTCCCGCATTATATAATCATTATTTGTCTCATCCGCTTGTTACAACAGATAGCCGTAATTGCCCGGAAGGCTCCATCTTCTTTGCTCTCCGAGGAGATCGTTTTGATGGTAATCGTTATGCGACTGCCGCATTGGCGCAAGGATGTTCGTTGGCCGTAGTCGATGATGCCTCTGTCATACCGGACGGAAGCGACAAGTACTTTCTTGTTCCTGATGTCTTGACTGCCTTGCAGCAATTGTCAGCCTGGCATAGGGCTCAGTTCAGAAGCTGGCATCGTCCTGTCCCGGTTATAGGGATAACAGGGACTAATGGGAAAACTACGACCAAAGAGCTGCTCAAGGCAGTGTTGGGCAGGAAGTATAATGTTTTAGCTACAGAGGGGAATCTTAATAATCAAATCGGAGTACCTCTTACATTGCTACGCGTGACACCAGATCATGATGTGGCTATTGTGGAGATGGGTGCCAATCATCCGATGGATATCGCCGAGTTGTGCGCGCTTTCGCAGCCGGATTATGGTCTGATTACTAATGTCGGGAAAGCTCATCTTCAGGGCTTTGGATCTTTAGAAGGGGTTATAGAGGCCAAAACGAAATTATATGAGTCATTAAGAGAGACCGGAGGAACCGTGTTTGTCGATGGCGGTAATCCCTATCTGACCGCTTGTGTGGGCGATCTTGCTGCTGTAACCTATGCGGTGGCAGAGACATCCTCACCTTCCTCTTTGCCTGTTCCGAGTGTTGTGGGACGTATATCACAGAGTTTTCCATTCCTCTCCCTTTCATTACAGATAGGAGCGGAGCAGACGGAGATTCATACTCATCTGTTCGGTGATTATAATTTGATAAATGTCTTGGCAGCCGCCGCCGTAGGAAATACTTTGGGAGTATCATTGGCAGAGATTAAGGCTGCAGTCGAGGGTTATACCCCTTCTAATATGAGATCCCAACTGATCGATTGTGGTTTTGGACATCAGATCATCCTCGATGCCTACAATGCCAATCCCTCCAGTATGGCAGCTGCGATCCGAAGTTTTTCCGCTTTGCCGGAGTATCATAAATCCCTGGTTTTAGGCGATATGCGAGAGTTGGGAGAAGACTCTTTCGCCGAACATCAGGCAGTGTTGATGCAGTTGATCAGTCTCGCATGTTTTGATGAGGTTATTTTAGTCGGTACGGAATTTGGTAAAGCATTTGCCTCTCTGACCGATGACCAATGTATGCAATGGGGGATGCGCACCATCGTACGCTGTTATGATTCCGTAGATGGCCTTTGTCAGGACCTCGGTGTGATAGAACGTCTGGTAGGTATTGTCCTCGTAAAAGGTTCCCGAGGAATCCAATTGGAAAAGGCGTTTGCCGATAAACTCTGATGATTATGTAGAGAGAAAAAAAGAGGAAAACCGTATCTTTTGAACGTGATGAAACTCCTATAGATAGGATTTGGTGACGTACTAAACCTTTGTAATCTGCCGTTGTGTAAAACACAATCCTCCGTGGAAGATGCAGCCCGCCATTGGCATAAAGCAGAGGCCCCGGTATTGTTGTATTTTGTGAGTTTCCCGACAACACAAATACGGTTTTCCTTAGTGCAAAGATATATGTTTGGCGTGATAACTCCAAAATAATAGGGCAGTTTTTAACTTGTGTTATTCCTTTTTATCGTTGCCCGTTAAAATTACTATCTTCTCCAGGATTACAAATCTTATTGTCGCAACCCGGGTAAAGTAAAAAAGGGTTGATACACCTTTGCGATGTATCAGCCCTTTTTTGATAGGTTAATTCCCTTCATCACCCGATGCACGAGGTGATCCCGAAGAGACCGGCGAGCGCCGTAACAAAAGCAATCAGGATTTTCCACCAAAGATTCTTTTTGTTACATCCGCCGGGGATAGGACATTCTGCCGGAACCGTGTTGGTAATTGCTGTGCTCATTTTAGTGTGGGGTAAATAATTGGTTTGCTTGATAATTCTTTCGATAGAGTTTTTCTTTTGATAGAGTCTTGAGTAAGACTATGATCTGATCGAGAAGGAGGGGAGAAGAGGCTGACGGCACCTGCCGGTCTTTCCTGTCCGGCACTTTCCTCGAGATGGCTTTGCGCTGGGCATCGTGCCTTGATATCAGCGACACATTGCCTATCCCCGCTGCCTGCATCCCGGTTCATACGTTCGTGGAGTCCTTTCCGTTTGCCGTGGTGTGATCGGCAGGAGCCGTCAGTCTAATCTTTAGACACCGAAGTCGTCACCGCCTTCATCATTGCCGCTGTCTCCACCGGTGTCAGTGTTGCCACTGTCCGGAACACTACCACCGGAGTTGTTTCCGGTGTCAGTGTTGCCATCATTGCCCTCATCAGTCACACTCTCTTTAGAGAGATCCACGATGCTTTCTCCCGCTTTCTCAGCGCGAAGCACCGCCTTAAGAGCCTTACGACTGGGCACTACGTTAAACGTCAGTTTGGGGAAGAGCTCCTTCAGATTGCCACCCGGGATAAATCGGATGTTGGCACCTGTGATGTTGGCAGCGGTAAATTCCTCGGCTGTTGCCGTCCCTTTGCTGGAGAGCTGAATGCGAAACTTGCCCAGATCACCGAAGTCCACCTGCTTGCCTTCCTAGAGTGCGATGAGCATGTTCTCCACGGTTGAGATCAGCACTGCATAGACATCCGCACGGGACACTGTGGTCTGCATGGCTACCATGTGGGCCAAATCATCGAGCACCATTTCACCGGAGATCTGAGCTCTGGCATACGCCTTTTTCTCTGCTTCCGGATCGGAAGGATTAATCATCATAGATACACTGTAATTTACAGCCATAATCGTTTTAGTTTTTGGGGTTAAATTGGAAAAATTTTTTTCTCACTCATTCGTCCTGCCTGAGCAGTATCGGAAAGATCTGCGCATCACCTTTCCCGCCGAATGACAATGCAAAGATACATCACCCCCGACACCATACTATAGAACTACTTGAAACTAAGTGAAATATGATGAGATAAAAATCTGTCTGAAGCTCTTAGTCGGATTACTTGTGTCTTTTAAATGCGTATAGCGATCTGTATAAACGAAAAGACATAATAAAGATGCCAAGTAGAATAGGAAAACGGCTTAAAAGAATTTATTTTTGTAATGTAGCGGTCTAATGACCGATTTGGGGATCATGCTGGCTGAAATAACCGATCAGGACAGACCCCTCATGAGAAAGGTCTGTCCTGATAACAAATCAATCCGGTAGATATTACACTCCGCAAATCTGCACTTGTGTCATAAGAGCATATTTTGTGTGCTCTCAAGTGCTTTTGCTTCCTCAAATTTTTGCTTCATAGTAGGATTCCCTCGAGTTAACTTTTTGATGGAAAGGTCTTCTGTGTCATTATTGGCCAGTCTCAGATAGTTTTCTGAGCTCAGTAAGTCATCTTTCATCTTTTGAAGGGATTTGATGGTCTTGTCAATTTCTTCAATGGCCTTGTTAAACTTATCGCTGGCACGCTGATAGTGATTGCCAAACTTATTTCTAAAGTCATTCAACTTATTTTCAAAGTTGGTAACATCAATGGTTTGTTGTCTGGCTATAATAAGTTCTCTTTGGTATTCCACACTCTTTTTGGATGCCTGCGTTAACAAAGAGATTAATGACATGAAAAATTGAGGACGGATAACAAACATCTTGGGATATTTGTATGAAACATCCACAATACCCTCATTATAGAAATCATTGTCCGGTTCAAGCAGAGAAACCAAAACGGCATACTCACAGTTCTTTTCCCGTCTGTCTTTATCTAATTTTGCAAGGAAATCTTCATTTTTGTGCTTGGTAGCAGTTTCATCCATTTCATTTTTCATCTCAAACATGATGGAGATATACTCTAACCCATCAACGTAGTCACGGAAGATGAAATCACCTTTGCTCCCATGGCTTGCGTCATTATCCTTGTCAAAATATGCATTGGGAAACATCGTAGTACGAACACGGTTAAATTCATTACTGCAATGAATCTCAAGTGACTCGCCGATCATCTTGGTAGAAAGCTTTACTTTTAGGTCCTTGTAGTAATCCACAAGTTCTTGCTTCTGTTTAAGTTCGTGTTCGTATTTCTCCCTGATATTTGCTTCACGAATAGTGGCTTCTTTTTGATTTATATCGATTTGACTTCTTAATTCGATAAGAGAGTTTTCTTTGGCTTGTATTATATCTTTGGTCTTATTTTGTTCTTCCAATACTGCAACACGAACGCTATTCTCTTTTTGTGAAATTACAGACTTAAGCCTTGCAATTTCTTCATTGGATTTAGATCGTTCTGCTTCAAGCTCAAGTTTTTTGGTTTGGTTGAAACTATCCAGTTGAGCCTGAAGTTTTACTATCTCACTCTCTTTTTTCGATAATTCGATCTCTTTGGCGTTCAGTTGTCCTTGAAACTCTTTACTTATCTTTAATGATTCTGCCTCTTGTCGTACTTCATTCTGTTTCAGTATCTCTTTCAGGCGAGACTGAACTTCTGCATGAAATTCTTGTGTTTTGACCTGACTGACGATAGAAGCATAATCCGCTTCATCTACAGAAAACAGGCTGCCGCACTGGGGACATTTTATCTCTTTCATAGACTAAATTTGTTTTCGTTATTTAAAACCTAATACTAATCAGCTCTTGCATCACTTATACCTTACACATAGTCTGAGCAGCAACCATGCCACTACATAAGTCATGGCAGCAGACATGAAGACGGCATAATAACTGCCGGTAAACTCGAGGATACTACCCACCGATACCGCTGCAATCATGCCGCCGATACTGCCGCTAAATCCTGCCAGAGCTGTCATCGTAGCTACCTGGCTCTTGGGGTAATTGTCGGAGACAACGGTATAGATATTGGCAGCCCAGCCCTGATGCGCAAAGCATGCCAGACTGATGATGGCTATGACGACCCAGAGCGAACTGATGGAGGGTATCAGCGAAACCGGCAAGACCATAAGCGCACAGATCAAGAGCCCTGTGAAACGGGAGAAAGCCGCAGAGCGCCCCATACGCATCATCTTGGAGGAGATATATCCACCGACGATGCCGCCAAAGTCCGAGACGATGTAGATGATGATGATAGGGATCTGCATTGCACTCAGGTCCAGGTTGAAGGTCTTGCTGAGAAAGTCGGGTGTCCAGAACAGGAAGAACCACCACGGCCAGTCGCAGACAAAACGGGCGAGGCAGATGCCCAGTGTAGAACGACGGCCAAACAGATGCCACCAGGGTTGCTTTGCCCCGTTTTCTTCTTCCTCCTGCTCCTCTTTGTCCTGATGGATATAGTCAAACTCCGCTTTCGACAGCCCCTTCGCCTTGGCAGGTATCTGATAGAAAGCCAGCCATGCGATGATCCAGATGAAGCCGAGCAGACCGGTGATGATAAATGCCTCGCGCCAGCCGTATTGCACCGTGATGTAGGTCACGATGAGGGGAGCGACTATGGCTCCGATGTTACTGCCCGAATTGAAAAGCCCTGTGGCAAAGGCACGTTCCTTTTTGGGAAACCATTCGGTCACGGTCTTGATCGCCGTCGGGAAATTGGCAGACTCGCCCACGCCAAGCATGAAGCGGGCAGCGGCAAGGTGGATGAAGCGAGTGGCTCCGGCATGCAGACACCCCGCCAAACTCCATACGGCAATGGCTATGGTGTAGGATATGCGTGTGCCAAACTTGTCGATAAAACGTCCCGCGAGCAACATGCCTACGGCGTATGCCGCCTGAAAAGCCGATACGATATAACCATATTCTGCTTCGCTGAGCGAAATGTCTTCCGAGATGATGGGCTTGAGCAACCCCAACACTTGACGATCGATATAGTTGATAGTTGTCGCAAAAAACAGCAATGCGACGATGCGCCATCTGTAGTGTTTCATATTAGAGTATTTATTTGCACAGATTTTTCAATTTTTTATACACAAATGCCTGCTCTTCGGGCGTGTCACAATATGTGACGACAATGAGTTTCATGCCCGGCTTCCATAGCTGTTTCGCTTTCTCTATGACGAGGGCGGGCTTACCCACTATTCTTGCATTCAGCACTACCCCCGTGCCGGCAAAAAGATCTGCATAGCCCTGTGTCGGATTGGCTCCGGGATCTGTGGCAAGCGAGAAGGCTCCATCTGCCATCCGTATGCCATCCATACGGACGATGCCCGCTTTCTTTCCGCTCCAGTCACCACACGAATGGAACACCGGTCCACCAAAAGGCTTCCCGGCATCGACCATCGGCGGGACACACATGTCGAAATATATGTCGTCGGGCATCATCGTAATGGTGTCATCAGACATACCCAGACCGGAAAACATTCTGCTCGAAGCAAAGCCGTGACCCGGCCGGGCGAGAGCATTGCCGATGATTTTCTGTTGCTCCAGCGTGAACTCTGTCAGCAGTTGTGCGGTGCGATGCAGCGCTGTACGCATCTCTTCGGGGTTATCGTAAAAATCGATGTAAAACTGGTTGCTGTCGATGATGTTGCTCACAGTGTTGAGTGGTGACTGTACATCGCAGAACGACATCGGTATCATGCCCCGGGTCTGTTCGACGAAATAGCGAACCATATCGAGTGTGTGGCGTCCGATGTCGGTCTCCGCGACAGGTCGGTATGGAGCATTGACCAGATCATGGACAGAGGCAAACTTCCCGTTTACGGCAGGCGCTTGTCCCGGTTCCCACATGTAGTCAAATCCGTAGGCCGATGCCACAGTGCCCAGTCCGTACCATGGTTCCAGAAAATTGGCAATGTCAGCCTTAAACTTCATGCTCTCTTTCAGTGCGCCCAGCTGCCACTGCAAGGACTTCTCCATGTCACATGAGTCGGAAGCAAAAACCTCCTTCACCCGCATGCGGCGATACACAAGGATGCCCTCTTCTGCCTCCCAGAACTCTTTGCACCGCTCGTCCAGCTCTGACGCATAGTCTGCATATTCGATCAGACAGAAGTCTTTAGGGGCTGTCGGGTGAACGATCGTCGCTTGACTGTCAGCCAGACTGAAGTCAAACGTGTCTTGTGTCGCTTCGCTCTCCTCAAGACGCAGATCTTCTGCGATCTCATAGATATCCCGGATTCTCTCATCAGAAACTTTATCGTCCATGTTGATGCAGCATATTCCGGTGAGTGTCTGGTCTTTGCCGGAGGCAATGACACGCTCTCGGATCATCCGGTGCAATTCTTCTTTACTCTGCGTCTCGATATCTACCGGATTGAGGCGGATGTTCAGGAAGGTGTGGGGCAAATGTTTACGCAGGAGAGCCACATCGCCACCCCAGCCCAGATCCAGGAAAGCCAACCGTTCAATCTTGGCATACTCTTCGGCATGACGATGAGGATCTTTGCCACAATAGTGAATGCCGTATGCCTGATGGCGCATGCTCCAGTCCAGGTCGATAGGGAGGATGAAGTCGCGATAGTCCTGTGCTGAAATCATCGTGTGGGAACACTCCGAATGGATGGCAAGCGGATGGTCGAACAGTCGTGCCGACCGATTTACCGATATGGACGAACTGCCGGTCTGGCATTGCACATACCACACAAACTTGTCTATCACGTTGGCGATCGATCTGAAATAGGCTTTTACTTCGTCCGGACGTGTGATCATGTCGGTAAATATCTCCTCGCCTCGCACATCAAGAGCCAGATTGAGCACACCGCCCCAGTTGATGTCGCCGACGACATATCCGTACTTGGCTTTCAACTGTTCTATCAATCGCACCAGTTTCTGAAACGCAGCCGACTTGAAAGCATCTGCCTCGACTATCTTTAAGTCCTCACGATGTGCACAGATGACCTGCGGAGGTGCATCCTCAAAATACTCCACTTTGCAACCCAGCATCTCAGAAAGCAGATAGCCGGAAGCAAGATGTACGGCCCCGATCTGAGGCAAGTCTTTGAGATGGTCTTCACCGAGTCCTAAGTCGCCAAAGCGGTCATACAAAACTTGTTCCATGAGTCTTTCGTCTTCCACCCTCCTTAAAGGATCGTAGAAGAAACTTTCATCAAACGATATACCGGCGTTCTTATGCCACCACGACGGATGCAGAACTATTTCTACCGGCAATTTCTTAGAACAGAGTTTTTGCATATCTACTATTTTTTTGTTTACTTACAAAGATACATAAAGAAATGATAACAAGTGCAAAATCCTGCCGGAAAAAATCATAAACCTGCTGTACAACCTATGACGCAATGTTTTTAATCCGTTTTTTCGGAGTAAAATTGGTTGAGGGGTTGAGGAGTTGAGGGGCTTAGTCTGCCATCGCAGGGCGAAGTCCCCAAGCCATCAGCCATAGCCAACAGCCATCGCGGGCGTAGCCCCAAAAGCTGTTGAGCGCAGCCTAACTCAGCGCTCTGTCTTACCTAACTCAGCACGCTGTGTGAGCCGTCACAGCGCCCTTCGTCGGGTGATTCAGCAGGCTGTGTTTGCCTCTTCAGCACGCTGAGCGAATACTTTATTGATGACCGTAGTCAACCTTTTCTATAAAAAGATAATTGCTACCTTTGTAGAGATTGAAGAAAAGAAAACGTGCAAGATTGTCACAAGCCAATAAATGATGAAAATCGAAGACACCAACTTTATTGCCTAACAAGCGGAACAGAGGGATGCGGAGGGAGCAGATGGAGGAATTTTCTGCGCGATATTTTGGGGATTAGAAAAATAATATTCATTTTTGCAGGTACAAACAATTTTTTTTAGCAGACAGCACCTTCTTTCTAAGCAGACACAACCATCTTTTTAATATAAAAATCAATGAAACAACGAATTTTATCGGTCATAACATTCTCCTTGATGACTATAGTCTCTATGGCTGCAACAGGCAAGTGGAGCAGCCAGGTCACGGGGTCAGCGATCAACTATACAACTTCAGCCCCAATGGGGACTGCTGCCAAAGATCAGAACGGCCAGCCTATGACGGTGGTATATCTGGTGAATCTCGGATTTGAGAAGATCAGCCAAGTGAGTAATGCCGATAACGTGGAGTGGCTGCGCCGGCAGGGCTATCAGGTCATCGAGCTCGACTATGGGCACAGCAAACTGGCGGTGTCGCCCCAACTCAACAAGGATATCATCGCCATCAACAGCAGCCTGCAGAGTGGTAAGTTTTGCGGAGTGACTTGTTCATCCTGGCGGTCATACATTCTGATGGAGGGGTATCGCATCTGTCGCGACATCTCATATTATCATGATGACCCCACTATATATAATTATCCCGATGCGTATAAAACGAGTGCAGGAGATTCGCTTTATCTCGACCTGGTCTATCCTGCCGATCCGGCCAGTCCGGTGCCGGTGCTGGTCACTTTTTCATACAGCAACAGTTTTGCCACTGCCGGCAACGGAAAACTGACCGATGCCAACAAGCATAAGCGTATGTATTTGCCCTATTTCTGGGGACAGTTTAAGGACAGTTTTGTCGAGGGTGCTTCTGCCGTTGGTTTTGCGTGGGCAGTGTGTGATCATCCGAAGTATTGTGATTGGGGGCAAGGCAAGTTTACCGGTGGTGCCAATAAGAGTCTCGGTGCGATAGAGGTCAATCCCGATGCGGCATGTAAGGTGAAGTCGGCTATACGGACTGTGCGAGGCGTGGGACGTGCGCTCGGTCTCAACGGTGATGTGATGGTGACCGGTTTCTCTCGCGGCTCGACGGCTGCGGCATTGGCAGTGGGCGATGGTAAGATCGATGTTTTTGAGGATACATCACGGGGGCGTTTCCCGGAGGAGAGCAGTCTGGTGCAATGTGCCGTCCTGGGGTCGGGGATGTTTGACTATGAGCATGCTTTGGGGGCATCGAATGAGTATAGTCGCATGAGTGCCTACGTCACTAATACCGGAACGCTCTGGTCTCATCAAGGCGCATTGGCAACCATCCGGACCCATGCCTCGGCGCCCACACTCTTTTATCACAATACGGACGATTTCTATGCCGATAAGGATAAAGATCCTTTGGGGCTTTATGCCACACAGGCGCAGCTGATGAAGGAGAAACTGGATGCCCTCGGCGTAGCTACCGAATTGCTTACCAATTATAGTTCCGGACATGCCGTACCTCAGAAGGAGGCAGACTTGCAGATGATGTATGAATTTATGCTGAAATATGTGTCGGCTACATCCGGGATCAGTCGGCAGGTCACAAATGACGCTCCGCAAACGAAGGCGACATATGACCTTTTGGGGCGGAAGGTTCAGTCCCACACTTCGGGCATCGTCATTCAAAATGGTCGCTTGTCTTTGCATCAAAGATAAGCGAGCGAGTTTTTCTCTTGATAGTTGAAAAATGGCATTTTGGGGAGTTTTTGCTTCCCGATAGTAATGTTTTTTTATATAAAGTTTGTTGAATAAATATTTTTTGTAAATTTGCCCCGTCTTATTCCCTTATGTATGGAGGCATGGGTGTTTTCGATGTGCAGCGGGGGAATGTGAAATGATTTCCTATTTTGCCTCTCTTTGCCCTATGAAATGGGGTAGGAAAGAAGAATAATAACGAGTAGTTAAACACTTTAAATTATATATATACACTTAAATCAACTTTTAACCTATGAGAAAAACTTTACTCTCTTTAGTGTGTGCTGCCGCGCTTTTGTCGTTTGGCACACAAACCGCTACGGCAGGTTATGTCGTGGACACATTGCTTTACACAGGGTTTAATACCGATGTGCTGGAAGATGGTAGTACAGTGGATTGGGCTACAGGCGACATCGTCGGTGCCGGTAAGAAGAACGTTGAGTCCGTACAGGGCGCCGGATGGATCGTCGGTGGTGGTCCGAATGGTCAGCGTATGAATAATCAGGCAGGAACTTGCGCTCCTAATGACTCTACGTTTACTCAAAACTATGCTCCTTATTCGGCAGAAGATTTCGGATGTACACCGAATGCCCTTTCATGGTTGAAGAGCTCCAATGGCGGTTATCTCATCACTCCCGAGCCGGTAGCTGCTTGCGAGATCTCCATGTGGATGGGTATGGCAAAATCAGAGACTCGTAAGGAGTATCTGGAGGTGTCATACAGTGCAGATAAGAGCGAATGGACCGTGCTCGACACGATCCTGGTAGATACTTTCAAGAAGTTTAAACGTCATAATCTTACCTATAGTGGTGATGAGGCGGTTTATTTCAAGTTTACCTCTGTCTCTACCAACGGAAGTAATAATAACATGTTGATCAGCTCCTTGTTGTTCCACAATACAGAGTTTGTGGTGGATGACCTCAAAGTGGCTTACATCTATGATGGTTCATACTCAACTTATTGCGGCATTGACAATGACCCGATCTTCCAGCAGTCTCTCCAGAATTATGATGCTACTGCAATCGACGTAGCCGGTAAGACTGTGGCAGACATTCCGCTCGATTCGCTCCAGAAGACTTATAATGTAGTCGTTTTGAGTGAGGCTATCTCCAGCGGTCATGCTTATGCCAAGGCCATGGTGGATCTTGTGAACCGTGTGCCGATGCTCAACTTCAAGTCATTTATGTATAAGAATACTGTTTGGAACTGGGGTAAAGGTGTCAATCCTTCTCCGAAGGCCGATGCGATCGTAGTACATCCGGACTACTATGAGTCTCCTCTTTTCCAAAATATCTCTGTCGATTTGGCTGAGGCTGAAGGTCTCCTCCAGCTCTTCGCCGGTGAGGTGGGTGATAAGAACAATATGCAGGCTTATGAGGCCGCAGCAGGCAGTTTGATCGCTGACGATCCGGTGATCGCAACCGTGGGCGGTTATGCCGGTATCCACCAGCATGGTGAGAAGAATGCTTATCTCTTGCTCCCGATTTCATCGGATGATATGTTGCGCGATGGTGAAATCAACCTCACAGAGGATGCTTTCATCCTGGTTAACAATGCGATCGAGTATCTTGCTATGACCAAGACAGATATTGCTCCTGCTCGTGCTCCTGAGTTCTCTATGGAGTATGTTGATGGTTTGACCCGCGTTGCCATCTCTACACAGTCTGAAGAGGCTTCCATCTATTACACTACCGATGGTACAGACCCGACAGAGGAGAGTACGCTCTATACCGATACTTTGAGCTTCACAGCCGGTGTTCGCCTGAAAGCAGTTGCCGGTGGCGGTGCTTACAGCTTGAGTGATATCGTTTCTGACACCGTGGTGGTTAAGACCGTATTGCCGGTGCCGACTTATGTAATCAACAGCACCGAGGGCAGCAATGCCAAGGAGGTTGTCTTCACTGCTCCGGTAGAGGGTGCTGAGGTTTATGTGAACTTTGTCGGTTCTGCAGATTTGAATCAGTCTCAGGCTATGACATCTGTCATTTTGACTCAGAGCACTATGGTAACTTGCTTCGCTTATGACAATAATCACTTGCCATCTGAGGCTGTGACATTTGCTGTCGATGTGGCAGGTAAGGCTATGAATGATACGCTCGTACATCTCAATTTCCAGGACTGGAATACAGCAGAGTTGATCGATGGTAAGTATTATGACTTCTATAAGAGTGTCGAGGAGGGAGAAACCGTGACACAGGTTCCGGCAGACTCTTTGGTTACTCGCGTAGATCAAGAGGGCTGGGAGATTGGTTCCTATGGTCAGCGTGTTCTCGTACAGAAGACCGGTACGGTCAGCGAAATCGGTAAGGACTATGGTCCGGCAGATATCTTCTCTACCGGTGCTACCGGCTGGGCACTCTCATTCCTGGTTTGTAAGAATGGTGGCGATCCGACCAATGCATATCTCCGTTCGACTGCCGCTTATGCCGGTCCGTTTGATGTTGTGGTTTATTTGACCGGTCAACAGTCTGCTTCTAACTATGAGTGTGTAGAGATCTTGACCTCTACAGATGGTGAGAACTGGGCGCTTTTGGACTCTATCGGATCTTATAACTACAAGAAGATGCACCGTGGTGTAGCTCATTATACTGGTACAGATCCGGTTTATGTGAAGATGAAGAGTGCTTCTCTCGTTTCTGATATGACCAAGACGAAGACTATGGTCTTTGACCTTTTGCTTCTCGCTGAGGGTACAGAGGTGGGCATCGAAGGCATCGCTTCTGACGCTGCTAAGAGTGTTGTCAGCGTGAAGATGTTTAACGTGGCAGGTCAGCGCCTCCAGGGTGCAACTACCGGTTTGAACATCGTGGTGACTGAGTTCAGCGATGGCAGCATCCGGACTCAGAAGGTGTTTGTAAAGTAACGTAATCTACATAAAAACCCTGCCCGGGAGAGCGCGCTCCCCGGGGCGGGGTTTTTTTTGGTTTAGGGGCTATGCCCCTGCGATGGCTTATGGGCTTCGCTCGCTATAGCAGACTAAACCCCTCAACTCCTCAACCCTCAACCTCCCAGCCATTGCCATCGCCAATAGCCATAGTGGGCGAAGCCCTTAATAGCTATCGCATGGTTTCGCTTAAAAGCGTTAACATGTGTTAAAATCGGGGGGGGGTAAAATTGGAATTGATGAATATTTATTATCTTTGCATGCAAATTTGTATATATTGTTTCTGTATTGTCCATTTTGTCCATTCTTGATGTGTTATTTGCCTTGATTTATCTTTGTGCATGACACAAACATTATAAAAATCGAAATATTATTTCTCCATTCCATATTCATTTTATTTCTCCTTCTGCTTGTGAAAGTAGAAGGATTTTTTTTTTATTTTGGTTGAGGGGTTTGGGGATTGAGAGGTTTAGGGGCTTCGCCCTGCGATGGCAATGGCGATGGCGATGGCTATGGCAATGGCAATGGCTATGGTTATGGCGATGGCTTATGGCTTATGGCTTTTGGCGATGGCTTTTGGGCTTCGCCCTGCTATAGCAGACTAAGCTCCTCAACTCCTCAACCCTTCAACTCCTCAACCAACCAGCCATCGCCATCGGCCATCGCAGGGCGAAGCCCTTAACCCCCTCAACTTATATCCGTTTTTAGTTAATTCTTATGTAAATTGTAAAAAATCTCAGATTATTAATGAAAAATGTAAAATATTAGTATAAATTTTGTAACTTTGCAGCAACTATTATCTGAAAGAAAAATAACTTAAATTTATACACAAATGAAACAAATTTCCACACTTTTCTTTGCAGGGATCGCAGCCGCTATGACTGTCACTTCGGCAGATGCTCAGCAGTTGGCTTTCCCGGGAGCGCAAGGTTGGGGTCGTTTTGCTACCGGTGGTCGTGGTGGAGAAGTCTATCATGTGACCAACTTGAACGATAGCGGTACGGGTTCTTTGCGCGATGCTGTCAGCAAGTCTAATCGTATTGTTGTCTTTGACGTGGCCGGTGTCATCAAGATCGACAGTCGCATCGTCTTCTCCAACAATCTTTATGTGGCCGGTCAGACTGCTCCCGGAGAGGGTATTACAGTCTATGGTAATGGTGTCTCCTTCAGTGGCGCCTCTAACATTATCTGTCGTCACATGAGATTCCGTATGGGAAATGGAGGTGACTCCGGTAAGGACTGTGCCGGTATCTCCAATGGTACGAATATGATTTTTGACCATTGTTCGTTTGCCTGGGGACGTGATGAGACATTCTCTATCAGTTCTGACGGCAAGGGCGACTTGGGATATATCACTTTGCAGAACTGTGTGGTAGGGCAGGGACTTTTGACCCACTCTGCCGGTGGTTTGATGCAGGCTGACTACATCACTCTCTATCGCAACTTCTATTGTGACAACTCTACCCGTAACAACAAGGTGAAAGGTAAAAGCCAGTTCTCTAACAATGTGGTGTATAACTGGAAGAATGGTGGCTACCTGATGGGTGGTGATTCGAGCGGAGAGTCTTTTGTCAATGCACAAAATTCGCTCTTTATCAATGGTCCTGCCGGAGGAGGTAATGCCTTTACGGGTGGTAATGAACTCTTTCATATCTATGCCGATGGCAACTATCAGGATAAAAACAAGGATGGTATCCTCAATCCTTATCTGATCCCAAATAATGAATATACCGGTGGCGTAGATCATCAAAGCACACCTTTTGACTATCCGAATCTACCTCTTTGGGATGCAAAACTCCTGATTGACTCCCTGCTCCCCAATGTGGGTGCCTCATTGCCTTATCGTGACTATGTCGATTATTATATGGTCGATGAGTGTAAGTCATTTGGTAAGGAGGGTGTCTTGATCTCCAATGAGAACACCTTGCCTTTTGGCATCCCTTCATCCTGGAGTGTATGGCAGGGTACGAAACGTGTTGATACGGACGGTGACGGTATGCCCGATGCTTGGGAGACTGCCTACGGAACTGATCCGGCTAAGAATGACGCGATGACGATTGCCGCCAACGGATATGCCAATATCGAAAACTATATCAACAGCATCACTGAGGAGAACGTGGAGTTTTACTTGCGTCGTCCGATGATGTTGGATCTGGCAGAGTCCACTCCGACTTCGTTGACCCTCTCTTGGGCAGACTATACTCGTGGAGAGAAGGGCTTCATCGTGGAGATGGAGGTCGATGGTGCCTATAAAGAAGTGGCTCGTGTGGGTGCCAATGTGACTACCTATGTGATCAATCAGGGCTTGCAGGCAGGTACAGGCTATAATGTCCGTGTATGTGCTTATCTGGACGACAAGACACAGTCTGACTATGTCAGTGCCAACTTTAAGACCCAGCCCGAACAAGTGGAGATGGTCGATGTGAACAACTATGTGCCGGACTACACCTGGAAAGGTGGTAATGGCGCCTGGGACTTCTCTTCTGAAAACTGGACAAGCGGTCTCTATAAAGATGCTTCCAAAGTGCTTTTCGCTTCGGAGACTAAGGATACTGTGACATTGGCTGAAGCTGTCAGTCCTGCCTCTGTCGTAGTAATGGGCAATCAGGACCTCGTGATCTCCGGTGCAGGTAAGATCGCAGGAGAGGGAACCTCGCTCAACAAAGCCGGTGCCGGTGCATTGACTCTCGGCACAACCAACGAATACACCGGTGCCACAGTGCTTCATGGTGGTACGGTCAATCTCTCTACACTGAAAGACGGAGGTGTTGCCAGTTCCATCGGATCCTCTTTGGAATTTGCTCAAAATTGGGTATGGAATGGAGGAACCTGGAATTACACCGGTGGATCTACCTCTACCAATCGTTCTGCCAAACTCTATAAAGATACGGAGTTGAACATTGCCAACAGTGCTGCCACTGTGAAGATGTCCGGTGTCATGGAGGGTAATGCAGGTTTTATCCTCGATGGTGAGGGTACCTTGCAACCGACCTCTAAAGATTTCTTCGGTTATGAAGGCAATACGATCCTCCGTGGTGGTACGCTCTATCTGAACAAAGCTTCTGTCCTCTGGACCGATAAACTGGTTAAGTTTGGTTCATCGCCCAAACTCGTTTTGGCAGGTGGTACACTTAAGACCGGTGACAATAACGACACATACTCATCTTATATGTTCCCGATCGAGTCTGTCAGCGGTACACACTCTGTCTTGAACTTCCATCGTAACTGCTCGATCAAGAGCAACGTGACCGGTGATGGTATCATCGAGTTGCAAGTCAATTATTTGCGTGAATATATCTGTGGTAACTGGACCGGATTTACCGGTAAGTTGATCGGTAATGGTGTCAACACCAAGAGTGGTGAGTGCCAGATGATGTTTGAGACCGGTCCGAATCTCTCCAACTGTACTGTAGAGCTGAAAGGTAATATCCAGATTGTCTGCTGGAAAGCCTCTGCTACCGGCTATCTCGGTGGTCTCTCCGGTGCGAAGGGTACTTATCTGAGTGGATTCTCTAAAAACACTACCAGTTCCAAAGGTACCTGGGTGGTCGGTGGTGCCAATACGGACGAGACCTTCCATGGTGTGATCGATAACCGTTGTTCGGCCAGTGGCAAGAACGGTACGGTCAATATCGAAAAAGTGGGTGTCGGTCTCTGGCGACTCACCGGAACCAACACATATAGCGGTACGACCAAGGTGAAAGAGGGTCGCATGGTGATCAATGGTAAAAATAACGGTACGGGAGCGGTAACCGTGAGCGCCGGCGCAACGTTGGCAGGAGAGGGTACCATCGCAGGTGCTGTCACATTGGAGAGTGAAGCTGCCCTTTATGCCGGTGATACCATCGCGCAAGGCAAGACTTTGACATTGAGCAAAAGTTTGACTGTCGCTTCAGGAGCAGTGGTTACTGTACCTCTTTATCGCACAGGTGTCCTCAACAAGAGCAACAAGATTGCTCTTAAGGGTACGGTGACACTCAAAGAGGGTGCTGTGTTGAACCTGGATTTGGGTTATGTGACCAACGAGTTAAAGGTTAACTCTTCATTCACTATTTTGGATCTTTCCGCAGCTCCGACCATCAACGGAACATTTACCGCAGTCACTCCGGTTACTCCCGGAGAGGGTCTGCAATGGGATTTGACCGAACTGTATGAGACCGGTAAGATCTATGTGCGCGAAAACGGCTATAACGGGATCGAAAGCATCTCCGGAGATCTGCTTCCTGCACGCACCGAACTCTATGACCTCTGCGGCAACCGCCTTTCTGCTGAAAATGCACAGGGCATCTGTATCGAGAAACGTTGGGATGCTGCCGGAAAAATCAGCGTAAAACGTGTCTATATAAATAATCAACACTAATAATTATATACTTAAACCTATGAAAAAACGAAACAGATTCCTCAATTGGGGCGTATGGTCCATGATGGGGGTTATGTGCTGCATGACATCGTGCGACGAGGATATTGCAGAGGATGACCACTACAAAAGACCCTCGTTCCTCGTAGGAAACGCTTATGAGGTGCTTGCCAAAGATGCCTCTTACAGCATCTTTTTGCAGGGTATTGACCTCGCCGGGTATAAGGACATCGTGGACAGTCAGATCCTGACCGTACTCGCTCCGACCAACGAGGCGTTTGAGCAATTTTTGAGTGAACGGGGTTATCAGACCATCGAGGAGATGCACATTGCTGATCCGCAAGGACTCAAAGAACTGATCGGTTATCACTTGCTCTACTATGCCATGGACTGGGACAAGATGGTCAATTTCCGTCCCAACGAAGGCGATGGCGCAACGGAGGATCAAAAGAATCTTTATGCCGGATTATATCATAAGTTCCGCACTCGCTGTGCTCCGGCAGATACTTATGAGTTTAATGACGATCCGCTCATCAATGACACCGTAAGAGTCTGTCACTATGATCGTTATGTGCCGGTCTTCTCTTCTCGTATGTTTGAGACCATGGCACCGGAAATGAGTGGGTATGATGCCAAGGCCAACTATGAGTATTTCTATCCCAACTCCACCTGGACCGGAGATAACTATGCAGAGGGATTGCAAGGTGGCTTCAACATCGGTGGAGCCTCTGTCCTCGATGAGCATCATGTTGTGACCGACAACGGTTATCTCTATCACATCAATCGTGTGCTTGAGCCTAATGGAACGATCCACGAAGAACTCAAGAAGCGTGAGGACTACAGCAAATTTTTTGCTTTGGTCGATAACTATTCTTACTATACTATGGATGAAGTGGAGAGTGAAAACCGTGGATATGTGGTCTATAATCATTTCCATAATTATCTCCCCAATATCGCTATGGAGTGGTATATCTCTGACTACAAGTCATTCTCTATCAATTCGAGATACTCTCAAGCCCTTATTGCTCCGTCAGATCAAGCCATGGATAAGATGTTTAGTGAGTTCTGGGATGAAGGATGTGGTTATGCCTCTGTCGAGGAACTTAACCCCTTGATCCAGCAATATTTTATCCGTCAGTCTTATGCTGCGACCAATGAATTCTGCTTCCCGGGTCTGATCCACAGCGGAGTTGCTACGACCAGTTTCGGTACTCCGATCAACATCGACCTGGATAACGTTACAGACCGCATTGTCTGCTGTAATGGTGTCATCTATGGTTCGGACAATATGGATGTGCCGGCAGTCTTCTCCTCTGTAGTCGGTCCGGCATTTAAGGATGTACGTTATCTCCCATACCTCTTTGTATTGGACGGATCAGGCTTGGTTAACTCATTGGCTTCCAATCAGAGCCAGTTTGTTGCCTTGATTCCGGACACTACACAATTCTCTATGGAGCGGATGCGTATCTTCCATGGTACGGAAGGGGATGTCCTGCAAATCTGGGATGATGAGGCAGGTGCTTATGTGCCGCTCGGATCCTCTGCCAAGACTGCGATGGTCAATATCCACACGACGACAGACGTAGCAGAATTGAAGACTGAGGGTGCTCAGGTGATCGAGACTAATGAGGCATTCAACTATTGGTTTATCAAAGATGGTCAGATCACGACCAACAGCCTCTTTAATCAGCAGCTCATCGATCCGACCTTCAATCCGTTTGTCCCCTTCACAGAGATCGAACGAAGCGAGGATAAGACCTGGGATAATGGCAAGGCCTATGCTTACAGCTTTGAAGGAATCTTTGAGAAAGCTGATGAGGCTCAATCTTTAGAGATGGAGCTCTCCATCTGTGCTGACAAGAATATGCCTTACTATGTCTTCTCACAGTTGCTTCGTCTCTCCGGTCTGGCATCAGACGGCAAATTTGCCTCTCTGTTGACCCTGGATCCGGAGTCTCCCCGTTTTATTGCGCTTATCCCCACCAATGAAGCTCTTGCGGCTGTTTTGTCCGAATTACCCGGTGCCAGCAAACTGAAAATCGATGCCAACTACAAGGTGAGTGGTAGCATCTCTTCCACCAACAAGCCGCTTTTGGCTGCCTATCTGACCTCTTATTTCATAACGGCAGATCGTAACTCGTTTACTACCTATCCGTATCCGGGATGGGCTCCACTCAAGAATGAATTTGAGACTGGAGGTTCGTTTGGTGTTAAGGTGACCGATGACGGTTCAGCCCTCTCTGTCAATTTCATCGATGGCATGAGAGAAAAGGCAGAAGGTAATGTAGTCCCCGTGGTGGATGACTATTCTTACTTGCCGTTTGCATATTCAGACGGATGTTTCCAGCTGCTTGATGGCGTACTTAAATAATAATAGGAGGGAACTAAGTTATGAAACACATTAATATATATATGAGTAATCTCAAGACCCTCGTCGTTACCCTGCTTTTGGCATTGTCCGGCATGGTGGCTGTGGCTCAAAACAAGACACTGACCGGTACGGTCTCCGAAGATCTCGGAGGTATGAACGAGCCGATCTATGGAGCCAACGTTGTGGTCGTTAATGGTCAAAACCGTACGTTGACCGGAGCGATTACCGACTTGGATGGTAATTACATTTTGAACGTTCCGGCAGGAGAGAAGAAATTGAGGATTCAGGTTTCGTTTATCGGCTTGAAGACTCAAACATTTGAATATACAGGACAGACCAAACTGGATGTTGTCCTGGAGAGCGATGCCAAGATGCTCGAAGGAGTAGAGGTGGCAGCACGCAAGATCGAACGAGACCAGTTTGGTGTCTCATTTAAGGAACAGACTTCTGCCACACAGAAGTTGATGATGTCTGAAATCACAGAGACCGCACCGGTATCCTCTATCGAGGAGGCGCTGCAGGGTCAGATGGCAGGTGTAGATATCGTCATGGGTGGTGACCCGGGTGCACGCAGTGCAATCCGTATCCGTGGTACGAGCACCTTGTCCGGATCGGCTGAGCCGCTCATCGTCATCGATGGTGTGCCGGTGCACATGGACATCGACGACTCCTTTGATTTTGCTACAGCCAACGAGGAGGACTTCGGTTCGCTGCTTAACATTTCTCCCTCGGACATCGAGTCGATCGAAGTCTTGAAAGATGCCTCTTCTACCGCCATCTATGGTTCGAGCGGTGGTAATGGTGTCCTTTTGATCAAGACCAAAGAGGGTAAGACCGGAAAGACCTCTTTCTCGTTTTCATCCAAATTTTCTATCAAGCAGGAGCCGGATCCGATCCCGTTGCTCAATGGTAAGCAATATATCTCCATGATCGAGGATGCCATCTGGAACGCCGCCAATGCCAAAGGTTTGGGTAATGCAAGTTCGGAGTTGGATCTGCTGTTTAACACCAAAGAACTCCTTCGTGATCCCTCTTACAGATATTATAATGAGTATAATGTCGATACAGACTGGCTGGATGAAGTGCGTCAGGATGCGTGGAGCTGGGATAACAACTTCTCTGTCAGCGGAGGTGGTGACAAGGCTACCTATCGTTTCTCATTGGGTTATCTCGATGAGATCGGTACTACGCGCGGTACAGGATTGGATCGTATCACTGCCAAACTGAAAGTCACTTATAAGTTCTCTGATCGTCTTCGCGTCTTCACCGACTTCAGTTTCACTGAGACTGCCCGTGAGGCGAATGCAATGGACAATGCCCGTTCGATCGCTCAGAAGAAGATGCCTAACATGAGTCCTTATCTGATGAATGATGACGGCACTCGCTCCAAGTCATACTTTACACCGGATGAGTATTTCCAGGGTAAATATTCCGGAACCTATAACCCGGTGGCTATGGTCAATGAGGGTTATGAGAATACCCGCGTGCGTGATGAGAAAATGACCATCAACGTGGAGTATAAATTCCCCTTTAAACTTACCTATCAGGGTTGGGTCTCTATGAACATGAAGACTACACGCACCAAGAACTTCGTTCCGCAAGTGGCTACCGGAGTCCTTTGGACTGACACCAATGCCAATCGCAGCGGTGACAAGTCTTCAGACAACTTCTCATTGCAGACCGAAAACAAATTGCTCTATGCCAATACGTTTAAGGAGAAACACAGCATTGTGGCTTCTGCCTTGATCCGTACACGCTCTTCTCACTCTGCATCTACGGGTCGTACCACTTATGGCAACGTCTCTGCCAATCTCTCTGATCCGGTGGTGGGAAGTATCGTGGCTTCTTTAGCTTCATCGGACTCCGAAAACCGAGAAGTCTCCATTTTCGGTCAGATGGTTTATACCTATGACGATCGTTATGTCCTCCGTGGAAGTATCAATGCCGAGGGTAACTCGGCGATGGGTAAGGATCGCAGATTCGGTTCATATCCCTCTTTTGGTGCAGCATGGAACGTCCATGAGGAGCACTGGATGGAGGATCAAGAGTGGCTCACTGAGGGTAAGATCCGTTATGGTCTCGGATGGAAGGGTAATGCCCCGAGCGGTGGTTACGACTATTTAGGTGCTTTCCAGACTTTGGGTACCTATATGAACCTCAACGCGATCTATCCTGTCCGCATCCAGCTCGACAAACTGAAATGGGCGGTAACGAAGGAGTCTGACTGGGGTATGGACTTCCGTCTTTGGGATCGTTTCTACTTCACTGTGGACTACTATGAGAGCTACACCAAAGACTGTTTGCTTAAAGATGTCGGAGTATCAACAACTACCGGTTATGACAAGATCAAATGGTATAACTCCGGAGAGATCAGCAATAAGGGTTGGGAAGTTCGTTTCGACTATGACATCTTTAAAAATAAAGAGTGGAAAGTCTCTGCCAACATGAACCTGGCGCGAAACATCAACACTGTGGAGAAACTCCCCACCAACAAGAAGTTTGACAACTACACCTTCGGTAATGGCAATTATGCTACCCGCATCGTAGAGGGTGACCCGATCGGATCTTTCTATGGCTATCGCTATTTAGGTGTATATCAGAATACTCAAGAGACCTACGCCATCGATGCCAAGGGCAATGTGATGCATGATCTTAATGGTGATCCGGTGCGCATGACCAATGGTAACAAAGTCGTTTATCCGGGTGATGCCAAATATCAGGACGTCAACCATGACGGTGTGATCAACGAGAGTGACATCGTCTATCTCGGCAACTCCAACCCGACATTGACCGGTGGTGCAGGATTTAATATCAGCTATAACAATAAGAAAATTGGTCAGTTGCGTCTCACCACCTTCTTCCACGGACGTTTCGGTCAGAAGGTGATCAACTCTGCCCGTATGAGTCTGGAGAACATGTATGGTTCGGACAACCAGTCCACCGCAGTTCTCAGCCGTTGGCGCAAGGAGGGTGACAATACGGACATTCCGCGTGCCTTATATAAAGAGGGTTACAACTATCTCGGTTCGGATCGCTTCGTGGAGAACAACTCCTACTTGCGTCTGAAAACCATTTCACTCAGCTGGAATCTACCTAAAGACTGGCTGAAGGATATAGGATTTACCAATGCCAATATCTTCGTGACCGGATATGATCTCTTCACTTGGACCAACTACCAGGGACAGAATCCGGAAGTCGCACTTCCTTCCGATGCCACCAAGCCGGTGACCGACGGATCGACTACTCCGGTATCCAAGCGTTATGCAGTGGGTATTTCATTGAACTTCTAATTTGAGTAATATGCTTTCTGAACAAATTATTGAAAGAGCTTACTCATATAAAATCAGTCTAATTAAAATGAAAAAGATATTCTATTCTATAGCCGCAGCGGTTACGATGGTGTTTTCGACCTCATGTAACGACTGGCTGACCCTCTTGCCCAATAACGAGCAGGTCTCTGATGACTATTGGCAGTCCAAAGAGGATGTAGAGGCAGTGGTGACCTCCGGTTATTATTATATGCGCGAAATGGTCGCCGGGCAACTCTTGCCTTGGGGTGAGTTACGCGGTGACGTTATCTATACGATCAAAGATGTGGATCATCTTCAGATCCAGAATTTTGATATCATGCCTACCAATAAGGCTTGTGAATATTCAGCTTTGTATAAGGTAATCAGCATGGCCAACTCTGTCTTACAGTTTGCTCCCGGTGTGCAGACTGTCGATAAGACTTATCACACAGCCATCATGAATTCACATCTCTGTGAAGCCTATTTCCAGCGAGCCTATGCCAACTTGATCCTGATGAAAAACTACAAAGATTTTCATCCGATCGTGCTCAGTGCATTCGTAACAGACAAAACCGATCCTTTCTCAGTGCAAAAGATGACGGAGCCGGAAATCATCGAGTTGATCAAATCTGACATCCGTACCGCCCTGGAGACAGGAGCTGCCAAGAGCTTCTATGAAGAGGAGTGGCAGACTAAAGGTCGTGCGACCCGATGGGCGCTCTATGCATTGATGGTCGATGTATGCCTCTGGAATCATGACTATGAAGAGGCAATCCAGTATGCCAATCTGATCCTGGATGCTGAGGATGCGATGCGTCCTGCCTTTATCACTTCGACAAACAAGTGGTATGACATCTTCTATCCCGGTAATAGCAATGAGTCTATCTTCGAGTTGAACTATGACTATAACAACTATCAGGAGAAGAATAAGTTTGGTGGCTCATTTAGCTTGGCACCCTCTTCCAAATATCTGATCTCTGAAAAAGCACGTCTCTTGATGCAGCAGGAGACTGATGAGGTCTTGAGAGCATTGGGCTATGACAAAGTCCCCTTGGGAGAGCGCATCGGACGTATGCTCATGGCAACTTATGTCTGTGGTTCAGATGCCACAAACTATACCGCCTATGACGGTTCGTCTTCCCAATATTATGTATGGAAATATTGTGGTACAGATGTCCTTGACATCGCCAATGTCCGGACCCAGCAGGATGCCAACTTTATCCTCTATCGTGTCGCTGATGTCATCTTGATGAAGGCAGAGGCTATGATCATGATGGGTGATGCCTATTGGGCTGAGGCTGTCCGACTGATCAACAAGATCCGTGTGCGTGCCGGCATCTCTCCTTACATCGAGGAGAACGATCAGTTTGCAGATGCAGTTGCCGCTGAGAGCGAAGTCTCTCTGATGACCGAGTTGCTCAATCAGCGGGCTTTGGAGTTTGTCGGAGAGGGCAAACGCTGGTATGACCTGCTTCGTCTCGCTCGTTATGATCAGACTTTTGAGCCGGGCAACAGTTTTACCGGAATCTCCAATGGATATAAAGATATGGCCATCACCATGATCATGGAGGGTAATAATACCATGAGTGATATGTGGATTATGAATACGTTGGCGGATTCTTATGCCTGGTATTTGCCGATCCCCAAGTCTGAGATCGATATGATCAAAGGGCTAGAACAAAATCCTTTCTATGAGTCTTCTTTTAAATAATCTGAAATATGAAATCAATCTATAAATCAGTACGTTTATTCTTCTTACTTCTGGGAGTAGGCCTCTCCGTAGCTTCATGTGATGACGGCCTTTGGGAGCTTAAGGATGAAAACAAGGGCTCTTATATGCCTGCTGAATACGAGCCTATTTCTACCACGTTGGACAATATGGGGCTATTCTCCGAGTGGGTCCATATCCTGGAGTATTCGGATAAATATAGTGCCCTCAATCAAGGTACACAAGGTGTTAAGTATACCGTGATGGTCCCCTCTGATGAGGCTGTCCGAAACTTTTATCAGGAGTTAGGAGTTTCCTCCATCGAGGAGATGGGATTGGAGTATGCAGAAGCTTTGGTTAAGACTCATGTCTATGAGGCAGACTCTCTCAAACTCTCTGACAAGTTTGGTCCGAATGTGGTCTCTTTGACCTATAACAATGCCTATGGAACAAATTGGAATATTGAGATTGACAGTCTTAATCCCGGCTATATTCTGAACCAAACGATCCATGTCGATAGGGAGTATGTAAAAACCTCCAATGGTTTTATATATGTAACCGACGGACTCATTGCTCCTTTGGTAGAGACACTGTATGACCGTGTGCTTCAGAATCCAGCTTACTCGATCATGTGTGATGCTTTGGAATTGAGCGGTTATGCCGACTCTTTGGATGTCGTAGCAGACACCATTACCTATATGGGTGTGAAGATGACCCGTCGTCGTAACTATACGTTCTTGGCTGTCTCTGATGCCAGTTTCGCTAAAGATGGTATCAACAGTCTGGAGGACTTGAAGAGCAAATTGGCGCAGCGTGCAGACGATCCTGCGGTCACTCCTGATTCGCTGGTGAAGCAATATGTAGAGTATCACTTGCTCAACAGCCGATATACACAGCCGGAGTTTTCTGATAGTCTCAGTTCAGATAGTGTCAAGATCTGGGGTACCATGGCTCCTAATCAGATCTTTACATTGACCCGACATATCAAGGAGATCAACAGTCTTGGACAACGGATGGAGGTGGTCAAGAATGAAACAATCTATGTAGAGGTGCTGGACACCATCTATCAATATTGCTTCAACGAGAAAGATGCTCCCGTCTATTTTGTCAACGAGTCAAGAGGTAATCTCTATACGGCAGTAGCTCAGAATGGTCTGCTACACGAGATCGATGGCTGGATGCCGATCTATGAGCCGGAGCAGAGTACGGTCGTTTGGGACTTGGCAGACAACGCAAAAGTGAGACGGAGAATCGGAACGCCTCCCGATGCGCCGGTGGCTTCAGAAACTAAATTGTCGATTTTCGATTGTTTCTTGGAGGCAGAGATGGGTCCTGAAGGATCTGCCAATAATAATTATAGCGCCATCTCTTATGTGACCTGCAAGAGCAATCTGAAGAAGTGTGTCAACTATGACCGCGTAGTCTTTAACCTGGGTTATCAGGGATTTGTCAAGATGGAGACTCCAACCTTGGTCAAGGGTAAATATAAAGTGACCCTCTCTATGGCATATCTGACAGAGTTGGCATTTATCCGCACCAGCAACGGCTGTAAGGGTGGAACCATCAAGATCTCCATCGATGAGGAAGATCCCAACAATCCGGAAGTGAAAGACACCAAATATACGAAGTTGATCTCTCCCTACACCACCATTACAAAGAGTTTGGCAGGTGTGTATGAGTGCACACTTTATGATGAGGTCGAGTTTGACATCACCTCCAAGCATGTCTTTAAGATAATTGTCATGGATCCGGCTGCCAGCACCAACAGTAAGTTTAGTCTGCAGTTTGATGCAATAACCTTTACTCCGATCGAAGAGTAATCTAAATAATTTCAGTAAAGTATTATGAAAGCATATATCCAATTAGTTGCTGCCGCGCTCGCCATGTCGATGATGGTGAGTTGCGAGGACTTGGAAAACAAGTCTCACTATGATGAGGTGCTGACATCCAATGAGAATGTCGAAATCAAATCAGTCGATAGCAAGACCCTGGAGTATCTGAACACTCGTGAGGATCTCTCACAGATGTCTCAACTCTTGTCGGAGAATGGTATTTTTGATAAATTGGCTGAAAACAACCAGCTTTACACCTTGCTTGTTGTAGCCAATGATAATTTTTATCAGCCGGTAGCAGACAGTGCATTGTATGTCGCTAACTCTCACGTTACCGATATAGCTGTCTCTCCCTCCAAACTCAATAGCGGTGACCGTATCCTGATGTGGCACGACAAGTATGTCACCATCACTGCAGATGAGGAAGCTGAAAATGGTAACATCATCGGTCATGTCTTCTTCAACAATGCCTCTCTCAGTGAGGTGATTAAGACTGCGGATGGTTATATCTATGTCATCTCTGAGATGATCTCCACTCCAACTTCGCTACAGGATTATTTGAGTAACATCCTGGGCGATGAGTACAGCATCTTTAAAGACATGGTACTCTCCTCCGGTGGTAAGGAGTTTGACAAGGCCAATAGTAAGATCATCGGTGTCGATGCCAATGGTAACACGGTCTATGACTCTGTGTTTATCTACACCAATGCCTTCTTTGATGCCAAGAATTTTGATTTGAGTTCGGAGGCTTTGAAAGCTACCGTGCTGGTCTTCTCTAATGATGTGATTCAGGAGGCTATGCAGGAGGCTGATCAACAATTGCGTGCCTGGGGATATCGCATCGGCAATCCTACAGACTCTCTCTACATTGAGGGTCGTTCAGACTCCATCATGCGTCGTTGGATCCTGGAGGTTGCATTCTTTAACCAGGAGTATTCAACAGCAGACTTGACACCAAACATGAATGCTGCGGATCCTACGGATAATGACATCAGTTCGATCTATGCTCGTCAGTGGCGTACCAGCGTGCAGCAACTCGACTTGGAGCATCCTACCAAACTCTCCAATGCGATTGCATATAACGTTACTCGCTTTAAGATCCCGACCAATGTCTTGATCTACCGTCTGAAAGAGGATTTCATGCAGTATCAATATTGTACGGCAGAGCAGAAGGAAGCCTACTTCAAGATGACCAACTTGAAATTTGGTAGCGTAAGTACCAATGAAGTTGCCGAGTGGACTCCTCTTGCCGGTGTGTGGCCAATGCATGGTAACTCTCCCTTGATCTTGAAGAAAAATGACAACTCGATCACCTCATTCTGTCTCGATTTTACCCCGATCTGCAGTATCTCTGACGGACAGGGTGGTTATGAGGTAAGTCCGAAGTTGGTACCCCCAGGGAAATATCGTCTCGCGATGGGCTTCAAGCAGAACATGAACATCATCCTTGATGTCGCTGTTGCTACGGTCAATCCGCTTACTGCAGACACCACCTTTATCCTCGGAGCAGAGGGGTCGGCCATCCTGGATGGTACAGCGGGAACCACTTATCACTATGATCGAGGTGCGTCACTCCCCAATACTTATCCGGAAGGATACAGCACGAGTGATCCGGCGATCACTCATAGCAAAGCTCACAACTATAATACGGATGGCGGTCTGATCATTCAGGAATTAGAAGTCCCGGATTATTATGGTGACGGATCCGCGGTGCAGCTTCTGTTCCGCATGGAGTGTAAAAACACTACTACATCGGGTAGCGATGTGACCAGCTATACGTTTAATCACTGGTGTTTGCGTCCGACTGTCAATAACTATTAAATCAGAGATGCGTTATGAAAAATCATATATTGAAATATAGCTTATATGGCTTGACCTTGATTGGAGCCGGAAGTACCTGGGTCCCTTCCGTAGCGTTTGCTCAGGAACAATCTGCTGAGCGCTATACCATCAGTGGTGTGGTCTATAACTCTCAGAATCAACCTGTAGTAGATGCCGTCCTGACCTCTTCCGGACATGCCATCGAGCGTACGGACGAGCAAGGTCGTTTTGAAATGAAAGATCTCAAAAAATGGGCTGTCGTTAAGGTAACTGCCGACGGCTATTATCCAAAAGAGATCCGTGTTACTTATAACTCTTCCGCCGTCCATGTCTGGCTGATCGATCAGGATGCAGTGAACTACAATGAGACTCAGGTCGAAATTGATAATGTACGAGAGGGTGTTCAAGGCACTTATGGCGTTCAGAATGTAGGCAAGAAAGATTTTGAACTCGGAGCAGTGACGCTGGATAAAGCGTTGCAAGGCAAAATGACGGGACTTCAGGTGACCCAAAAGGGGGGTATGCCGGGTGAGGGTTCTTACCTCTCTGTGCGTGGTATCCGTTCGTTTGTTGCCAATAACTCTCCTTTGGTTGTGATCAATGGAGTGCCGTTTATGGCAGATGAAAATGAGTCTGTCTTGGTCAATGGATATTCCCGTTCGATTTTCCAATCCATCAATCCTCAAGACATCTCCAATGTGACTTTACTCAAAGGGGCAGAGGCAGCCATGTATGGTTCGATGGGCTCTAATGGTGTACTTCTCATTGAGACAGATGGTGCTAAAAGCGATAATTTGGACACCAAAATTACGTTTGCCGGATCATTTGGTTTGAACTTTGCCGGAAGCAAACTTCCCCTTATGAAGTCTGATGAGTATAAGACCTATCTTTCAGACATCGCCATGGATTATTATAAGAATGACATGGGTGCATTCTTTAATAACTTTGCTTTCATGCGCGATCCGAATGCCAACAATGCGCATCTTTATACGTTCGACACCGACTGGCAGGATGAGATCATGACTAACTCTATGACACATGACTATCTCTTCCGTGTCGAGGGTGGTGATGCTATCGCTAAGTATGATATTTCGTTGGGCTATATGGGCGATGAAGGTACGCTCAAGGGTACTAAATCTGATCGTTTTCATGCTCAAATCAATGCCAACGTGTTGGTATCTAAAAAGTTTGAGATCACAGCCTCGGTCAATGCTGCTTATCTGAATGGAGAGTATCAGGAGCAAGGCAATAGCCTGGAGACTAACCCAATGTATGCGGCTTATCGTCGTTCTCCTTTGCTCAGCCCGTATCGTAGCAGTGCTATCGCCAACGTGGACGGAAGCTATGGATTGCTTCGTACATACTCAAGCTATTATTATGGCGCTAACACCAATACGGACTTCATCGTCAGCAATCCGGTGGCTATCGTCAATACGGTCGATGCCTCTATCCGTCAATATGACATCAACACGAAGATTCAGCTCCTGTACAAGCCGATCACCGGTCTGACCATTGCAGGTTCGTTTGGTCTCTATGTCAACTATGACAAGGAGAAAATCTTTATCCCCGGTATCAACAACTCTGACATCGTGCCTCTTTTTGACCAATTTGGTCAGTCAGACAATACTGTACGTGTAGGAGATGGTGAGATCTATAACATGTTTGCAGGACTCACTGCTAATTATGACAAGACCTTTGACAATGTCCATCATCTCAATGTCAAAGCCGGAGCACAGATGCTTATGACCAAGAATGAGTATGACATGGGTGTGGGACGCAACACAGCCAATGACTTTTATCAGACATTGGGTAACGTCTCCAGCATCGGTCGATTTATCGATGGTTATAACAATGCTTGGAACTGGCTGAATGCCTATGTAAGTGCTGATTATACTTATGGTAACCTGGCTAAGATCGGTATGATTGCCTCTGTGGATGGGGCTTCATCCACCGGAAAAGATACGGAGCGGGCCAATTTCTATCCGGCTGCCCATGCCGCATTGATGCTTGCCAACTGGACCGGGCTGAATGAGGTGGAGTGGCTCAATCAGTTGGATGTATATGCAGACTATAGTGTAACCGGTAACAGCCGTTACTCTTCTAAGTTTGGTAAATACTACTATACGAGTCAGCCATATCAGACCATTGCCGGTATCATCCGTGCCAATGTGCCTAATACCAAACTCGGCATTGAGGTCAATAAGACTCTGAATGCCGGAGTAGATCTCAGCCTCTATCGAAACCGAATCAACCTCAAGGGTGGCTATTATCGCACGGACGCAGAGGATGTCCTCATGCTGGGTTCGATGTCTTCCGCTATGGGTACATCTCCTTATTATGGCAATGATGCTTCGATCCGCAACCAAGGTTTTGAACTCTCGGCTTCGATCGTCCCGGTAGAGACCCGTGATTTCCGTTGGACCCTCGGAGGAAGTCTTTCTACGATCGATAGTGAAGTGCTTTCATTGGGCGGAGCTGATTCGTTCCTGACTAAACTCTCTGATGGTAGTGAGATTATCTCTCGCGTAGGAGAGAACCCCTATTCGTTCTATGGCTATCAGACCACAGGTGTATATGCAACGACCCATGATGCCCGCGAGGCAAATCTGAAAAATCGCAATGGCGTGGCATATCAAGCCGGTGATGTATGTTATGTCGATCAGAAACAGGATGGAATCATCAATGATGCCGATAAAGTTGTCTTAGGATCTGCTACACCGGACTTCTATGGCAATCTTTGGACTTCTATCGAGTATAAGGGTTTTGCACTTGATTTGAATTTTGTTTACTCAAAAGGTAACAAGGCATATAATGCTGTGCGTCGTTTGACAGAGTCTTCCAAAGACTTCTCTAACCAGAGTCGTGCCGTTTTGCGCCGTTGGCAGAATGAAGGTGATATCACAGATATGCCTCGTGCCACATGGGGTGATGTTGTCGGCAATAATGACTTTTCTGATCGTTTTGTCGAGGATGCTTCTTACTTGAAGTTGCGCGATGTCACATTGAGCTATACTTTCAACAAGAAGATCTTGAAACTGATCCATGGTGGAACCATCTATGTGAGTGGACAAAACTTGCTTTGTTTCACAGATTATTTGGGAGCAGATCCGGAGTTCAGCTATTCATACAGCCCTTATATGCAGGGAGTGGATTATGGAAAGGTTTCGTTGCCCAAGTCTGTTAAGATTGGTGTTAACTTGAAGTTCTAATCATTTAAGTTTTGTATATAATATGAAAATAAAATATTTCCTTCCCTCTTTACTCCTTTTGGGAACATTCGTATTGTCGGGTTGTGATGATTTTTTTGATCCGGAGACAGATGATAGCTTGGATGGCGATAAATATATGTCTTCGCTTACCGAGATGAGTACCGGATACTTGGGCGTATTGACCCGTATGCAAGCGGTTGGTGATAAGGCAATCTATTTGACCGACACTCGTGGAGATCTGCTCGAACCGACCGAACAGTCCATCAACGAGTTGATCGCTCTGTATAATTATGATGAGGATCTGACCGGCAATAGTTATGCTGATCCGGCAGCCTATTATGATCTTGTTATAGCCTGCAATGACTATATTGCCAAACTTCTCGATTTCAAGAAGGAGTATCCGGAAGTGGTCGCTGAGACCAAATATTTTGAGGGATTGATCGCATCTGCCCTTAGAGTAAAGGTATGGACATATATCACCATTGCCGAGATCTATGGCCAGGCACTTTGGTTTGATGATCCGATTCTCAAAGTGGAGGATTTGACTGATACTCAGAAATTCCGGATGTTATCACTCGAGCAGACGATCGATGCCTGTATCGATTTGTTGCACAATGGATATGAAGGTTATCAGGCAGAAGTAACTTTTTCCTGGATCGAGTGGCTTGACCCAAGCAATATCACCAGTATCGCCAATTCTGCCTATCGTTATTGGGACACGATGACCCCTCCGTTTATCGGATTGCTCAGCAAGTGTTATCTCTGGAAAGGTGCGTTTATGGATAGTCGGGGAGAGGATTCTTCGGCCTATTATGAGGCTGTAGCTGCCAATATGCTTTCGGAACTGGATTATAGCTTTACCGGAAACATTCGCTATTGGAGCCGTACCTCTTATACGACTTCTCACTTCTCCTCATTCTGGGATTATTCTTCACCCTATGGCGAGGAGTGCATCAGTGCCATCATCTATGATTATACCAAGAGTCAGACCAACCAACTTCTGAAGCATTTCTCAGATGAGTATCCCAATCAATACCTATTGCGCCCGGCAGAGGTGAGTCGTGATCGTTGGACCAACGAGGCGTTTAATCCCGGATCGAGCGCTACGGGCGATCGTCGAGGCAATGTCTCTGTCAAGCAGAATGGTGTGAACTACTACATCGCTAAGTATCGTCCAGTGGGTAGTACTGCGCGTGTCAATCCGTATCAGGATGACTGTCACATTTACACATTCCGTGGAGGTGACTACTTGTTTATGCTTTATGAGGCATTGAATCATACCGGTCGTTTTGTGGCTGCTGATGGGATCCTCAATAATGGTGTCAATAATAATGCAAACTCCATCGTAGAGGTGGTGACCAATGACTCCTGCGATGCAGCTTTGCGTCATGAGTGGGAAGGATTTACCCAGAACTGGACCGCCAACTTGGCGAACGGTTCTGCCAACAAGTATCCCTATAATGGCATTCGCGGATGTTTCGCATTGGGTGCATGCACTTTGCAGTCTGATACTACAACGCAAGAGACTTTGGCAGCCTCTATGAAATATAATGACTGCATCCTTGCCAATGAGTATATGCTTGAGTTTGCCGCCGAAGGTAAAGTTTATCCTGCGCTGATCAGAAATGCAATCCGCTGGAATGATCCGACCATTATCACCTCTCGTGTTACTCCTAAGTATGGTGATCGTGCCGGTGAAATCGAAAGCAAGATTGTCTCTAATAACCCTATCACAGGACTTCCCGGTTATTTTGTGCCGTGGGATTTAATGGTAGAATAAATTAGTAACACGTTAAGATGTAGAGGCTGTGTCCAAAATTCATTCGGACACAGCCTCTTATTGTTATAAACGCAGCGCGCTGCGTTGCCTTGCACAGTGCGCTTCGTCGGGTGATGCAGCGCACTGCGTTGCCTTACACAGCGTGCTGCGTTCAGCGTGCTGCGCCCTACTATGGCGATGGCGATGGCAGATGGCTATGGCTATGGCGAAGGCTATGGCTATGGCAGATGGCAGATGGCGAAGGCGAAGGCGAAGGCGATGGCTATGGCTTTGTATGTTAACGGATGTAGTTAACCGTTTTGTGCCTTATTGGTAAATCCGGTTTACTCAGTTAAACTTAATTTTTATTATACGTTGACTTCGTTTAACTTAATCATGATTTGAGTTGGCTTTCCTCTCGTTGTCTGATTGATAAAGTTGGTTTACTCAGTTTTATAGTCAGAAATAACCCCTAATTCTATAATTACGGCTGTTGTGAACCCTTTTTTTTGAGTTGTGTAAGATTTTTTTAATTTGTATCAAATTTTTTAATTATATTTGCAGCATATTGTACCCTAATGGTAGGTCATATGTATGAAATTTTAAAAAAAGCAGATTATATGAAAAACAAATTGACATTTACACTTAAGTCGTTGCTCGTTGTAACAGTGGCGATGATTATCTTAGGTCAGAGTGAAACAGCATGGGCGCAACATGTTAAGGCTGTGTGGTCATGTTCGGATACTGAAAATCTTCAGGCGGTTTCAGTGGAGGGTGAAAGTGAATATGCCTCTCTGATCACCCCCGCCTTGGCTGTCGGTAAAAATTTGTCTGTAACCGGTGTGCAAAGTTCAGCCAATGCTGACGAAGGTTTTGAAGGGGTGACGTTTGAGCCTCCTTTTGTGAAGTTTAGACCCGCTGTGTCTGTCTCAAGCAAAACTACAGGCAATTGTGTTTCTTACTCAATTACTCCGGCTGCCGGTCATACGTTTAAGCCCACAAAACTCTCTTTTGATGCTACTAAATTGGGTACAGATGGAGGAAAATTGGATGTTTATATTCAAGTCGGAAGTGCCTCTGAAACGGCTTTTCAGACCGGATTAATTCCGCTTCGCAATAAAATCAATGCAAGCAATAGTACAGGATATACTACATTTGAATTTCCTGTGGCAGACTATTTGGTGGATGGTGAGCCGTTTACCGTTTCGGTGTATGTCTATAACCTCGCTGCCAATAAGGATATGGGTTTCCGTAACTTGATCCTTGAAGGTATGGTGGATGAGCCGATCTACACACTTTCTCATTACCTCTCTGCTTTTTCTTGTAGTGCTGGAGATTTGTTGTCGGTCATGAAGGACTTGAAAAACGGTGCAACAACCGCTTGGGAAACTCCCCTTGTTAATGATCCTACAGACTTTCAGGTAGCTGCCATCGAAGGGTATGAGGCATCGGTTTCTTATGAAAAGAAAGAGGCTACGGTTACAGTGACCGAAGCAGGACAGAGTGTATTTACTGCCTCTATCCGCTTTGTGGTGACAAGTCGTAATCATGGTACAGCCGTTGCCCTCAATCGAGGATTGATCGGCGTGCCGGCATCTAATGGTATCCTGGTAAGTTGGCGCAAACGTGTTGCAGATGGACGTAACACTCAGTATCGTCTCTATCGTGATGGTGTCGAAGTGACCGGATCACCTTTTACCAAGAGTAATTTCCTTGATGCTAAAGGTTCGACCTCTTCTACCTATTCGCTGGAGGTGGTTCGTGATGGAGAAATCGTTGAACGTCAGGATAATGTGGCTGTATGGAGTAAAATTTATAAAAGATTGCCTCTGCAAACCCCAACTGATGAGAGAGGTTTAGGAGCGACATATACTCCTAATGACTGCTCTGCTTATGACATGGATGGTGATGGGGAATACGAAATTATCGTCAAATGGGATCCTAATAATAGTAAGGACAGTGCCGGAAGCGGAACAACAAGTTCGGTTTATATAGACTGCTACAAGCTGGATGGTACACTCCTGTGGCGTATCAACTTAGGTCAGAACATCCGTGCCGGTGCGCATTATACGCAGTTCCTCTGTTATGACTTTGATGGAGATGGATTTGGAGAGATGGTCGTTAAGACCGCTCCCGGAACGATCGATGGTGAGGGTAATTATGTCCTGATGGGAAATGATGATCCGAAGGCTAATTATGTAAATAGCAAAGGTCACATTACTTCCGGTCCTGAGTATCTGACAATTTTTGATGGTGTCAATGGTGCTGCTATCCACACCGTCAAATATGAGCCGGCTTATGGTGATGTGAGTACATCGGTCTGGGGAGATTCTAATGCCAATCGTTCAGATCGTTATAGAGCTTGTGTCGCATTTTTGGATGGTGAGCATCCGAGTGCTGTAATGATGAGAGGTTATTATGCCGGTAGTTTTGCAGCTGCATACGACTTCGACGGACAGCAGCTCATCAAACGATGGTATCATAATTCTTCGACTAAAAACAAAGGTACATATGGCGAAGGCCATCACAGTGTGACGGTCGGCGATGTCGATGGAGACGGATGTGACGAAATTATCGTCGGTTCAGCATGTATCGACCATGACGGAAGCACGCTTTGGCGTGGTGGTACCGGACATGGTGATGCGCTCCATCTCGGAGATTTTGATTTGGACCATGAGGGTATGGAGGTGTTTGCTGTCTATGAGAGTGAAACTGCTGCCTATGATGTCTCTCTGCGTGACGCGAAAACCGGAAAGGTATTGGCTTCTACTCCTCAGACCAACTCTGACACCGGACGCGGACTGATTCTCGATTGTGACTCTAAACACGAGGGAGCAGAGTTTTTCCACTCTTCGTCTTCCAGCCTGTATAATGTTAAGGGACAAGTGATTTGCCCGTGGCAAAATGGTACGGTATCCTCTTCGTCCATCAATTATCGTATCTATTGGACCGGAGATCTCTATGATGAGTATCATGACCGTCAGCACATTGACAAATGGGATAGTGAATATCAATCTTATGGACGAACAATCACTCTGTATAATGAGGGAGGAGCTTCTTCGATCAATGGATCTAAGTATAATCCCAATCTGCAGGCAGACTTGTTTGGAGACTGGCGTGAGGAGGCCATCTATTGGGTGACCAATGAGGATGGATCTCACTCTTTGACTATCTTCTCTACCAATCATCCTTCTGATTATTCTCTCCCGACACTTAGAGATGATCATGTCTATGACATGGCGATCGTATGGCAGAATGTCGGTTATAATCAGCCCCCTCATCTCTCTTATAGTCCGATCGACTATTATACCATCAAGAAAGAGGCTCCCGTTGAAGAACAATGGATTCCTTTCTACTCGGACTATAAAGTTGATCTTCCCGAGGATGTGGAGGTTTATATCGTCAATACATATAGCAAGACCGGTAGTAATGACACAGTGTCGCTTAAACACATAGAGACAGACTATATACCTGCTGCCAAGCCTGTTTTGCTTCGTTACACCGGAAATAATGCAGGACAGCTTCGTTTCAAGCCTTCTGATAATTCGACTGCTGTCAGCGGTATGACTACCAATTACCTCAGAGGTATCGCATATGAGGGAACGGTTACATCTACCTTCGGTACGATTACTAACGGAGAACGTTTTTATGAATTCCGCCATGACGAAACTCTCGGTTATGGTTATTTCGCTATCGAGAGTAAACTCTTCGGTGATAATACATCATACTTGCGTATGAAACAGACTAAATCCTTCACACCGGCAGATTATTATCTGTTGGGACGTCCTTATAACAACACTACAGCGATAGAATCCATCCGCACCGATGCCATCGGTGAGGGAGAAGTATTTGATCTCATGGGAAGGAAAGTGATTCGAGTGGAAAAAGGTTTCTACCTGATTGGAGGAAAGAAGGTTTTGGTAAAATAATTGCTGTATATTGAATTAAGTATTATTTCTATTACTGGATATTAATTCCATTCAGCAGCCTATTCTCAAAATAGTTAAGCCATTTATTAACGATATGAAATTGTTCCATTTCTTTAGAATTTGCACTGCCAAGTCTATCCTATCATTGGCTTGTCTGTTATGTAGTTTCGCATTTGCGTATGCGGATAATAATTCTGTGCCGGTCGTAACGCACTCCGGTGGTGTGGCAGAGGTGCCGGAATTGTTTATTATAAATTCTACTAACGAAAGATTTGTTTGGAGCCGCGCTATCATATCGTCTGTGCGAGAAGTTTCAAGCAAAAATAGACAGTTTATAGTGAAAGAGGTGCACATGAATAGCTCTTGGATCACCAATGATTCGATTTATGATATTGTCAAAGAGCATGTTCTGTCCTTTACACAAGGGCGCCGACCATTTTGCCTCCTCTTATTGGGAGAAATGGCTTTTACTTTGAGAGAAGAACTGATGGCTAAATGGGGGAATGATATCCCGATGGTATTTGTGTCAGATAATGATACGTACGCGCCTAAAAATCATTATTACACTCCCTCAGAAGGCGTAGATACACATTCTTTTGGAGCCAATGCGTTGACTTCGATTAATAAGTTGAGACCGGCTTGTAACTTTACTTTTGTAGAGTCTCCTTCGTTTTATCGAGCCACTATCGATATGATGATGAAGATGATGCCGGGAACGCAGAGGTTTGTGTTTGTAGCGGATAACCTCTATTTCAATCGCCGATTGGATCAACTGATACAGTCTTATTTGAATGTCCATTATCCGGAGGTGACTTATGAGCGTATCCGTGCTAATGCAGATAATATTTCGATCTTGCAGCAACGCATCCAACATCGCGATTTGACTACAGGAATGCTATTTTCATCATGGAACTATCGTCACCAGGAGTTGATGGGTAATACGATTTACTCCGGAAATGAGGAACTCTTTGATGCTTCTCAGCAGCCGATTTTTACCCTTTGGAGAGGTTTCTTCAATACGGGTGCTTTTGTAGGAGGTTGTTTTGCCAATGACGAAGAGATCAATCGGGTCATAAATAAAACGATCATGCGTGTGCTCAATGGTGAGCAACCGAGAGAAATACCGTTTTACTTGGCAGATATAACATCTTCTATACCTCATGTATCCAAAGCTCGCTTGTTGCAATGCGGGTTGAGTGAAACCAGATGCCCTCAGGATGTAGTCTTCCTCGAAGGTGCCCAGGAGAGTCAGGACAGACCGGTGTGGTGGTTGATGATTTTTGTCACATTGCTCATGATTGGTATCATGGTTTATTACACGGTTGGTAAAATAATCAGTAATAAAAAGGCTCTCAATGAAAGAAATCGTTGGGTGCGTAAATTGCCGGTACTTTATGCTCGAACCAAGGCTACTTTTGATACAGAGGGTAATGTGGTAGATTTGAATCTTCTTTATTGCAACGAGCCTTTTGAAAGTATCATCTCTCCGTTGTCCGGAGGTTTTACAGATCAAAAGAAAGGATTTATCGATAAGGTAAATCAAGCGCGAGAAGAGGGACGACCCGTCACTTCGGTTTACTCATTGGCCAATGGGAGAGTTTTGGAGTTTATTTATCAAGCCCCGGACGCTGATGGAGTTGTGGATGTGTTTGGCATGGATGCCACTCGTCAAGTCGTGGCCGAATCATCTCTTACTAAGGTGCAACGGAAACTGCATCTGATGGCTGATCGTATTAAGGTTTTAGCTTTCAGATGGGACATTGCTAATAAGGTAGTTATTTTTGATGCTCCATATAAGGCGGTAGAGAATTTTAATTTAACACGTCTGACCGGTTCTACAGAGAGTACACAGATATTTTCAGCCGAAGAATTTTTAGGAAATATCTATTTCGAAGAAAGAGGAGAATTTAAGCAGGCAGTAGATAGCTTCTCATTGGGTAAGCAAAAGAACAAGGAGTTTTCTAAAGAACTTCGTTTAGCAACTAAAGAGGGTTTGCAGAATGGTAATCAAGAGTGGGCTGAGGTGGTAATGTTCCCCGATCAATCAGATGAATGTGGTATTCCGGCTTTTCTGCTCGGATTTATACATTTTATTACAGACCGTAAAAAGTATGAAATGGCTTTGGTGGATGCAGTGAAGAAAGCCGAAAATTCAGAACAGATGAAGTCTGCTTATCTCGCCAATATGAGTCATGAGATACGCACACCGCTTAATTCTATCATTGGTTTTTCTTCACTATTAGCCTCTACAGAAGATCCGGCAGAAAAGAAAGAATATTCCTCTTTAGTGGAATATAATGGACAATTGCTGCTTCAGTTGATCGATGATGTTTTGGATCTTGCCAAGATTGAGTCTAACACTGTGAAATTTGATTATCGTGAGGTAGATTTAAATGCTTTGCTTCATAATGTTGGCAATACGATCCAGGGACGCTTACATCCGGGAGTGAAATTAGAGTGTTTGCCAGGTGAGGTTGCTCTTACGATGAATACTGATTCTAATCGCTTGTCGCAGATCCTTATCAACTTCTTGACCAATGCTGCTAAGTTTACAAAGAAAGGTTTTATCCGATTTGGATATGAATTGCGAGGGGATAAGATCTATTTGTTTGTAACAGATACGGGACGGGGTATTTCTCCGGAAGAACAAGAAACGGTTTTCCGTCGTTTCGTCAAGTTGGATAGCGATCAAGCCGGTAGTGGTTTAGGTTTGTCGATTTCTAAGCATTTGACCGAACGTATGGGAGGTGAAATCGGTATGCATAGTGCAGGTATCGGACGAGGTTCGACTTTCTGGGTTCTTTTGCCATTTGGAGGAGACGTTCCGGTAAATAATGATGATCAGATCGAAGAGGTCAATGAGAAAACGGAGGAAGAGAGAGCACAAACTGTCGTAACGCAAACTATCTCTAAATCTAAGAACCAAGCAACGATACTTGTAGCAGAAGATAATGATAACAATTATCTGCTATTTAAGTCTATTTTGAGTAAAGAGTATAATTTGGTCCATGCTAAAGATGGTGTTGAGGCTGTAGAACTATTTAAAGAACATCAGCCCAATTTGGTGCTTATGGATATCAGTATGCCTCGTATGGATGGAAAGGAAGCAACAAGAGAAATACGCAAAATTTCCACTACAGTTCCGATCATTGCTGTAACAGCATTTGCTTTTGTCGCAAATAAAACCGAGATTATGAAAAATGGTTTCAGTGATTTTCTGTCTAAACCTATTAATGTCCAAAAGTTGAGGGATGTTGTCAAAGGTTATTTAGGTACACCTTGACACATTTCCTACCAGAAGAAGACTGCTTCTTTTGTCCATTAAGCAAGGAAATTATTGTTGTCGATTAATGTCTTACAAACAAATAATATTATGAGGAAAGAGAGACTTTCCCCGCAGATCAGATCTTTTTTTAGACGAGCATTGTCTCTATTCGCTTGTTTAGGACTATGCATGTGTTCTTATGCTCAGTATTTTAGCGAAAATGTCTTTTTTTCGGTAAATTCAGATAGTCTGCTTGTATCTTACTCTAAGAGTGTCTTAAAGGAGGCTTATAATGAGCGATACTTACCTATGTCCGATACCCTCTATCATATGGCAGAGGAGCAGAATGACGTGCCGATGATGTTGGTCGCTTTAAGTAATAAGGTGGACTATTATTATTATTTCCGCTCAGACAACAAAGATAGTTTGTTCTATTATTTGGATAGGACTATGAGCATGGCTAAGGAGAATAATATGCAGTCAGAATATTATTTTATCTGGGGCAAGCGAAAGATTGCTTATTATGTACGCAATAATTTTTATAATATAGCTCTGTCTGAAGCAGAGAAGATGTTAGAGGAGGCCAGAGATCAAGGAAATACCGATGGCCTAATAAATGCTTATGCGACAGTCGGATCTATATATGCACGTTGGCAATTATATCCGATGGCTATTGATGCCATAGAAGGAGAGTTGAACGTATTGCGTGAGTTTAAGGGAGATACGGACAATCTTTCAGCCATCTATTCTCGTTTAGCGAGGTTGTATATTACTGTCGCTAACTATGATAAGGCTCGTGAGACATTGAAGTTGTGTTATGAAACCATCCGGACGGATTGGCATAGATATTATTATTATTTACGACTCTCTGAACTCTATTTGGCATGTGATGCAGATGTATTGGCTCAAGAGAATCTTGCTTTGGCAAAACGTTTATTGGATGAGAGTCCCTCTCTTTATCGAGCTTCCGGGACTTATTATGCCTCTATGGTTGTCTTTTATGACTCTACTCGTCAGTATAAAAAGGCAATTGATATTTTGGAATCGTCTTCAGAACATCCTCTCTTTTCTCCTTACGAGGACCTTTTGCATCGTGCCGAATTATATGAAAAAGTAGGGAAATATAAAACTGCAACTCGTTATTATCGCAATTTGTGCCTGCTTAGCGACTCTATACATAGTAATAATGCAGATCGTGCGGTTAATGAGTTTGGTGTATTGTTAGGGGTCAATCAATTGGAAGAGACTAATACCCGCCTACAAGAAAGCATTGATTCTACTAATTTTAACCATCGCTTGATCTTTGTTATTATTATAGTCTTATTTTTGATTGTTGTTTGTGTCTTTCTTTATATCGAGCACCGTGCACACAGTAGATTGAAAAAGGCATATCGAGTTGTAACCGAAGCGAAAGATTTAGCTGAGGATGCGAGAGAAAAGATGGAGCAAACTAACCACATGAAGAGCGAGTTTATCCGTAATATGAGTCACGAGATACGTACACCTTTGAATGCTATAGCCGGTTTCTCCCAATTGCTTTCATCGACAACCCATGTCTCACCCGAAACGCAAAAATATGCTGAAATCATCAGCAAAAATACTGATGATTTACTTCATTTATTGGAGAATATCATGGATCTGTCAGACTTGAGAAGCGGAGCAGATATCCTTACCAATATTGAGGTGGAAGCTACTTCCCTATGTAAGGAAGTTGTTGCTGCTTTCCAGGATTATCTCCTTCCGGGTGTAGAAATGAGACTTGCAATCCCAGAGGGAGTAAAGTATTATTTCCATTCTAATCCGGATCGAATACGTCAAGTGTTAAGTCAATTGCTGGAGAATGCAACTAAGTTTACACAAGTCGGGTTTATTGAGTTGAACTGGACGTACGATTATGAGGGACATAACGTTATATTTACTGTGACAGATACCGGTCCGGGAATCCCAAATGATAAACGAGAAGATTTGTTCGAGCAATTCAAAAATGAGGATCCGTTCTCTCAGGGAGCAGGGTTGAGTCTTTCGCTGTGCTATATCTTAGTAGAGAGGTTAGGAGGACATTTGCTCTATGATGAGCAATATGATTGCGGTTCACGTTTTATTATAAAACTTCCTGCAGACAAGTAACGTGTGTAGAAAATGTTATTTCGACATTTTTTAATATTTGTACATTATTACAGAGATATTTTGAAATGAAGCTTTATGTAGTTCCTACTCCGGTAGGCAATCTTGAAGATATGACTTTGCGAGCAATCCGCATCTTAAAAGAGGCAGATTTGATCTTGGCTGAGGATACTCGTACAAGCAGTGTTTTGATGAAGCACTTTGAGATATCTTGTCCTATGCAGAGCCATCATAAGTTTAATGAACATGAAACGTCAGCAACCTTAGCAGAACGGATTGCAGGAGGTCTGAATGTAGCGATCGTTTCCGATGCCGGGACACCCGGAATTTCTGATCCGGGATTTATGTTGATCAGAGAGTGTATCAAATGGGGCGTTGAGGTCGAATGTCTTCCGGGTGCAACTGCTTTCGTTCCGGCTTTAGTGCAAAGTGGTTTGCCTTGCGATAAGTTTTGCTTTGAAGGCTTTCTGCCACAGAAGAAAGGTCGGGAAACTCGAATGAAACTTTTAGCAACAGAACCTCGTACAATGATCTTTTATGAGAGTCCCTATCGATTGCTCAGAACTTTGCAGCAGATGTCTTTGATAATGGGGGTAGAACGTCCCGCAGCTGTGTCTCGGGAAATTTCTAAACTCCATGCAGAAACTGTGCGAGGAACCTTAGGTGAACTGATTTCCCATTTTACAGAAAAAGAACCCAAAGGTGAGATTGTATTGTTAGTGGGAGGTGCACCTGAACCTGAGAAAACAGTCAAACGTAATAAATATAAGGATAAAGAATAATTGTCGAATTGAGTACAAGTGATATAGATTATATATTATTAACCACGGTGAAATCAAGACTATGACATTATCTATTTAGTCTTATTATGATAGATGTTTTGATAACACCTTTATAAAAATATTTAGAACTATGAAAAAAATGTTTTTTGCCGTTTTGGCTTTGTCTTTAGTTTTGTTTGCTTCTTGTGGACCATCTACTAAAGAGCAGTTGAAGGTTGCTCAAGCAACAGCCGACAGTCTGATGATGCAGACTTTCCAACAACAAAATGAGATTGCCGATCTTATTGCAACTTTAACAGAGGTCAGTGATAGTTTAGATCATATCAATGGCGCGATTACGGTCAATAATGAAGATGGAACCCTTTTGAGCATTCGTGAACGTCTATTGCTTCGCATCAGTGATATACAACGTCGTATTGAGGCTAAGCAAAAAGCGATTGATGACTTGCAAAATAAGTACTCAAAGCAACTTGCTAAGAATAAAGAATTGCAAAAGACTATCGCACGAATGGAGGGCGAAATCAAACAATATATAGCTACTATTCAGGAATTTGAGGAAAAAGTAAATGCTAAGAATGTTGAGATCGAAAAACTCAGTCTCGACTTAACCTCTGTGCGTGCCGATCTTCAAACAATGTCAGATGAGAACGAAGGCAATAAGCAGGTAGTTGCCGCTCAAGATGTTATGCTTAATAGTGGCTTTTACGTGATTGGGACGAAGAAAGAATTAAAGAAAGCCGGATTAGTAAAAGATAACGTATTTACTGCAGCAAAGATCAATACAGAAGGAATGAGTTCCGAATTATTCAAACAAATTGATATTCGCGAAGTTACAGAAATACCTTTGGGTAGTAAAGATGCTAAGGTGTTATCTGCCATGCCTGAAACTTCTTATGAGATCGTAAAGGATTATGATAAAACACTTAAACTTGTTATCAAAGATCCTGTACAATTCTGGAGCATAACCCGCTATTTGGTTGTGATGATTTAAAATCGATCTATAAATCGGTAAATTAAAATTTAGACAGATTAGGAGATGCCTTTAAAATTGCCTAAAAATCTGCCTGCTATCGAAGCATTGAAAGCAGAAAACATATTTGTGATGGACTCTGATCGAGCATCGGAACAGGATATTCGCCCATTGAAAATAGCGATATTAAACCTTATGCCCATCAAGGAGCAGACCGAAAATGACCTTATTCGTCTGCTCTCTAATACTCCTTTACAATTAGAGATCGAGTTTATGATGATCCCTCAGCATATCTCCAAAAATACGGCTGCCTCTCATATGAAATTATTTTACACACCATTTGAAGAGATGAAGCAGCATAAGTATGATGGAATGATTATCACCGGGGCACCACTCGAACACATGGATTTTGAACAGGTCTCTTATTGGCCTATATTGACAGAAATATTTGATTGGGCTAAGACGCATGTTACATCGACCATGTATATCTGTTGGGCAGCTCAAGCCGGAATGTATCATTTTTATGGGGTGCCCAAATATCCGCTGGACAAAAAGATGTTTGGGATCTTTAAGCACCATAGTTATGACCCATCTTCGCCAATATTTAGAGGTTTTGATGATGAGTTTTATGTGCCTCATAGCCGACATAGCGAAGTGCGTAGCGAGGATATAAAAAAACACACAGAACTTACTATTTTGAGCGAAAGCAAAGAGAGCGGTGTCTATATGGTTTCTGCTCGTGGAGGAAGAGAGTTGTTTGTCACAGGACACTTGGAGTATGCTCCGGATACTCTTGACACAGAATATAAACGTGATCTGTCTAAAGGACTTCCCATTGAAATGCCGGTTAACTATTATCGAGACAATGATCCGAATAAATTACCTTTGGTCAGATGGCGCTCGACAGCGAACTTATTGTTTGCAAATTGGTTAAATTATTATGTATATCAACCCACTCCTTATAACATTGATGATATAAAATAAGGAGAATAGCTACGAAAACAGCAAGAGTTTAGCATATTTTAAAATTGTATTCGATTTTTTATGTGTTAAACTCTTGTTGATTTTAACTAAACCAACTACATTTGCTGAAATTTTCATGATATAATAAAAAATATATATATAAAAGTCGTAAAATTATGAGCGAAAGAGTCGATATTCGTGAACTAAACGAATTGATAGAGAGTAAAAGCGCGTTTGTCAATATGCTTACGCAAGGTATGGATCAAGTGATTGTAGGACAAAAACACCTTGTAGAGTCTTTGCTGATTGGTTTATTGGCAGATGGACATATTTTATTGGAAGGTGTTCCTGGATTGGCAAAAACTTTGGCAATTAAGACTTTGGCATCCCTGGTAGATGCTAAATATAGCCGTATCCAGTTTACTCCGGATTTGCTTCCAGCGGACGTTATTGGTACGATGGTTTATAGTCAAAAGCGTGAAGAATTTACCGTCAAGAAAGGACCTATTTTTGCTAACTTTGTATTGGCTGATGAGATTAACCGTGCCCCGGCAAAAGTTCAGTCTGCATTATTGGAAGCTATGCAGGAGCGTCAGGTGACTATCGGTTCGGAGACTTTTCTTTTGGACAAGCCATTTTTAGTCATGGCAACGCAAAACCCGATCGAACAAGAGGGAACTTATCCGTTGCCGGAAGCACAATGTGACCGTTTTATGCTGAAGGTTAAAATCGACTATCCCAAAAAAGAGGAAGAGATGAGGATCGTTGCATCACATCTTTCCGGATTCCGCCAGGAAGTTACTCCTGTGCTTAAAGTCGATGAAGTAATTGATGCTCGCAAAGTGGTTAAACAAGTTTATCTGGATGAAAAGATAGAGCGTTATATTGTAGATATAGTCTTTGCTACTCGTTATCCTGACATGTATGGGTTGGATAATATGAAAGATATGATTGCTTACGGAGCATCTCCTCGCGCCTCTATCAATATGGCTTTGGCAGCGCGTGCTTATGCATTCTTAAAACATCGTGGATATGTTATCCCGGAAGATGTACGTGCGATTTGTCCGGATGTTATGCGCCATCGCATCGGATTAAGTTATGAGGCCGAAGCCAACAATATTACTACTGAAGAGGTGATAGCAGAGATTCTTAATAAAGTAGAAGTGCCGTAACTTTTTTATTCTTCGTGACCTATGGAAGCATCTGATTTGCTTAAAAAGGTACGTCGAATCGAAATCAAATCGCGAGGACTGAGCAAGAATATCTTTGCAGGACAATACCATGCTGCGTTTAAAGGTCATGGAATGAGTTTTGCAGAGGTGAGGGAGTATCAGTATGGCGATGATGTTCGCGACATCGATTGGAATGTAACTGCACGTCAAAACAAACCTCATATCAAGATTTTTGAGGAGGAGCGTGAAATGACAACCATGTTACTCATCGATGTAAGTGGCAGCCGAGAGTTCGGAACGACGATACAGACCAAACAGGAAATGATCACTGAAATTGCAGCGACGATGGCTTTTTCTGCTATCTCTAACAATGATAAGATCGGTGTTATTTTCTTTTCTGATCGCATAGAGAAATACATACCACCCCAGAAGGGGCGAAAACATGTTTTGGCTATAATCAGTGAGTTGATAAATTTTCAACCGGTACAACGAGGTACAGATTTGTCCAAGGTGATTCGTTATGTGAGCAATGCTCAAAAAAAACGTTGTACGGCATTCTTAATCTCTGATTTTGTTGATTCAGGAGATTTTGAGCAGGCGTTGACTATTGCAAACACAAAACATGATATGGTTGCTTTACAAGTTTATGATCGACGTGAAACTGAATTGCCCAACGTCGGGTTTATGAAAGTTCGTGATGCAGAAACTGGAGTAGAACGTTGGATCGATACCTCATCATCTAAAGTTCGTAAAGCATTCTCTATGTGGTGGCAAGCTTCTCAAGATAAGGTTCTTAATGCTTTCCTACATAGTAGGGTGGATCATGTAAGCATTGCGACCGATGAAGATTATGTTCCCGCTCTTTTAGCCCTTTTCAAGCGTAGAGGTTCATGAGATGAATCTCATAAAATATTAATAAAAAGATGAATCGAATAAGATATATAGTTGCCGTAGTAGTTGCCATTTTATGCTCACACGTGTTGTTAGCACAAAATGCATCTGTTAAGGCTTATTTAGACTCAACATATGTCATTATTGGCTCTCCGACAACGATTCACTTGGAGGCAACGCATGATGCCGGTGACACTTTGCTTTTTCCGGATGTTTTGCAGGGAATAGTGGTGCATGATGACTCCACACAATATAAACTGGAAGTGTATGACAATCCTAAGACAGATACGTTAGAGTCTTTGGGAGGCAAAGTAACTATCCGTCAGGATATTTTGGCATACGTTTACGATTCTGCAGATCTTTATATCCCTCCCTTTGATTTTTTAACACCTCAGGGAGATACTCTGCAATCTAATTCTTTGGCATTGCGGGTTATAGTTCCTTTCGAAGTAGAAGTCAATCCTCAAAAGATTTGTGATATCAAGGAGAATTATTCCCCTCAGTTTGTAATTTGGGATTATGCTTATTGGGTGCTTTTGCCTTTGCTTGTTATTCTTCTTGTTTTAGGCGGAATTTTAGGTTGGAAACACTGGAAAAAACTTCAGATGCGTAAATCAGAAGGGTATGTTGCTCCGGTTGAGAAGAAAGCTCCTCACTTAGTGGCTATGGAGGCCTTGGAAGAACTCGGTGAGAAAAAACTTTGGCAACGAGGATTTGATAAGCAGTATTATGTCGAATTGACTGAAATCATTCGCGTATATATCTGTGATCGTTTCACTCTTCCTGCGATGGAGTTGACTTCCGAAGAGATACTTGCTCGCCTACGTGACCAGGAGGAAGTTTCTAAGTCATGTATGATGAATCTGCGTCAAATCTTTACTCAGGCAGACTTAGCAAAATTTGCTAAATATCGTCCTATGGCAGATGATAATGAATTGAGTTTTTTAAATGCTAAAATGTTTGTGAGTCAAACTGTTGAAGTAAAGAGTGTCGATACTACTCCTGCTGTTGAAGGTGAGGATGAAGTTATTACACAATAATCATTAAGTAAAACGTCTATAATATATGCAATTTGCACATTCCGGCATACTGTTTCTTCTCTTGTTGTTGATACCTGCTGTTGCTTTTTATGTTTGGAAGCAAAAACAGGCTCAGGCATCTTTGCAAATACCGACAACAAGTCCGTTTCAGCGATTGCCACGTTCTTATAAAGAATATCTTCGTCACTTTAATTTTGCTTTGTTGTGCTTGAGTTTTGCTTTTACAATTATCACTTTAGCACGCCCTCAAAGCACCGATAGTTGGAGTCAGAGTAATACCGAGGGTATAGATATAGTTTTGACTATTGATGTTTCGTATTCGATGCTTACATCGGATTTTAAACCTAATCGAGTGGAGGCAGCGAAAGATGTTGCAGCTCGGTTTATTGCCGGACGTCCACATGATAATATCGGAATGGTAATCTTCGGAAAGGAGAGTTATACGATGTGTCCTATGACTTCAGATCATGCTGTAGTAGCCAATCTTTTGAAGAGTGTAACTACAGAGTTGATCGATGGAAGCCAAACTGCTATCGGAGATGGACTTGTAACTGCTGTCGGTCGCATTCGTAATGGACAAGCTAAGTCCAAAACGATAATTTTGTTGACAGATGGAACTAATAATGCCGGAGATGTTGCCCCGATTGATGCGGCTGAAGTAGCCAAAGCAATGGGCGTGAGACTTTATACGATCGGTGTCGGTAGCCGAGATGAGGTGGAAATGCAGGTCGGAACAGATCCTTTCGGTCGTCCGATCATGCAACGCGTTAAAGCCGACATTGACGAAGAGACTCTTAAAAATATGGCAAATACGACCGGAGGTCGTTATTTCCGTGCTACCGATAAGGCTTCACTATCCAGTATTTTTGATGAGATCGATAAGATGGAGAAGACAAAAATGCAGGTTAGAGAGTTCAGTAGAAAAGAGGAAGAGTATTTGCCCTATGCTTTAGCAGCATTGTTGTCTCTTCTTTTGCACGTTTTGCTACGAAATTCATTACTTCGTCAAATCCCGTAAACTTTCGATTATGGATAATTTTCGATTTGCAAATCCGCACCTTCTATGGCTTTTAACCGTGGTGCTTCTCTATATTTTAATCTTTATTGTGTCGCGCCGTGTATGCTCGCACTCCTTAAAGCGTTTTGGTAATTTGGCATTGCTTCGACCCTTGATGCCGGATGTTTCGGAATTCAAGTTACGCCTGAAATTTGCCCTCCAGATGCTCGCTGTGATTTTTCTTATTATTGCCCTTGCGCGACCTCAGTTCGGCTCTAAATTACAGACTGTCAAAAAACAAGGTGTTGAAGTCATGGTATGTTTGGACATCTCTAATTCCATGTTGGCCGAGGACGTTACCCCCAATCGCTTAGAACGTGCTAAACGTATTTTGTCTCGCCTCTTAGACAAAATGCAAAACGATAAAGTCGGTTTAATCGTTTTCGCTGGAGATGCATTTACTCAGTTGCCGATTACGAATGATTTTGTCTCTGCTAAAATGTTCCTATCGAGTATAGATCCTAAAATGGTTTCTGTCCAAGGTACAGCAATCGGAGCAGCTATCAATTTGGCAGTGCGCTCTTTTACCCCTGATGAGTCAACTGACAAAGCCATTATCATCATTACAGATGGAGAGAATCACGAAGATGATGCTCAAGGTGCAGCCCAAGCTGCATTAGAGAAGGGAATCAAAGTGAATGTTATCGGTATTGGTTCGACTACAGGAACCCCATTGCCCGATGATAGTGGCAGACAAGGTAGTTTCCGTAAGGATCGTGAAGGAAAAACCGTTATGACTCGACTGGATGAGGAGATGGCTAAAGAGATTGCTGCGACCGGACAAGGCATATATGCCAGAGCTGACAATACCAATTCGGCTCTTAACGCCATGGCAGACGCTCTGAGTTCTATGAAAAAGAGTGAGTTGGAAAGTCGGATCTACGCAGATTATGATGAGAAGTTTTATTGGTTTGTTTGGATGGCATTCCTATGTATCTTCGCAGACCTATTTTTGTTGGATCGCGCCAGCGAAATGTGGCGTAAGATTAAATTGTTTTGAAATATTTTTGTCCTATGAATAAGACCATATTGAGCATATTTAGTTTCATTGCTCTCTTTTGGGTGCCGATATCTGCTTCTGCTCAGAAGCAAGTCCGAAAGTTTATTAATGAGGGCAATAAGCAGTATGAAGACTCCCTTTATTTAGAGTCGGAGATTACTTATCGGAAGGCTGTAAATGTCAATCCGGAAGATTCTGTAGCTCTCTATAATTTAGGTAATTCGCTTTATCGGCAGCAAAAATTTGATGATGCGATGAAACAATATTTGAATGTTGCTAAAAAAGCTATAGATGGTGGAAATAAAGCTATGGCAGCTGATGCATATCATAATGCCGGAGATGTATGTATGCTCGCTCAGGATTATGCTAAAGCTGAAGAACTCTTTAAGCAATCATTGCGTTATGATCCATCAGATCATGAGACTCGCTATAATTTTGTTTTAGCTCAAAAGTTGCGTAAGGAGCAAGAGCAACAACAGCAACAAAATCAGGATCAACAGCAACAACAAGATCAGCAAAAGCAGGATCAGCAAAAGGAAGAACAGCAACAAAATGAGCAGGAAAAACAAGATCAACAGCAACAACAAGACCAAAATCAACAACAGCAGGAAGATCAGCAACAGCAACAATCTGCTCAACCACAACAAATGAGTGAAGAACAGGCGGAAGCTATCCTTGAAGCTGCTCAGCAAGATGAGAAAGATGTACAAGAAAAGGTACAGGAAAAATTGATGCAAGCAGTAAAACAGAAACGTACAGATAAGGATTGGTAACATTTATCCTCAGTGTTTTTTTAGAAAACTGAGCAGAAAAGGACTTAATTATACCAGCAACATAAAACCTATCAGGTAATATATGAAAAAATTATTCATTAGTCTCCTTGCTTTTTGCTTTGTGACGTTGTCGCTTTTTGCAGACGTTACGTTTGTAGGTAAAGCTCCTAAAGCAGTTGTAGAGGGGCAGCAATTCAGAGTAGAGTTTGTCTTGAGCGATAATGGTTCGGACTTTCGTTGTGATATCAAATCGAGCGGATTGAGAGTTTTGGCAGGTCCGGCTGTATCAACGGGAATGTCCATGACTATGAACCAAGGAAAAAGGACTACGTCAATGACCTCAACCTACACTTATTATTTGATGGCAGAGAAGGAGGGAAAATACACCATTCCCGCAGCCTCTGTTAAGGTCGGCAGTCAGGTTTACACATCTCAACCGATTTCGTTAAATGTACTTCCTCCCGATAAACCGGCTTCGTCTGGAAACTCCTCGGGGAGTGCAGCGCCTAACAATGGAAGTCAGAGTAAAGGCATTAGTAAAGACGATGTCCGTCTCAATGTAGATCTTTCCAAGACAAAAGTATATGAGGGAGAGGCTATCTTAGCAACTGTAAAGTTGTATTTCCGCAATACAGATATAGAGTATTTAAGCGAAGCGAAGTTACCCGATTTTGCCGGTTTTACAGTTCAAGACATTGAAAATGATAATCCTCAGGCTACTCTCGAACGGTTTAATGATATAAATTATCGGATGTATCCGGTAAAGCAATATTTGCTTTTCCCTCAACGTAATGGTACGATCGAGATTCCGTCTGCTTCGGTAGTTGCTGTTGCTCAGGTGGTTACAACTCGTCGCACGGGAGGATTTTTCGACATGCCTATGGATTTTGTTCAGAATGTTGAAATTCCGGTTTCATCTTCGGCTAGAAAAGTCACTGTCCTTCCTTTGCCTTCTGGAAAACCCGCTTCTTTTATGGGTGCTGTTGGTCGATTTGACGTTAAGGCTACTCTCTCTTCTGGTCAAGTTAAAGTAAATGATGCCATTACTTATAAATTGGTTATTGAGGGTGTAGGTAACTTAAAGTATGTAAAGTCTCCTGAAATAGAGTTCCCCTCTGACTTTGAGGTGTATGATCCTAAAGTTGATGTGTCTGCTAAAAACACTGTCCAAGGGGTAAGTGGTAAGAAAGTTTTAGAATATACGATTATTCCAAGACATGCGGGAGATTTTACTATACCTGCGTTAGAGTTTAGCTATTTTGATCCTCGTAGTGAGCAGTACAAGACCATCAAAACTGATTCTTTTTCTATAACCGTGGAGAAAGGCGATGGAGATGAGAATGCCTCAGGTGGAGGAGTGGCAGATTTCACCGGACCTCATCAAGAACGCTTGAAGGTTTTGGGGTCTGATATCAGATATATTAGAGATATTGATGTCACAGATTTGCAATTAGGATATAATCCATTCTATGGCACGCATATTTACTATTTGTTGCTCTTTATCCCCCAATTGCTTTTTATAGTTATAGCACTTATCTATCGTCGTCAATTGAAACTAAATGCCGATCTTTCACGCAAACGTCGTGGAAAAGCCAACAAAGTCGCATCCAAGAGACTCAAGGAAGCAGCTATAGCATTGAAAGAGAAAAATCCTGCTAGATTCTATGAGGCTATTCATAAAGCTATGTTGGGTTATGTCAGTGATAAACTCAGCATACCGATGGGAGAACTTTCTCGGGAGAGTGTAGAACAACAGTTGGTTTCTCATGGAGCTTCAGAGGAATTGGCTCATGAGTTTGTCGATGTACTATCTACCTGTGAGTTCGCCCGATATGCTCCGTCATCTGATCATAGAGCAATGGATACACTTTATGAGCGTGCAGGTAAGATCATCGGTATTCTCGATGGACAACTGAAGAAAAGGTGATTCCATCATATAGTTTATTTTGTTTGTTAAAATTGTTGTAATACAATATATATTGACTTTTATGCGAACTTTTAAAATTTGTCTATTGTCTCTTATCTGCGGATTGCTCTCTTGTGACATATATGCCCAAGAGACGATCTCTGACTCGCTTCAGGCATCGGCGTCATCCGAGACTTCTACTTCTCAGTATCCTTTGGAGGCCAATGAAGCCTTGTCTCGTTTTCGCGCTAATTATGACGATGCCAATTATGCCGAAGCTATTGCCATTGGAGAACAAGTTGCTAAGGATTTTGGTGTCAGTCCAGGACTATATTATAATTTGGGTAATGCCTATTATAAAAATAAGCAGTATGCTCAAGCTATCTTGAACTATGAGCGTTGCCTTTTGATGGATCCTTCCAATAATGATGCTCGTACTAATTTGGAGTTGGCGCAAATGCAGACTATTGATAAAATTGAGAGTATTTCTCCAACGATTTTTGAGCTTTGGTCCGATGCTTTACGCAATCAACTGAGTGAATCTGCTTGGTCATATCTTGCTGTTTCATTTGTTTTTCTTTTTGTAATTTCCCTTTTTGTTTATTTTTTCTCTCATCGACGCATATTGCGTAAAGTGGGCTTCTTTGGCGCCTTTTTTAGTCTTTTGTTTGCCATTCTTGCCCATTATTATGCCGGGGAACAATATGAACATCTTACATCTCGTAATGAGGCTATCGTAATGTCTCCTTCTGTAACAGTGCGTTATAGTCCGGCAGAATCCGGAGTTAAGGCTTTTACACTTCATGAAGGAACTAAAGTTAAAGTGAGAGAAACCTTAGGCGAATGGTCTGAAATAGAACTTTCAGATGGGAGTGTAGGGTGGATCCCTTCTGTTCATATAGAGAGGATTTGACGCGTTATAAGATCTGCTACTATAAGAAAAGAAACGAAGCAAGGATAGCTATAGCAAAAATCCTTTGCTTCGTTTCTTTTCTTTTTGGGGGGATGTGTAATGTTGTTATAATGGTCCTTTGTCTGCCTTTGTATAATAGGTTTAAACTATCTATAACAAACACAGCACGCTGAGTAAGTGAACTGTGCGCTATGCAAGGCAACGCAGCGTGCTGTGTTAGATTTCAATTTGAGGCATTCTTTTTGTTTTGTCTATATATCTTTGGAGCTAACCCTAAGTGTTTTTTGACATATCTGCCAAAAAAAGAGAGATTGGGAAAATCAAATTCTCCGGCAATTTCTTTGATGGTTTTATCAGAGTGAAGCAGTTGGAACTTTATCAATTGTGCGACATGAATATTGATTAATTCTGAAGCCGTTAGTCCGCTAATTCTTTTGCTCACATTGGAGACATATTTGGCTGTGTAACAAAGCTTGTCTGCAAAGTAAGCTACATCTCGATGCTTACCATTGTCTTCTCTGATTAAATGATTAAACTGATTGAATAAATGTTCCGGTGCACTATAGTTAAAGGAATAGTCCAGATCTTCTTGTTTGTGTTCTGACTGGTAGATGTCTGCCAGATCTATTATAAGAGCAGAGAATAGATGTCTGATAATCATTTTATGGAATGGCCCTTTGTTGATAAATTGCTCGCATATTAAATCTGAATATAATTGGAATTTTCCTTTATATTTCCCTAAATCATTGAAACTTCTAATTGGGATCTCTTCTTTTTTAAGATATTTGATAAATTTCCATCCATTATTCTTGTTTGTGGGAATTAAATTGGAGATGAATCCGGTTGTCATACATAGTTCGACAACGTTAGAGTTGGAGGATTGTACCCAATCATTGATGATTAATCCCGGTAGATATAAAAAGTGTTCACCGGCTTGCATTCTATTGTGTTTCCCATTTACATTAAACTCTATAAATCCCTCCTTGCATGATATCACCGCAAGGAAATTCATCCTGAATGCTTCGGGTAAGCTTTTTAAAAAACCTGATGTAATGACGATATCTTCATCGTCAAATATGATGGACTCTTTGCTCTTTTTTAGGTCGCTGAATGAAAATATTTCTAATGAGTTATTTGTCATTTTTTTATTTATTTTGTTGAATAAGTATTGTAATTGTGGGGCAAAGATAGAAAAATGTATTTTATAGTTGTTGTTTGTATTATCCTTTCATGTGTTCTAAATTTCCTTTTGTAAAATTTCAAATAGGACACCGGATAAAAAGAACATTTTTGAAGTAGAATTTCTTACCTCTTTCTCATTACGAACCCTTATCTTTGCTGCGAATTAAAAAACATAAAGTAACAGATATGACATACTACATACTTCAAATGAATATCGGCTGTTTTTTAGGAGAAGCTTTGCCAGATAAGTTGCAAAGCTGACATTTATTTTTTTTAAGGACTTTCCCGAGAGTGATCTTATGGATGTTCGAAACTTAGAAAACATTTTTCAACGGCTCAGAGAGTGATCTTAGAGCCGTTTTTTCTTGCCCTAAAAAACTGTAATTTTTTCGGCAAAATAACCTTTGCTGATTCAAAAAAAAATGTTATCTTTGCAAAGTTTTAGAAATACGTAAATTATGGTAGAAAATCAGAATAATTATTCCGCCGAAAGTATTCAGGTCTTAGAGGGACTTGAGGCAGTTCGTAAACGTCCTGCGATGTATATCGGTGATATCAGTGACAAGGGTCTTCATCATTTGGTATATGAAGTAGTAGATAACTCCATCGATGAGGCTTTAGCTGGTTATGCATCTCATATTGAGGTGGTTATTTTGGAAGATAATTCGATAAAAGTTGTAGATAACGGACGAGGTATTCCGGTTGATATGCATGAGAAAGAGCATAAATCTGCTCTTGAAGTTGTTCTTACCGTTCTTCATGCCGGAGGAAAGTTTGATAAGGGAACATATAAAGTTTCCGGAGGTCTTCATGGTGTCGGTGTTTCTTGTGTCAATGCATTGTCAGATTATCTCTGTGCAGAGGTGCGCCGTCAAGGTCATATTTATCGTCAAGAGTTTGCTTTCGGCAAACCTACCAGTCAAGTTCAGATTGTCGGAGACACCGATGAGACAGGAACAACAGTTGTTTTCCATCCGGATCCGTCCATTTTTACATCGACCGTTTATCAATATGATATATTAGCATCTCGTCTTAGAGATCTGGCATATTTGAATGCCGGTATCCATCTGACATTGACTGATGAGCGTGAGCGTCTTGAAGATGGAACTTTTAAGCAGGATGTTTTCTATTCGACCAATGGTCTTAATGAATTTGTGCAGTGGCTGGATGAAAATCGTGAGCACTTGATACCGGATGTTATTCATTTGAATAAAGAGAGCAATGGAGTGCCGGTAGAGGTGGCTATGACTTACAACACCTCTTATAGTGAAACGATTTACACGTTTGTCAATAATATCAATACTCACGAGGGCGGTACCCATCTTGAGGGTTTTCGTTATGCATTAACCTCTACTTTAAAGAACTATGCCACAAAAGAGAAGATGCTGGAAAAGGCTAAAGTAGATGTGAAAGCAGATGACTTCAGAGAGGGATTGACAGCGGTTATTTCTGTCAAGGTTGCCGAACCACAATTTGAAGGTCAGACTAAAACCCGTTTGGGTAATGTCGAGATTCGTCCTGCAGTAAGCCAAGCTGTGTCAGCAGCACTCGAGAATTATTTAGAAGAGCACCCCAAAGAGGCTCATTTGATTGTCGAAAAGGTGATTTTGGCTGCACAAGCTCGCGTGGCAGCTCGTAAGGCACGAGAGGCTGTGCAGAAAAAGACAACATTGACCGGAGGCGGATTGCCCGGTAAATTGTCAGACTGCTCATCTAAGGATCCTGTAGAATGTGAGATTTTCCTTGTCGAGGGTGACTCTGCCGGTGGAACTGCCAAACAAGGGCGTGATCGTAATTTCCAGGCCATTCTACCTTTGCGTGGAAAAATCTTAAATGTGGAGAAAGTGCTTATCCATAAAATGCTCGAAAGTGAGGAAATCCAGAATATGTTCCGTGCTTTCCGTGTAAGCCTTCGTGAAGATAAAACGTTGGATATTTCCAATCTGCGTTATCATAAAGTTGTTATTATGACCGATGCGGATGTCGATGGTGCTCATATTGCGACATTATTGCTTACGCTCTTCTTCCGCTATATGCGTCCTTTGATCGAGGAGGGTTATGTATATATCGCTCAAGCACCCCTTTATAAGTGTACAAAGGGTAAGATAGAAGAGTATTGTTGGGATGATGCAGCTCGCGAAATGTTTATTATGCGTTATGGGGATGGTCAGGAGAATCAGATTAAAACCCAGCGTTATAAAGGTTTGGGAGAAATGAATGCCGAACAACTTTGGGATACTACGATGAATCCTGATCACCGTCATTTGAAACGAGTAAGCATTGAAGATGCTATTAAAGCTGATCAGACATTCTCCATGTTGATGGGAGAGGAGGTAGCACCGCGTAGAGATTTTATCGTTGCTAATTCGGATATCGCTAATATTGATGCATAAATTGTTATCATACTGAAAGGGTGATATTGAGATAAAGAGATTGCTATTCAGAATAAGATTAGCAAGAGTCTTAAATCGGGTAACCTAACAAGAGAGGCTGCGTTTGCAGCCTCTTTTTGCATGAATGAAGTTATTTCCTATGCTGAAATTTTTTTTTTCACAAGGATTGTGTTATCTTCGCAGCAGTCATTTTATATTGGCTTTTTATAGAGAATTAGATGTATTGTCAATATTGACAGAGAAACAACGTGTATAATAATTTTAGTTAAAGGCTTAGATATGTTTTCTGGAATTGTAGAAGAACCGGCTCGTGTTGTAGCTCTCCGTAAAGAAGGTACTAATTTACACCTTACGATGACATGCTCGTTTGTCTCTGAATTAAAAATTGATCAGAGTATAGCACATAATGGAGTATGTCTTACAGTGGTAGATATAAAAGATGATACTTATACAGTGACTGCCATGCAGGAGACATTGTTGCGTTCTAACCTTGGGAAATTGCAGGTCGGTGATTGGGTCAATTTGGAGAGGAGTATGCTGATGAATGGACGTCTGGATGGACATATTGTCCAGGGACATGTGGATTGTGTCGCTCATTGTACTCAAGTGGAGGACGTTGATGGCAGTCATTATTATACATTCGTTTATGATATTTCTCCAGAATTAGTGCGACAGGGGTATATTACTGTCGAAAAGGGGTCGATCACAGTCAATGGTGTGAGTCTGACTGTATGTGATTCGCAAAAAGATTCTTTTCGTGTAGCCATAATTCCTTATACTTATGAACATACGAACTTTTGCCGTATAGAGGTGGGGACGATCGTAAATTTGGAATTTGATATTATCGGAAAGTATATCAGCAAGATCAATAGTTATAACCAGTAATCGATATGTTGCCTTTTAATATTGTAACATGGACGGCAGATCCGACCTTGTTTACCATTGACTTGGGATTTTTTGAATTTCAGTTGAGATGGTATCCTTTGATGTTTCTCATTGGATTTGCTTTAGGTATTTGGATCATGGAAAGAATCTATGCGCGAGAGGGTTTGAATCCAGAGCGAGTGTATAAACTTTTCATTTATACTTTTATAGGAACCGTGGTCGGAGCCCGATTGGGACATTGTCTTTTTTATGATCCTTCTTATTATTTAGCACATCCGATAGAGATATTAAAAACCTATAAAGGAGGATTGGCAAGCCATGGTGGTACGATAGGAGTAGTTTTAGCGGTATTGTTATATGCAAAGAAAGATCATGTTGGCAAATTGTGGATATTAGATCGACTTGCAATTGCTGTTGCTCCTGTCGCAGCGTTGATACGTATGGGAAATTTATTTAATCATGAAATATATGGATATGAGACTGCTTTACCCTGGGGATTCCGTTTTATTGAGAATATCCATCAGTGGGAGCGTGGAGCCGAACCAATTTTCACTGCTCCATCTCATCCTACTCAAATTTATGAGGCATTAGCATATCTTGTTATTTTTGCATTCCTTTTGTGGTTATATTTCCGAACAGATAGCCCCAAACGTTCCGGATTATTGTTAGGTGTCTTTATGTTAGGTGTTTTCGGATCTCGATTCTTGATAGAGTATGTAAAAAATGTACAAGAAGACTTTGAAGAGGGAATGTTGCTCGATATGGGACAAATATTAAGTATCCCATTCATCATTTGGGGAGCCTGGTTGATTGTTCGTGCCTTAAAACGACCTTTACAAGAGGAGAATAAGAGACCTCAACCGCGGATATAGAAATAAGGGTTTTGATACTTGTTATATTTAAATATAGTTATTATTTGGGTTTTGATACATCACTAAAATTCAGAGTATATGATACAGGTAGCTCCATCTTTTCTTGCAGTAGATTATGCATATGTCGCTCGTGATATTGAAATGGTAAATCAAAGTGAAGCCGATTGGTTGCACTATGATGTCATGGATGGTTCTTTTGTTCCTAATATATCTTTTGGCTTTCCGATTTTGGCTACGTTGAGCAAAATTTCTCAAAAACCAATCGATGTCCACATGATGGTGGTTCAGCCGGAGCGTTGGATTTCCCGTATGCGAGATTATGGAGTCAGAATGCTGACGATTCATCAAGAGGCATGTCCTCATCTTCATCGCACTATACAACAAATTCATGAGGCTGGGATGTCAGCTGGTGTTGCTATTAATCCGGCTACGTCTATTACTGTTTTAGAAGAGATTATTACAGATGTAGATCTTGTCTTGAATATGACTGTCAATCCCGGATTTGGAGGACAAAAGTTCATTCCTTCTATGTTGGACAAGGTTGGCCGTCTTAAAGAGTTGATCTTACGTCATGACTCGCATGCTCTAATCGAGGTAGATGGTGGAGTTAATCTTGAGACTGGAGCTTTACTGAAAGCTGCCGGAGCAGATATCCTTGTGTCCGGTAATACGATTTTCAGCAGTGAAGATCCTCTGCAGATGATACATGATCTGAAGTCACTATAAAATCAAATTTTATTTGTTATGTTTCCTATACCCGCTATCATGCGCCTATTGTTTGCTATGATTGCGGGTATTTTATTGGCAGATCTGTTACAATCTGTCTTTCCTCTTTATATCATTGGGATATTAAGTGTAGTGGTGGCAAGTATAGCTTTTATATTACGTGCCTCCTCTCGTTTTGTGATTCGAGTGCGTAGCCAATTGTGGACCGGAGCAGCTTTGCTTTTGTTTTTTACCGGGGTCGGTTATGTGAAAACATTATCAGATGTCTCACCCATCGAACACGAGAAAAGGAGAGAGAGAATGCTTTTGGAGGTACAAACTTCTGGGAAACAGAAGCCCAAAACGACTGCCTATCGAGTAAAGCATACAGATACAGAACGCGAATATATGCTTTACCTACGAGGAGAGCATTCTCTGATGCCCGGCGATATGTTGCGAGCAGATGCTGTTGTCTATCCCTTGTCAGATACTATTCCATATCATGATTATCTTCATCGTCATGGGATCTCCGGAACACTCTTTGCCAGAAATGCAGAAATAATTGAGAATCAAAATGTTTCATTGTTATTACAATTACGACGAACATCTGAAAATATTCGTATGTGGTGCTCTTATCGTTTAGATTATTCTGATGCACCCGATGCTGTAAAGGCTTTGTGTTTGGGTTGTTTATTTGGAGATAAGTCCGGTTTCTCATCAGATGTTATAGAGGACTTTAGTTATTCGGGGATGAGCCATTTGTTAGCAGTTTCCGGTCTTCATGTAGGTGTCGTTTTTGCCATTATTAGTTTTATCTTGCTGTTTTTTAAGCGTCTTATCTCCAATGTTTTACTTCGGATAATATCTTTAATCTTTCTTTGGGGATATATTCTTTTGGTCGGTTTCCCTCCTTCTGCCATCCGAGCTGCCGTGATGTTTACTTTGATGGTTGTTTCCGGATTACTTCGTCGAGATTCTTTCGGGTGGCATTCATTGAGTGTCGCTGCTTTGTTTTTGCTGTTATATGATAGCCGTCTATTGTGGGATTTATCTTTTCAGATGAGTTTCTTGGCTGCTGCGGGTATTTTGTTGGTTCGCCCGGATTTGCATGCATTAGCTCAAATGAAAAACATTCATTATCCCTCTTATGTAAATAAAAAGTCATTAAGATGGCGTTGTTTTAGATTGGGCAGATATATAATGGTTTGGCTATATTCTTCTCTATTGGTAACTTTTTCAGCCCAATTATTTACCCTCCCTATAGTCTTATATTATTTTCATCATCTTCCTCTTTTGTCTTTTCTCCCGACATTATTGGTCCTTCCTTTACTGACTCTTTTTCTATTGTTGTTGATATTGTTCTTAGCGATTCATTTCTGCATATTCTTTTTCTCAGTTGGGTTATTTTATGATTTTTTTATTGGATTATCAGATTTTTGCTGGATAGGAGTTGAGTATTTGGCTTATTGGATTTTATCTGTTGCTCATTGGACACATGATATGGATTTGTTCCTCTTTGGAGATATATTATGGTACCCGGACCAATTAGATGTTTTTTTGATGTATTTGCTACTTTTCCTCATTGTTTTGTATTGGAGAGTCTATCGTACTCGCTATAATTAATCAAAATTCTCTCATAATTCTAATGATTGGAAATGAATTTTAAGAAAAGAATTCAGGTTTAACGATTTGATAAATAATAAGATTTGAGATGTCATTGCACGATTGGAAATCTAATAATATGAAACATTTTATTATATAATTGATACATTCGATGTGGCTGTTTTTATGTGTATCAAAATATTGAACTTTTTATTATTTGTAATTTCTGAAATATCTTATCTTTGCAATCGTAGTGATATTTAGAGATTACTATTTAGATTTCAATTTTTATTTAGTGTTTTGATTTATTATTTAATTATTATAATATCCATATGAATTCTTCTACTAATAAAATTTGTGCAACAGAACAAGGCTTTTATAAATTGTCTTGGCTACAACGGATCGGCTTCGGTTCAGGAGATTTGGCTCAGAATCTGATTTATCAGACAGTTTCGATGTATTTACTTTTTTTCTATACAGATGTTTATGGCCTTGATCCGGCTGCTGCCGCTACGATGTTTTTAGTTGTCCGTCTGATAGATGTATTATGGGACCCGTTGGTAGGTGCTTATGTTGATAAACATACTCCCAGGTTAGGTAAATATAGATCATATTTAGTCTTTGGAGGTATTCCGTTGACAGGTTTGGCTATTTTGTGCTTTTGGGATGGTTTTGCTCCCTCATTGATTTATGCATATATTACCTATGTGGTTTTGTCTATGCTTTATACGTTAATCAATGTTCCCTATGGAGCTCTTAATTCCTCATTGACACGAGACACAAATGAAATAACCATATTGACTTCAACCCGAATGTTTATGGCTAATGTCGGAGGTTTGGCTGTTTCAGCAGGAGTCCCGATATTGGTGGCATATTTGGCATTTCATAAGGTAGCTTATGAGACTATAGAAATGGCTTTATTCATGGGTTTAGGTTCATTGCCTGCTTTTATTTTTATGCCCATGGTTCCTGCTATCAAACGTAAGGTTGGCAAGAAAGGGATGTTTTATATCTTCCTTTCTGTCGCTATTGTTGGAATGGCTATGCTTTATGTCATCAGTAAGATGGGGACAATCAGTGATAATATTGTTTGGGTTTATGTGGCTCAATTTATTAAGTCCACCGGTGTGATTGTTGCTACCGGTTATATGTGGGCTCTGATTCCGGAAGTTATTTCGTATGCAGAGTACACAACCGGTCGGCGTATTTCCGGTATTGTCAATGCTTTGACCGGAATCTTTTATAAGGCTGGTATGGCCCTTGGAGGTGTCGTTCCCGGATTGGTCCTTGCTTATACACAGTATCAGAAAGCCGAAGAGGCTAATGCTATGCCTAAGGATGCGGATGCATGGTTTAATGCAATGTTGATTTTTGCATTAACTGGTTTGGCTCTATTAATATTTTGTTTTAGCCAGACGAAAGAGCGCGTTGTAATGGATGAAAAAGAGACTGCCAATGTTAAAGTTATGGATCTTTTTACAGAGTTTTTCCGTAATCGCCCGTTACGTATCATTGCACTCTTTTTTATAACAGCCTTTGCTATGATGTCTGTGGGCAATGCTGCTGGAGCATATTTTATGAATAATTTAGAATTGCAAACTCCATTGGCTCAAGAGGGAATTCGTTGGTTGGTTTGTGTAATCCCGGCATTATTGCTTCTTTTGGCAATGTTTATCATTTCCAAATATGAATTAGATGATGCTACGATAGATAAAATCAATCGAGAAATAGAGGCTCGTGCCTCTTCTGAAAAGAAATGAGTTATGTTATAATTATTGAATTGAGTCAATAATAAATCGATTAATAGATGTTTTCACTTTTTTATAAAAATAACAATCATGAATATTAGAGGAATATTTATTACGTTATGCGCCTTGTGTGTTTCATTTATGGTGTCAGGTCAAGAGGTCCCTACATTAAAAGATGTACCACTGAAAGATGCCTTTGGAGATAGATTCCTTGTTGGAACAGCGCTTAATGTCCGTCAAATTTTCGAAAAGGATGCAAAAGGTGCAGCAGTTGCCAAGCATCACTTCAATTCGATTGTTGCCGAAAATTGTATGAAGTGTGAAGAAATACATCCTCAAGAGAATATTTATAATTGGACAGAGGCTGATCGTTTTGTAAAATTTGGAGAAGATAATGACATGGTTATTATTGGCCATTGTCTGATTTGGCATTCGCAGTTGGCTCCTTGGTTTTGTAAAGATGATAATGGAGATTTGGTTTCGCCAGAAGTACTACGTAAACGGATGAAAGATCACATAACAACGATTGTCCGTCGATATAAAGGTAGGATTTTCGGTTGGGATGTTGTTAATGAGGCGATAGAGGATGATGGAAGTTATAGAAATTCTGATTTCTATCGTATATTAGGAGAAGAGTATATACCTTTGGCATTCCAATTTGCTCATGAAGCAGACCCCAATGCAGAGCTATATTATAATGATTTCTCAATGGATAAACCCGGTAAACGAGCAACCGTGGTTAAGTTAGTAAAAGATTTACAGGCTAAAGGTATTCGAATCGATGCTGTCGGAATGCAAAGCCATATGGGATTAGATCATCCGGAGTTATTTGAGTTTGAGACTAGTCTAAAGGCGTATGCAGAAACAGGAGTAAAAGTGATGATAACCGAATGGGATGTAAGTGCATTGCCCTTGGTGAAACGGGGAGCAAATGTCGGTGATAGAGTGGCTTATCGTAAATCTCTTAACCCATATCCTGATGGCTTGCCGGAGAATGTCTCAAAAGAATGGAATGATCGTATGACTGAGATTTTTAATATATTCCTGAAGCATTCAGATGTTATTTCTCGTGTAACAGCATGGGGTATTTCGGATGAGGATTCCTGGAAAAATAATTGGCCGGTAAGAGGGCGTACGGAGTATCCATTGCTTTTTGATCGGGATTATCAGATGAAACCTTTTTTGCAGAAGGCTATTAAAAAGCATGGTAAGAAAAGAAAAAGTAAATAATAATTGAGGTTCGTTTATCGATATAAATATGATAAGTAATAATATTAATTGTAATTTAAATATTGTTTATATGAAAAAAAGATATTTAGTGCCAGAAGATTATATGGCAGATCCGTCCGTTCATGTTTTTAATGATCGTCTTTATATTTATCCTTCTCATGACAGAGAGAGCGGTATCGAAGAGAATGATAATGGAGATCATTTTGATATGAAAGATTATCATGTTTTTTCGACCGAAGACCCTATGGAAGGAGATGTTGTAGATCATGGTGTTGTTCTTGATGTAGATGATATCCCGTGGGCAGGTCGGCAATTGTGGGACTGCGATGTGGCGGAAAAAGATGGAAAGTATTATATGTATTTTCCTTTAAAAGATAAGAATGACATTTTTCGTATTGGTGTTGCAGTAAGTGATAAACCAGAAGGTCCATTTATTCCTAAGAGTGATCCGATAAAGGGTAGTTATAGTATTGATCCCGCTGTTATCAAAGATGAAGATGGACATTATTATATGTATTTTGGAGGCCTTTGGGGAGGACAATTGCAACGATATCGCGATAATAAAGCCCTCGAATGTGCACGTCTCAACGAAGATCATGAGCCAGCAATCCCTGCACGTGTGGTTCGTTTGACTGATGATATGTTTGAGTTTGCAGAGGAACCACGTTCGGTTGTAATTTTAGATGAAGAGGGCAATCCTTTAACTGCTGGTGATAACGACCGCCGTTTTTTTGAGGCCAGCTGGATGCATAAGTATAATGGGAAGTATTATTTTTCATATTCTACCGGTGACACACATAGACTTTGTTATGCAATCGGTGATAATCCCTATGGACCTTTTACATATCAGGGGGTTATTTTAACACCTGTAATTGGTTGGACCACACATCATTCTATTGTTGAGTATAAAGGGAAATGGTATCTTTTCCATCATGATAGTGTTCCATCCGGAGGTAAAACTTGGCTGCGCAGTTTAAAAGTTTGCGAACTGCAATATGACCAAGAAGGACATATTTTGCCGATAGAGGGTTTGGAACAATAATAGGGAAATGATATGAGGTAACGGATTGGAGCCGAAAGGCTCCATTCTGTTACTTTTTTGTAATTAATAAAAAGCTATATATAGATATGAGGAGAGTAGGATTGTTGGTTTTATTCGTTGTATTGTTTTCATGTTCACTCTTTGCAGAGAGTGGAAAGGAACTTTGGTTACGAGCCGAAAAGGGACAAAACTCTCAAGTGGTTGTTAAAGGAAAAAGAGATGTTACCATAGATATTGCTGCCCAGGAACTACAAGAGACTTGGCGAGGGAAAACGGTCTGTTTGCAAGTGAAAAAAAGGAAAGGAGTTCCGGCCGAGTCGTTTATGATAGACTTTCGAGATGATATTACAAAGATATCCTCACCTTCCTCTATTGGAGTGCTTTATGGGACATTTCATTTGCTTAGATTGCAAGAGTCTTGTATGCTACCTTCTGATACGTTGATTGAAGAATGTCCGATGTATGAAAGACGTCTGCTGAATCATTGGGACAATTTGGATGGAACTATCGAACGTGGTTATGCAGGTAAGAGTTTGTGGCAGTGGAGAGATCTCCCTGATAATAAATCTCCCCGTTATCAAGAGTATGCACGAGCCAATGCTTCTATAGGTATAAATGGTACAGTTTTGAATAATGTCAATGCTTCATCTCAGATCCTTTCTAAGGATTATTTGCTTAAGGTAAAAACTTTAGCAGATATTTTCCGTCCCTATGGTATCCGAGTTTATCTCTCTATTAATTTTGCATCACCTATCCAATTATCGCAATTGCCAACAGCTGATCCTCTAAATGAGGAAGTTCGTCACTGGTGGAAAAATAAAGTCAATGAGATATATCATATAATTCCTGACTTTGGAGGTTTTTTGGTGAAAGCTAATAGCGAGGGCCAGCCCGGACCATGTGATTATAACCGGACTCATGCTGAAGGGGCAAATATGTTGGCAGAGGCATTAAAGCCTCATGGTGGAGTTGTCATGTGGAGGGCATTTGTTTATAATCCATCGGATGCGGATCGAGCCAAGCAAGCTTACATAGAATTCCAGCCATTGGATGGAAAATTTATGGATAATGTAATCGTTCAGATTAAGAATGGTCCTGTAGATTTTCAACCGAGAGAGCCCTATAGTCCCTTGTTTGGCGCTATGCCACAAACCGAAGAGATGGTAGAGTTCCAAATTACTCAAGAGTATTTAGGTCATTCAAATCATATCGCTTTTTTAGCTCCTATGTGGAATGAGTTTTTTGGATTTGTATCTCCTTCTTCACTTACTGCTATTTCCGGAGTTTCAAATATTGGCGATGATGAAAACTGGTGCGGACATCCATTTGCACAAGCAAATTGGTATGCTTATGGACGTTTAGCATGGAATCCCTCTCTCTCTTCGGAACAAATCGCTCGAGAATGGTTGTATCAGTCATTTGACCTCCAAGGACATTCAGAAGTAGAAGAGGGGCTTCTTGATTTAATGTTGAAGAGTCATGAAGCTGTGGTGGACTATATGATGCCTTTAGGATTACATCATTTATTTGCTTGGGGGCATCATTATGGACCTGAACCTTGGTGTGCGGTAGCCGGTGCCAGACCAGATTGGATGCCATCATATTATCATCGAGCAGATTCAGAAGGATTAGGTTTTGATCGTTCTTCACGAGGCAGTAATGCGACCTCTCAATATCCTAAGAAATGGGGTAAAATAGTGGACGATCCAACGACTTGTCCAGAAGAATATCTTTTATGGTTTCATCATGTGCCGTGGAGTTATAAACTTAAAACAGGTCGAACCTTGTGGGAAGAACTTTGCTATCGTTATGACCGAGGGGTAAAGTCTGTACGGCACTTCCAACACCTATGGGCTGCCGTCAAACCTTATGTCGATCAAGAACGATACGAAGATGTAACCCTCAGACTGCAAACTCAAGTACGTGATGCACAATGGTGGAAGGATGCTTGTTTGCTTTATTTTGGTCAGTTTTCAAAGATGCCCATACCGGAGAGTGTAGAGATGCCCATTCATAATTTAGAGGAATTACAAAAAGTCAATTTAGGAATCTCTAATTATGAATGTCCTACACCTTCTTTGCTGAATCAAAAACGATAAGTAACACCAACCGATTACCAATCTTTACTATCGGATATTTTATTGGAGTCAATATACCAGATGTAACCTCGTATTTTACTAAATCCCATTTGAGAGAGTAGGTGCATGTAGTGTTTGACTTGTGCTCTATATCCTTTATGAGGTTGCCCTGTCTTATAGTCTATTACTGAAACGTTCCCTTGATTATCTATTATGATACGATCGGGACGTTTCATTTCTTTATTAAGGGAAATGATGTTGTGTTCGTTAAGAACTCTTTGCCCGGGAAGAAACCAATGTGCTGTCGATGGATGGGATACTCTCTCTTTAATGAGTTTTTTCATCTCATTCCGTTCGATAATGGTTTCGTCTAATAATCCAATATTGTATAGATGGTCTATGGGTGTTTCAATACTTTTGTTGTCTATGATTGCTGCCATAGCAATATGTATCAGATTGCCTCGTATGATGGCTGCATCGTGCTCTGACTGTTGACTTAGTTTTTGGCTCAGCCGTGGGAGAGTTTTGTGACGATATGCTTTTTCATGTTCTACATTTGTGGTGTTGCCTTGTGGGTTATCAAGTGGATTATAATCTTCTTTACTTTCGTCGTTATTGTTAGAAAACTGTATAGAACTTCTTGCAGAAGGATCTGATCCGGGTTTTAAACACATGCCCCATTCTGTTTTATTTTCTTTTTGTGTGAAGTTTGACAGATAGTTTGATAATTTCGAAGACTTTCCTTTCCCCTCTTTGGGTTTAGGTCCTATGAGTATAAGTGCGCTTTTAGCTCTGGTAAAACCAACATATACTGTGTTGATATTGTCGATAATAATCCGCAATCGTTCTGCTTGAAAATCATCATTAAAGATGGTTTTATGTATTTGACTATTTAATGAAATTGGAAGAATTAAGTTTTCTTTACCTAAAATTTTGTCCTGAGGTTTGCACCAAATGATATTCTTTTTTTTAGTGTCGATGTCCATTTCCCAATCAGAAAATGGGATAATAACAGCCGGCATACCCAATCCCTTAGACGCATGTATAGTCATTATTTGGATAGCATTTTGTTCTGCAGGAGTTTCTATCGTTTTCTTTGATCCAGTGTTTTTCCACCATTCCAAAAATGCAGATAAATCTGGTGTTTGTTGTGAAGAAAATTCTAATACAAGATCTTTAAATGATTGTACAAAAACTATATCGCTATGATCTTGATTCGGTAATATACTTATTACTTCTTCTATCAATTCATATATGGGTAAATGTCGGATTTCGTGGGGATTAAGGGGCATTTCCTTTCCGTTAAAGTATCTTTGTAAAGCTTCATCGGCCGTGAGCCCGGAAAGTTGGTAATAATTACATGCTGCAACAGCTTTGTTGATTTCTGAATTTGGGTTCTGCAAAAATTGGAGTAAACTTATGATAGCTTGTATGACAGGACGAGAAGTAAGAAATAAAGCTTCGCTGGAAATAGTATTAAAGTTGTACGGAGACTCCGGATGCTCTTTTTTATATCTCATTAGTGCTTCTACTGCTGCAGCACAAATAACTTTCGTACGAGCAATAATAGCAATGTCTTTAGCTTCATAACCATTTTGCTGTAACTGAATTACCTTCTCCGGAATCTTTTCGGCTATCTTTGTTATTTTGTCGTTTTCTTTAGGTCTTTCTTCAAATTCTACGAAGTCTATTTTTACCCACCCTTCACCTTCTTTCTTCTTAGCAGAAGGGATTTGTTGCTCAACATCCGCATATATTTCAGTGATGTCATGGTTATCTTCTTTCTGTTCAACATTGAATAAATTTTCAAGACTTAAGGAAAGATGGGGGAAAAATTTGTTATTGAAGTTTATAATTTCAGCTGATGAACGCCAATTAGTGCGCAATGTGCTATTATCATCGTGTCTTAGATTACGTTCATAATTGTTGATTTTAGAGTGTAATAATCCCCAATCACTTCCTCGCCAACGATAAATGCTTTGTTTGACATCTCCTACTATTAGATTTTTATGCCCCATAGAGAGGGCATTGCTGAGTAACGGCTTGAAATTATTCCATTGCATTCCAGAAGTGTCCTGAAACTCGTCTATCATGAAATGGTTGATTCTTGTGCCTATTTTTTCATAAATAAATGGGGCATCTTCGGTACCTATCAGTCGATTAAGTAACTCTGTCGTGTTACTTAACATCATAATACACTCATCGGCACAATATTGTCGAATCTCTTTATCAATACTTGCTAAGATTCCGAGTTGGTATATGTTTTTACTAATTGTCAGAGCACTCTGAAAACGGATATAGTCTTCCTCAAAAAAAGAAATGCATTGCAGAAAGTGATTCTGAATATCATCAATGGTTTCTAGTGGTAATGGCCCTTGGAGCTGGTTCTTTTTGGCAAACCATTTGTTCGGTTCTTGAGTCAGAGAAATGAATCTTTTTCCAGGTTCTTTCATTTCTCCGTTTTGCCATTCTAATAGAATCTTGGGAAATCCATAAGCAAAATCTTCGGGGGCTAATCCATATCTTTTAAGGAGCGTAATACCCTCTTCTCCAAGTTCATTCAATGTTTGTTTTCCAGATTTGATGATCTGTTTAAGTTGTCGAATATAATCTTTTAGTGCTTTTTTGTCGCTGGTAAACTTTGCGATTTCATCACCATATATTTTATAGTCTTCTTGGGTAAGGACTTGTGCAATGTTATATAATTCTTTCTTTAGATCCCAACTGCTGCCTTGGCTAATACGATCATTGGAGAAACTCAATAACCACTCCAATTCAGTTTTGTCTTCGTTCTGACCTACATTCTCTATAAAAGCATTTACAGCGGCTTCTATGATGGGTTTACTGTCAAGATTAATTTCGTAACTTCCCTGAATGTTTAGTTCTCTTGCAAATGAACGAACGATTTTCTGAAAAAAACTATCTATCGTGCTTATATTAAAATTGGAATAGTCGTTGAGTATATTGGTTAAAATATCTTTTGCTTTTTGGCAAATTTCTTCTTCTTTATTCTTCCCCTTGGGATTAATTTCTTCGTAATAGTGAGATTGGGTCGGATCTGTACTTAGTATTTTAAGTTCTTCGATGATTCGACTTTTCATTTCTGCTGTAGCTTTGTTGGTAAAAGTCACAGCCAGAATTTCATCAAAAAAAGCGGTTCTGTTTAAATTAGGAGAAGATAGATTCTGCTGAAAAAGCAGTTTGATATAGAATCCGGTCAAAAGATGAGTTTTCCCGGATCCGGCAGAGGCACGATAGACGTAAAGCATGGTATTAATAAATTATCCGCCTATTAAGCGACATTTGTATCCTTCTTTTTCAAGGATTTCCACCACTTTTTTTCGGCAATCTCCTTGAATAAGTATTTGTCCATCATAAGGGTCTTCGCTATTGAAACAGTGAGACCCTCCTGCTCCAATGCGACTTTGTAGCAGTTTGGTGAGGCGTTTCAACTCTTGTTCTTCTCCTTGAAACTCTGTAATCAATGTAGCCGCTTTCCCTTTTCTGCCATGCTTATCTAATTCTACACGAAGTTTTCCTCGTTTAGAGATGGTTGCTGAATTTGTTTCGAGTCCTTTTTCATTACTCCTAGTTTCAGCTTCTTGTTTAATGTCTTTTAATTCCTCGCCAAATCTGTTGGCAAGCAAATCTTTCCAGTCGTTGTTTGTTTTCATCGCTTGCGAAGATAGAATCAAAAGACGAAAATTGCAAATAAATTGATACTAAATCCTATAAACTGCAATCTGAAACATTAGGAAATAACTAAATTATTACATATCTTCGCACACAATAACTCTTAATATGTTTGTATGATGAAAAAGAGACTTGTTTTTGTGACTAATAATGTGCATAAGATCCAGGAAGTCAGAAACCTATTAGAATCTTTGGGAGAGGGCGTTGCAGAGAAATATGAGATACTCTCATTGTCGGATATAGGGTGTACGGAAGACATCCCGGAAACGGCAGATAGCTTTGTGGGTAATGCTACACAAAAGGCTGAATATGTGAAGATGCACTTCGGATATGATTGTTTTGCAGACGATAGTGGACTGGAAGTATATGCTTTGGATATGGCACCGGGGGTACATTCTGCTCGTTATGCTACTGAAAATGGGCATGATTCTGAAGCTAATATTCAGAAGTTGATGTCTGAGTTAGAGGGTGTTAATGATCGTAGTGCCAGATTTCGGACTGTCATTGTTTTGTTAATTAACAATGAATCTTATGTGTTTGAGGGTGTTTGCCCGGGAGAGATTACTGTGAACAGATCCGGCTGCAAGGGGTTCGGTTATGACCCTGTATTTCGTCCAGAAGGCTATGATCAAACATTTGCAGAGATGGAAATGTCTCAAAAAAATAAAATTAGTCATCGGGGAAAAGCTGTAACAGCGTTAGCCGATTGGTTGAAAAAACATTGATTTGTAACTTAAAGACTTGTATCCACAAATGATAAATCCTATATTTTCAACTCTTATTGCATCACAACTTGAACTTTCAGAGAAGTCTGTTCGCGGAGTTCTACAATTGTTAGATGATGGGTGTTCTATTCCTTTTATCAGTCGTTATCGCAAAGAACAAACCGGCTCGATGGATGAGGTAAATGTTGCTTCCATTGCTGATATGAGTGAAAAGTTGCAGACTCTAGAGAAGCGTAAGGAAACAATTTTGTCCACTATTGAAGAGCAGGAGAAACTTACTCCCGAATTGAAGAGTCGTATTACGGCTTGTTGGGATGCAACTGTTTTGGAAGATATTTATTTGCCCTATAAGCCCAAGCGACGCACTCGAGCAGAGGTAGCTCGTAAGGCCGGACTGGAACCTTTGGCTTCTTTTTTGATGATGCAGACTGAGCAGTCAGCAGAACAGAAAGCACGCCAATTTGTCAATGAAAAGTTAGGAGTTTTATCTGCAAATGATGCTTTAAAAGGAGCATGTGACATTATTGCAGAAATGGTTTCAGAAGATGAGAAGGCACGCCAGATTGTCCGAAATAATTTTTCAAAAGAGTCGATAGTCTCTTCTCGTGTTATTAAAGGAAAAGAGGCTGAAGCGCAAAAATATAGAGATTATTTTGATTTTTCTCAGCCACTCAAACGTTGCCCTTCTCATCGTTTACTGGCAATCAGGCGAGGAGAACAGGAAGGGTATTTAAAAGTGTCGATAACTGGAAATGACGATCTGCTTCAAGAAAAAATACGAAGGCTTTATGTCCGTAATCATACCTCTTCAGCTCGTTATGTAGAAGATGCTATTAAGGATGGTTATAAACGCCTTTTAGAGCCATCTATTGAGACAGAGTTTGCCGCTTTATCTAAAGAGAAAGCGGATGAAGAGGCAATTAAAGTGTTTGCTTCCAATTTGCAACAACTTCTTTTGTCGCCACCCTTGGGTCAGAAGAGAGTAATGGCGATTGATCCGGGGTTTCGAACCGGATGTAAGGTGGTATGCTTGGATTCAGAAGGTAATTTGCTGCATAATGATGTAATCTATCCACATCCTCCTAAACAAAATGTTGTCGATGCCGCTACTGCTATTCGTAATATGGTGCAGCATTATCAAGTCGAAGCCATATCTATCGGTAATGGTACCGCAAGCCGAGAAACAGAGGAATTCATCAGAGGGCTCTCCTTGGCCGGTGTGGATATCTATGTTGTCAGTGAGGATGGAGCGAGTATTTATTCTGCTTCTAAAGTGGCTCGAGAGGAATTTCCAAACGAAGATGTAACTGTAAGAGGTGCCGTTTCCATTGGTCGTCGATTGATGGATCCTCTTGCCGAATTGGTAAAGATTGATCCTAAATCAATAGGAGTGGGGCAATATCAATATGATGTCAATCAGACATTATTAAAAAAACAACTGGACCAAACCGTCGTATATTGTGTAAACTCTGTTGGCGTAAATGTCAATACTGCCAGTAAGCATTTGTTGACTTATGTCTCCGGATTAGGTCCGACATTGGCACAAAACATAGTCGATTATCGGAAAGAGCATGGTGCTTTTGCATCTCGTAAAGAATTACTAAAGGTCCCTCGTATGGGGGAGAAGGCTTTCGAACAGTCTGCCGGTTTTTTGAGGATTTCAGCAGGAAAGTATCCTTTAGATAATTCTGCAGTTCATCCGGAACGATATGCCTTGGTAGAACGTATGGCACAAGATTTAGGAACTTCTGTTAATGATTTGTTGCAAAGCAAAGAATTACGATCGAAAATCCAATTAGGAAGATATGTCTCATCTGAGGTCGGAATGCCTACACTTCTGGATATTATGACGGAATTAGATAAACCGGGACGTGATCCTCGTAAGAGATTAGAAGCATTCCGGTTTGATCCTACAGTAAAAGAACTTTCCGACTTGAAGGTGGGAATGATTTTGCCGGGGATAGTAACAAATATAACGGAATTTGGGTGTTTTGTCGATGTAGGTATTCATGTTAAAGGCTTGGTACATATCTCTCAAATGTCGGATAGATATGTAAAATCTCCATCTGAAGTTGTAGCTTTGCATCAACATGTTTCTGTCAAAGTTATTGGTATTGACGAATCGCGAGCGCGTTTCCAACTCTCGCTGAGGATTTAGGAGGGGACTTATTTTGGGGATGCCTAAAATTATTATTACATCTTTTGTTAGTTCCGTTACGTGTATGATGCCGCCGAGAGAAGTGGTGCATAATACCGTAGAGAGTAGTGCATGACGCCGCCGTGTAATATGTCCTATAAAAAAAGAAATTGCGCCAAATCATTTGACGCAATTTCTTTTTTAAGAGAGCGATAGACGGGACTCGAACCCGCGACCCTCGGCTTGGGAAGCCGATGCTCTACCAACTGAGCTACTATCGCATTCCTTTATTTTAAATCGAGATTATATTATCTGCTTACTCTTGGGATATGATAGCTTCTCTTTTTTAACTATTTACTAACGAAGCCATCATTGTTACCATTTTCAAAGCTGCTTCAGCACACTCTGTTCCCTTGTTACCCAAGCGACCTCCTGCACGTTCTTTGGCTTGCTCTAAATTTTCTGTAGTTAAGACACCGAAAATGTAAGGGATGTCACTATGTAAGTTTAATTCTGTTACACCAATGGTGATACTTTGACAAACATAATCAAAATGAGGAGTATCCCCTTTGATGACACAACCCAAAACAATCACGGCACTTGGCTCTTTGATGATTGCCATCTGTCTTGCTCCGAATGTTAATTCTACTGTTCCCGGAACATGGCTGATGTATATGTCTTCATCTGTCAGACCGCATTCTTTTAACTTGGATACAGCTCCTTCGAGCATTGCACCTGTGATTTCTGAGTTCCACTCTGCTACAACGATTCCTACGCTTGCATTACTACACGACGGAAGGTCTATCGACGAGGGAACATCTGTTTGTTGGTGTAATTCGGTTGCCATGGCAGTCTTTGTTTATGATGAGTATATCTTCTCGGTTTAAATATTATTGTACGCGATAGATATATTTATCAATCTCTTTACCGATAGCAGAAGTTAACCACTTTTCTTTGATGGTTGTATAAGCCTTGAGGGCTGCAGCTTTGTCTCCCATCTCTTCGTATGCCAAACCTGCCTTGAAGAGGAAAAGAGGGGACATTCCTTCGTTATTTGCCATTTTTGCAGCATTCATAAAATGCTTTGCAGCGTTGGCAAAATCTGCGGTTTCTACATAGCAATCTCCCAAAGCACTCTCTACTGCAGGAGCGATAAATGAGTCATTGCCATTATATGATTTCAGATATTTGATAGCATCTTCATAATTTTTCAAGTTCTTCTGGCAAAGACCTGCATAAGCTTTAGCAAGTTTACCGGCTTTTGTTGAACCATAGTTGTCAACCACATCTTCAAACACAGCAAGAGCCTGTTCATAGTCTTTCTCCTCAAAAAGGAATTCTCCGGCATACATCTCACTTTGAGCTGTTTCATTGTTTGATTGAGAATGACTTGACCAAAGAGACCAACCTAAAGCAACTAAAACGATTACGATTGCTCCGATAAGGATTCTTTTACGGTTTTCTTGAAGGAATTTTTCTGAGTTTGAAATTGCCTGATCTACTTCAGCCACTGTGTCCGGCTGCTGATTAGGATTTTGTGCCATAATATTTTTTAATGTTTTTAGTTATTTCTTTTGATGTTTTGTTACATGCAAACTCCATAAATTTTCCTCCCAAAACGGTAAGTTGGGACCCTGAAAAATATGGAATTTCCTAAAATGCGATGCAAAAATACTACTTTTATATCAAACTGCAATAAAAAACTTCTAAAATTTTCGTCTCTTTCTCAGTTATCATGCTTTTTTATGACTTTTTTGTCTATCTTTGCCCCTATTAAGAGCTAAATTAGAATGTGTCGATGACATGATCTCAGGACTTATATTTCCTCTTTGTCTTACAATGCTCATTGTTCTTGAGACAGATATGTGCTGGATCAAATTGTGAGGATAAGTTTTTGGAGAGAGTCAGATTGATTGCCGTATGAAACTTGAACATTTGTCTATTATCAATTATAAGAATATTTCTCAAGCGGAACTTGATTTTTCAAGTAACGTCAATTGCTTTGTGGGTAAAAATGGTATGGGTAAAACCAATTTGCTGGATGCCATATACTATTTGTCGTTTTGTAAAAGTGCGACTAATTTGCCTGATTCTTCCAATTTGAAGCATGGAGAAGAGTTTTTTATGTTGAATGGACTATATCAATTGGACACTGATAAAGAGCCGGAGACGATTCATTGTGGATATAAGCTTCGATCGAAAAAGAAATTTAGTCGCAGTGGAAAAGAGTATCGCCGTTTTTCCGAACATATCGGTTTGATTCCTTTAGTCATGTTGACTCCTGCAGATAGTATTCTTATTTCCGGTGGGAGTGAAGAGCGGCGTAAATTCATGGACTTGATCATTTCCCAGTTTGATAAGCAATATTTAGATGCGCTCATCAGGTATAACGATGCTCTTGCTTCACGAAATTGCATGCTCAAACAAGATCCCCCCATTTCAGATCCTTCACTTTGTCGCATTTGGGAGGAGCAGATGGATTTTTATGGGCAGATGATCTATAACGCACGCCGTCGATTTGTGATGGAATTCACACCGGTGTTCCAAGAGTTTTATAACTTGATTTCGCTCCATCGGGAGGAAGTTTCCCTCTCATACACATCCCATTTTGATAGAGGTTCGTTGCTCCCCTTGTTAGATGAGACTCGAGAACGGGACATCGCTTTAGGTTATACGACGAGAGGGACTCATAAAGATGACCTTGTTATGCAGATCGGAAATAACCTTATCAAGCAGATTGGGAGTCAGGGTCAAAACAAAACTTTTTTAGTGACATTGAAATTGGCTCAGTTTGATTTTTTGTGTCGCATGGGACGTCCAACTCCTATTTTATTGCTTGACGATATTTTTGATAGATTGGATAGTGATAGAGTAGAACAGATTATAAAGTTGGTGGCATCCAATCGCTTTGGCCAGATTTTTATAACCGATACCAATCGCGAGTATCTCGATCGGATTATTGGTGCTTTAACAGATAGTTATAAACTCTATGAGGTCCGAGAAGGACAATATGAGGTTGTTAAGCAATTATGAAAAGACAACACGAGAAAACCATCGGTGAGATTATCAATCAGTTCCTTAAAGAGACGCAATTAGAAAATCGTGTTTGGGAGGATCAGATTGCAGAGGTTTGGCAGGAGACCTTGGGCGATGTGATAACTCGAGAGACCGGTAGAATTCATTTGCAAAATGGCTACTTGTTTGTCAATCTGTTGTCTCCCTCGCTGAAGACTGAACTGATGATGCGCCGTACTGCGATAGCCAAAGCTCTCAATGAAAGATTGGAAGCTGACATCATCCATACGGTAGTGATCCGATAAAAGCCTTTGGGGTTAGTAGGCGGTAGTTTAGAGGTTTAAGAGTTTGGAAGTTTAATAGATTAATAGTTTAATCACAGGTTATTAGTTTATGATTTCAACCCCAAAAAACGAAGAGTACAGATAACAGAGTACAGATAACAGATAACAGAGCAAAGCCATCTGCCATCGCAGGGCGTAGCCCCTCAACCCCTCAACCCTTCAACTTCTCAACCCTTCAACCAATAAACTAAATACATATATATTTATATTATGGCAACAGTTGACGACAAAAAAATCATCTTCTCGATGGTCGGCCTTAACAAGACCATCAAACAAAACAACAAACAGGTATTAAAAAACATTTATCTGAGTTTTTTCTATGGCGCAAAGATCGGTATTATCGGTCTTAATGGCTCCGGAAAGACCACATTGATGAAAATCATTGCCGGACTTGATAACGATTACCAAGGAGAGGTAGTGTTCTCACCCGGTTATACTGTGGGATATTTGGCACAGGAACCTTATCTTGCTCCCGGTAAAACTGTTAAGGATATCGTGATGGAGGGTGTTCAACCCATAGTTGATGCATTGGCTGAATATGAATCAATCAATGAAAAATTCGGTCTCCCGGAGTATTATGAAGATCCGGATAAGATGGATGCATTATTTGCACGTCAGGCTGAATTGCAGGATGTCATTGATGCCACCGATGCCTGGAACCTCAATAGCAAACTTGAGAGAGCGATGGATGCCCTTCGTTGTCCTCCGGAAGATCAGTTAGTGGATCACCTCTCTGGTGGTGAGCGTCGCCGAGTGGCTCTCTGTCGGTTGCTTTTGCAAAAACCGGATGTCTTGTTGCTCGATGAACCGACCAACCATTTGGATGCAGAGTCTATAGATTGGCTTGAACAACATCTCCAGCAGTATGAAGGTACGGTGATTGCTGTCACTCATGACCGCTACTTCCTGGATAATGTTGCCGGTTGGATTTTGGAATTGGATCGTGGAGAGGGTATCCCGTGGCAAGGTAATTATTCCTCATGGTTGGATCAGAAGACCCGTCGTATGGCACAGGAAGAAAAGACAGCCAGCAAGCGCAGGAAAACCCTTGAGCGTGAATTGGAGTGGGTGCGTATGGCTCCCAAGGCTCGTCAGGCTAAAGGTAAAGCCCGTCTGAATTCTTACGATAAGTTACTCAATGAGGATGTTAAGGCTAAGGAAGAGAAACTCGAAATCTTCATCCCCAATGGTCCTCGTCTCGGCAACAAGGTAATTGAGGCTAAGGGCGTTGCTAAGGCCTATGGAGACAAATTGCTCTTTGATGATCTCAACTTTATGTTGCCACCCAACGGCATCGTAGGCGTTATCGGTCCTAATGGAGCCGGTAAAACCACACTTTTCCGTCTCATCATGGGACTTGAGGGAGCTGATCGAGGTGAGTTCGAAGTCGGAGAAACTGTCAAAGTTGCTTATGTGGATCAGCAGCATAAGGATATAGATCCCAATAAGAGTGTCTATGAAGTTGTCAGCGGTGGCAGTGAGTTGATTCGCATCGGTGGTCGTGATGTCAATGCACGAGCCTATTTGTCTCGTTTTAACTTCAGTGGTAGTGATCAGGAAAAACTCTGCGGTGTCCTATCCGGAGGAGAACGTAATCGTCTGCATTTGGCTATGGTGCTTAAAGAGGAGGGTAATGTCCTTTTGCTCGATGAACCGACCAATGATTTGGATGTCAATACTCTTCGCGCTTTAGAAGAGGGTCTTGATGCCTTTGCAGGCTGTGCCGTTGTCATCAGTCATGACCGTTGGTTCTTAGATCGTATCTGTACTCACATCCTGGCTTATGAGGGAGACTCTAAGGTGTTCTTCTTTGAGGGATCCTATACCGAATACGAAGAGAATAAACTCAAACGTCTCGGCCGAGAGGAACCCAAACGTGTGCGTTATCGCAAACTAATGGACGATTAAGAGTTTTCCGACGATAGTCGGTAATCGTATATTTCTTATAAAGAGGCTGTGTCAAAATCTAAATTTTGGCGCAGTCTCTTTTTGCATGTTAGAGGCTGTGAATATTTCAGTCTTTTTTTGCACGAATGTATTCTGAAATTTGTGAGAAGACATTCGAAATTATGTTGTAATGGAAATTTGAAAAAAGAGCCTGATTCGGGTAGGAATGAAAATTCGGTGTTAAAGTTATGTTAGAATTGCTTAACATAATTTTAATCAAAGAAGCGTTCTTCTTATTGAATAAAACGCTATTTTTGCAGTTAATCTTAGGATCAGTTATCGTAGAGATGGTATGTTTCTTTATAAATTGAATCTTGATTCCTAAGGTTTTATGTAAGCGTTTTTCGTCCTGATAAATAAATTTATGTCATATCCTAAAAAATACTGAAAAAGCAATGAGAGTGTTCCATTATGGGTTAATCCTATTATCTGTGCTGTCTGTCACTTCGTGTAGTAATCCGAAAAACAAAGAGGAGATACAGGTCACCTATCCTACTATGAAAATTGAATTATCCGAAAAGCGACTCAGTCGTAATTACTCAGCTACGATAACCGGTCGTCAAACGGTGGAAATCAGACCGCAGATAGAGGGACAATTGATAGACATTCGTCTTAAAGAGGGTGCATCTGTCAGAAAAGGACAAGTGTTGTTTGAGATTGATACAGCGCAGTTTCATGCCGCCTACGATATCGCTTTAGCCAATGTTCTTAGTGCCGAAGCTGCAGTCTCTACTGCTGAGCTTGTCCTGGAAAGTAATAAAGAACTATCAGAGGAAGATGTGATCTCAGAGTTTGAACTCAATACGGCTAAAAACGAATTGACAGAGGCGAAAGCGCGTTTGCAATTGAGCCAAGCCGAATTAAAAAAAGCAGCGACCAATCTCTCTTATACACTTGTCACATCTCCCGTAAATGGTGTGGCGAGTATGATCCCTTATCGTGAAGGAGCATTGGTATCACCCAATATTGCCGAACCCCTGGTGACAGTCAGTGATGATGAGGAAGTGTTTGCTTATTTCTCTATGGCTGAAAATGAGATGCTTGACATTATCAGTGATTTCGGTTCTGTCCAGAATGCAATAGAGCAGATGTCAGATGTGGAACTGAAGATGAGTAATGGCAATATGTACGAATTGAAGGGCCGAATTGATGCCATCAGTGGTACGATTAACAAATCGACAGGAGCCGTCAGTGTGCGAGCTATTTTTCAAAATCCTAACCATATATTGAAAGATGGTGGAACCGGAACACTTATCATCCCGACTTTGATAAAAAATTGTATTGTAATCCCTCAAAGTGCTACCTATGAGTTGCAGGACAAAGTGTTTGTTTATAAAGTGATTGATGGTAAAACCCAATCTGCTGAAATAAAGATTCTTCCTCAAAATGATGGTAAAGAGTATGTTGTAACAGAGGGACTTACAGCTGGAGATATTATCATTTCCGAAGGAGCCGGTTTAGTCAAGGAGGGAGTCAAAATAGAAAATTAAAAAGGGGATAAGAGATGAATATCAAAACTTTTATAGATCGTCCGATTTTGTCGGGTGTGATTTCGGTGGCCATCGTTCTTCTCGGTTTAATATGTTTGTTGGGACTCCCTGTAGAGCAATTTCCGGAGATTGCTCCTCCGACAGTTAGTGTTTCGGCAGCTTATTCCGGAGCCAATGCAGAGACTGTGCAGAAGAGTGTTGTTGTCCCCATTGAGGAGGCTATCAATGGTGTTGAGAACATGATGTATATGGTCTCTTCTGCCACCAATACGGGCTCTGCCAATATTCAGGTCTATTTCAAACAAGGGACGGATGCCGACATGGCTATGGTCAATGTGCAGAATCGCTTAGCCTCAGCACAAGGCCTTTTGCCGGGAGAAGTAACCAAAAGCGGTATAAATGTCAGAAAAAGACAGACCTCACGAATCAAGACATTGGCTCTGTATAGTCCCGATGGCTCCTTTGATCAAAAGTTCATCACCAACTATATGAAGATAAACATCGAACCACGTTTATCCCGTATAGCCGGTGTCGGAGAAGTCGATATCAAAGGGGCAGATTATTCAATGCGAATCTGGTTGGATCCGGGTAAAATGGCACAATATAAATTGATGCCTGCCGACATTCGCAATGTCCTTGATCAGCAAAATCTTGAGTCTCCCACCGGAGCACTTGGTGCAGAGACAGATAACACATTCCGTTATACATTGAAATATCGAGGAAGATATGAAAATGAGATAGATTTTGAGAATTTGATTATCAGAGCATTGCCTGATGGTTCTGTGCTTAAGTTGAAAGATGTTGCTCACATAGAGTTGGGCTCTAAAACCTATGAATATTTGGGTACTGTCAATGGGCAACCCGGTACTACTTGTATGATTTCTCAGACCTCAGGCTCTAATGCCAATGTGATTATCGAGGCAATAGATGCAGAAGTGGAGCGGATCCGCACCTCTTTGCCTAAAGGCTTGGAGATTGTTGACTTGATGAGTACCAAAGATTTTTTGGATGCATCTATCAATAATGTTGTAAAGACGTTGTTTGAGGCGATATTGCTTGTGATATTGGTGGTATATGTCTTCCTGCAGAGTTTTAAAGCTACCATCATTCCGTCTGTAGCCATCATTGTTTCGTTGGTAGGAACATTTGTGTTTATGCAGATTGCCGGTTTTAGTCTCAATTTGATTACATTGCTTGCACTGGTTCTCGTTATTGGAACGGTGGTGGATAATGCGATTGTTGTGGTTGAAGCTGTACAAGCTAAATTTGATGACGGTGTGCAGTCTCCCTACGAAGCCACTGTTGGCGCAATGAAAGGTTTGACACCGGCACTTTTAACCACTACCATTGTCTTTATGGCAGTGTTTATACCTGCAAGTTTTATGGGTGGTACTACGGGTACATTCTATAAACAAGCCGGTTTGACGATGGCTGTGGCCGTCGGTCTTTCTCTTCTTTGTGCCTTGACCCTTAGCCCGGCCATGTGCGCACTTATGATGACCCCACATCGTATAGATGGAGATAAAATGAGCTTTTCAGCCCGATTCCATCAAGCCTTTGATGCTGCTTTCGGTAGATTGGTAGATAGATATACCGTCGGTTTGAAATTTGTATTTGCCAGAAAGTGGATTACCCTTTTGCTGATCATCGCCACCGGAGGCGGTCTTTGGATGCTGATGCAGACTACCAAGACAGGCTTGGTGCCTCAGGAAGATTTAGGGTCTATCAATATCGATGTGCAAGCACCTGCCGGAACAAACCTGCATGAGACATTAAAAATCTTGGAGGAGATAGATCGCATGATCAGCGATATCCCTCAACTTGAGAGTCACTCTTGTATTGCCGGTAATGGAATGTTGAGCGGTGTAGGTTCTTCCAATGGTATGTTCACATTGCGTCTTCGTGATTGGAGTGAACGTGAAAATGATGGTGATGATGTCAATTCGGTTATTGATGAAATATATCGACGGACAGCCAACATTACCGGAGCAAAAATTACGGTCTTTACCCGAGGTATGATTCCGGGCTATGGAGCGAGTAATGGTTTTGAGATCCATATCCAGGATCAAAAGGGAGGTAAAATAGAAGATTTGAAGACCCTCACTCAAAAAATTATTGCAGATTTGGGTACTCGAAAAGAGATAGCCCGGGCTTCGACATCTTTTGATACCAAATATCCTCAGTACCTCGTAGAGGTGGATGCTGCAACAGCTCTTCGCAATGGCGTTCAGCCGGGCCATGTTTTGGATGTATTGTCCGGATATGTCGGTGGTTCTTATGCTTCAAATATCAATCGTTTCTCAAAATTATATCGAGTGATGTTACAAGCTTCTCCCGAATTCCGATTAGACACCAAAGCTCTTTCTAATATATATGTGAGGAATGATAAGGGAGAAATGTCTCCGATCAGTCATTACCTGACACTAACTAAAGTTTATGGTGCACAATCTTTGTCTCGATTCAACCTATTCCCCTCCATTCAGATCAATGGTACTCCCGCCACCGGATATAGTTCGGGCGAAGCCATTGAGGCAGTACGTGAAGTCTGCGCAGCCAACCTGCCGGTCGGATATGGTTATGAATTTGGAGGTATGAGCCGCGAGGAGGCATCTTCAAAGAGTTCTACTGTATTTATTTTTATTGTCTGCTTTGTTTTCATCTATTTGATTCTTTGTGCCTTGTATGAGAGTCTTTTCATTCCGATTGCAGTTATGGTTTCTATTCCTTTCGGTCTGTTGGGAAGCTTCCTGTTTGCACGAATGTTCGGTTTGGAAAACAATATTTACTTGCAAATCGGTTTGTTGATGCTCATTGGATTGATCAGTAAAACGGCCATCTTAATGACAGAATATGCTTCCGAAAGGCGTCGAAATGGAGTCTCGATTTGGGATTCTGCACTTCAGGCAGCCCGGGCTCGTCTTCGTGCCATCTTGATGACCTCATTGACCATGATTTTTGGCATGTTGCCGATGATGTTCTCCACCGGTGTAGGGGCCAATGGTAATATTTCGATCGGAGTAGGAACAGTCGGAGGCATGCTTATTGGTACGATAGCCCTGTTATTTATAGTTCCTGTACTTTTTATTATCTTTCAAACCATAGAGGAAAAGGTAATGCCTAAACATTCAAAATAGCTTAGAATAATGAAGAAATATCTTATATTTTTATTTTTATGCACTATGGCTTTGATGAGCAGTTGTGGTTTATACACCCGATATGCAGATCAGCCACTTGGATATGATGCCGGACAGATCGTTGGTCAAGATAGTCTTTCTGCACCATTGGCTACGATGTCCTGGCGAAAACTATTTGCCGATAGTCTGTTGGTTAACTGGATTGATAGCGGCTTGAAAACCAACACGGATTTGCGTATTGCTCAATTACGCGTAGAGGAGGCTGAGGCTACTTTAACTGCATCTCGACTTGCATTCTTGCCGGCAGCAAATCTCTTTGGCGAGGGTTCGTTAAGCAATAAGTCCGGAAATAGTTTTGAGATTGGTGCATCAGCATCATGGGAATTGGATGTTTTTGGCAAACAACGTAATTTGCATTTGAGTTCTCAAGCCGCATATTATGCTTCTCAGTCCTATTGTCAAGCTGTTAGAACATCTTTGATTGCAACGATTGCAGAAAGTTACTATACGCTTTTAATGCTGGATGAGCAATTGGAAATCAGTGAACGAACCATAAAGAACTGGAATGAAAACATTCGAGTTTTGCAAGCATTAAAGCGTGCCGGACGAGCCAATGAGGCCGCTATCCTTCAAGCAAAAGCAAACAAGATGAAAGTGGAAAACTCTGCGATAACATTAAAAGAACAAATCGATGCTCAGGAAAATGCTGTCAGATCGCTGTTGCTAAATCCTATGGCAGATTTGAGCAGAGGAAAATTGCTTCATCAGACATTCCCGGATACGTTATCGCTGGGTATAGCATTGGACTACATTTCCAATCGGCCGGATGTAAGAGAAGCAGAGTATCTCTTGCAAAGTTCTTTTTATGATATGAATGTTGCCCGGTCTGCATTCTATCCATCTATTACCCTTTCGGGAAGTGTGGGTTGGGTTACCTCTACCGGAGGTGGGATCGGTAATCCTGCTACTTGGCTCAGTAATGCATTGGGCGGTGTTGTTGCTCCTCTCTTTAATCGTGGAACAAATATGAAAAACCTGAAAATAGCTGAATCCGAATATGAGATTCGCTTTCAGAACTACCAACAGAGATTACTGGATGCCGGTATGGAGGTGAACAATGCTCTTTCCGAATGGCAAAGTGCCAAACAAAGATTAACATTGGATAAAAAGCAGATTGTCGCCCTCAAAGGAGCTGTGCATAACACAAGATTGTTGATGCGAAACTCTTCGACCAACTATCTTGAAGTGCTTACCGCACAGCAGCGTCTGCTCGAATCCGAACTGGCAGAGGTGGCCGATAGATATGCCGAAATACGTTCGGTAATCCGATTATTTCATGCTTTGGGAGGAGACTATGAGTAAGGTCTCAAAAAAAAATGACATTTGGTTAGTCAATGTATCGTTAAAAATATATATCTTTGCACGGTGAATTGTTGTTTTTTTGTTATGATGTCTATGAAGCCGTCTGGTGTTTAAACCTAGTTTCACGCATCATTTTATATCTCAGACCATCGATCAGATGGTCGTGCAGAGGAAAGAGAGAATACAATGTTTTAACTCTGCCCTCATAGATTAAGAGTTACCTGAGATCGACAAAACATAACGTATCCACGCAATTAATTAAAACGTCTAACCGAAAAACTTAAATAATATGTGTAACAGAAAAGGGGTGAAACTGACGGTCGCCATGTGGTGCCTGTCTGTTGCTTTTGCGTGGGCGCAATCAGTGCCAAAGCCTCATGTTGCCCAGCAAAATGAAGAGGAAGATAACTCTGATTTTGCCTTTACGGAAAGCCAGTTGGATGAAGATCTTGATGCTTCGCAAGCTGTTTCGGTCATTGTTTCGTCAAACAATGATCCCTACGCTTCTGAAGTGGGTTATTTGTTTAGTCCGATGCGCTTTAGGGTACGTGCTTATGACAATATGTACAATCAGACTTACATGAACGGCTTGTTGCTCAACGACCTTGAGACAGGACGATTCAACTATAGTATGATTGGCGGTATGAACGATGCCACACGCAATCAGGAAGGTGTCTCATCATATGAAAACAATGCTTTCGGTATGACCGGAGTGGGTGGGGCAAACAATATCAACACCCGTGCGAGTCAGTTCGCATCCGGTAGTAAATTGGCATTATCAGCTTGCAATCGCAATTATAAGGCTCGCGCCATGTACACCTATTCCACCGGGATGATGTCCAATGGTTGGGCTTTCGCCGGAACGTTGGGCTATCGCTGGGCGGATGAGGGCGTTATCGAAGGTACTTACTATAACTCTTTCAGTTATTTGCTTTCAGCCGAAAAGCGTATAAATGATCATCATAACCTGTCGTTGGTGACATTCGGTTCTCCCACCGAACGAGGTCAACAAGGTGCTTCTACGGAGGAGGCATATTGGCTCGCCAATGATCATTATTATAATCCCAACTGGGGTTATCAGAATGGCAAGAAGCGTAACTCCCGTGTTGTAAATGACTTCGAACCGACAGCTATCATGACATGGGACTGGAAGCTGGATGAAAATCGTCGTCTTTCCACAGCTGCCGGTTATAAATATAGCATGTATAGTTCGACGGCTTTGAGTTGGAGTGGCAATGCCTATGATCCACGTCCGGACTATTATAAAAATATGCCCAGCTCGATCTTTAATGTTTATAATCCGGAGACGAATAATCCTGATTATTTTGAGCAGCATCCTTATCTTTTAGACGAATATAATACCCTTTTGGACTATTGGTCAGTCAAGGCCAATCGTCAGGTCAATTGGGATCGCATGTATGCTGTCAACCGCATCAGTGAAGCTGCGGGAGGAGAGGCTCTCTATTATCAGGAACGTCGTCATAATGATCAGCGAGTGTTTGCGCTTAGTTCTACGTGGAATCACTACATCAATACTCATCATAAATATACTGCAGGAGTGGTTCTTAACTCTACTAAAGGTATGCATTATAAAACTATGGCAGACCTTTTAGGTGCAGCTCGTTTTACCGATGTAGATAAGTTCGCAGCCCGTGACTATGGACCGAACAGCCAGGAGGCTCAAAATGATTTGCGTAATCCTAACAGGCAGATTAAGGTAGATGACAAATTTGGCTATAATTACAACATTTTTGTCAACAAAGCTAAAGCCTGGGCGCAATATCAATACTCTGTCGGCCGATTTAATTTCCTTGCCGGAGGATTTGCAGAAGGGACTATGATCGAGCGTGAGGGTCTCATGCAAAATGGTCGTGCACCCGAAAACTCCTATGGCAAGAGTGGTGCTGCTAAGTTTATGGGAGGTGGTGGAAAAGCCTCTCTCATCTGGAGTCCTATTGCCAATCATCGTATCAGTCTCTCCGGTGGTTATGAGTCTGTCGCTCCTTTGGCCCGTAATAGCTTTGTTGCTCCCCGTATGCAAAATAACTTTGTGGACAACCTTTCGACAGAGGATATCCTCCATGGTGAGGCTACTTATAATTTTCGTTTTGGACCTGTTTATGGTAAAATCAGCGGCTATTATTCGAAGTTTATGAATGTTGTTGAACAAACAGCTTTCTATAATGATCAGCAATCCAGCTTTACCTATTTGACTATGAGTAATATAGAGCGTGAGCACTATGGCATTGAGGCAGCTTTGGTCTATAACATCACCGGCAATCTCGCTCTTAACTTCTTAGGTACGGTCAGTGAAGCTAAATATATCAATAACCCTTATGCACAAGTCAATTATGAGGGTATGGATGGCTCACAGATTGCCACACTCAATAAGTGGAAAAATCCTGTGACAGGCAAAGAAATGCCTCTGATGGTGCTTGCAGATGGTATGCGGGTTAATGGTACACCGCTTACAGCCCTTAGTCTTGGCTTTGATTATAATGTCAATGGTTGGTTTTTTGCTGCCAATGTTAACTACTATGATCGAGTACACATCGGTTATTCGGCTTATCGTCGCTTAAGTAACGTGGTTGGTAACTATACCCAGAGTGGCGTTACCTCAGAGGGTATCCCAACTTTTGATGTGACTCGTGAAGAACTGAACCTCAATGGAGGTGTCTTGTTTGACGAAGCCGGTAATTGTGTGGCTACCTATGCTGCAGAGCAGGAGGAGTTTGATGGCGACTTTATGGTGGATTTCTCCATCGGACGTTATATCCGCCTCAAGGGAGGAAAGAGTTTGAGCATCAATCTCTCTGTTCAGAATGCACTTAATAATGAAGATATCCGTACCGGAGGGTATGAGCAAAATCGAGATGATAAATATTATGGCATTGATGGATCAGAGGGTCGTGAGAAGGATTATGTCTTCTCAAAAAATAATAAATATTATTATGCCAATGCTCTCAATGCTTTCTTAAACATCGGTTTCAGATTTTGAGAGTTTAGTAGTTTTAATAGTTTAGAGGTTTAGGAGTTTAGTAGTTTAATAGTTTAAAAGTTTAATAGTTTAGTAGTTTAGAAGTTTAAGAGTTTAAGAGTTTATAATTTCAACCCCTCAGCACGCGAAGCCCACGACCAAAGGGAGTAACCCCTAAACTCTTCAACCCCTCAACCAATCAACTCCTCAACCAATCAACCCCTCAACCAATAACCCCAATAACAATAATCCTATGAAGAAATTCTTTTCCTTTATATTGATCTCTGCACTTGCCCTTGCTACTTGGACAGCATGTGTCGAAGATCAGCATGAAGATCCCAATACAGACCATTATCTTGTGACCAGCCCGGTCTCTTTAGGTAGAACAAATACTACGATCGGAGAGTTAAAAAGCCGTTACTCTTCCTATATGACTCAGTCCAATGCCTTTGTCAAGGTAGAAGAAGATCTTATCTTTGAGGGAGTTGTAGTGGCTAATGACATCAGTGGTAACCTTTATCAGACGCTTATGCTACGAGATGGAGATGACGCCATTGTCCTTGGAGTCAAGAATACATGTCTTTATCCTTATTTCGCATTCGGACAGTGTATAAAGGTGAACCTTAAAGGCCTTTATATTGGTAACTATAGCAAGACACCGAAGATTGGCCAGCCTTATCAGACCAGCGCCGGCAATTGGCGTTTGGGTCCTATGCTTTTCCCTCTTTTGGCTGAAAATGTCGAAATTATCGGCAGACCTGATACAACCTATGCAGAGTGCATCCCTGTAGAACCTACAGTCGATTGGCTTAAATCAAGCAGTAACCAAAACTATCAGAATGCACCGATGTTGGTTACCGTTGAAGGTGTCTTTACAGAGGCGGATGGCAAAGCCACTTTTGCACCGGATGAATTGAAGGATGCAGGCTATGGTGTCGATCGTTCATTTAAGGTGGGTACTTCTACAACAGTTACAATCACAGTTCGTACCAGTACGCAGAATGAGATTTCATACGAAGTGTTGCCACAAGGACAAGTTCGCCTTACCGGTATGCTGACCTATTACAGCGGTTGGCAACTCCAGCTTCGCAGCCTTGACGATATTGAGGTCCTCGAATAAACGCCAAACAGCGAAGAGAGATTTTTCGGACAACTTTTAACATCACGAATATAATAATTATAACAATATGAAAAAGCACATTTTATTTTTGTCGATAGCTGCCATGATGGCTGCTTTTACGGCATGTGAGGATGTTCCCGCGCCTTACGAACTGAATGTAGAGGGCGGAACAGAAGAGCCGGACGGGCCAAAGACTTTGCCCTACACCGAAAGTTTTGCTACTACTCTTGGTGCTTACACCAACTATACCACAGATGGAGGTGGAGCATGGGTATGTGATTACAGCACTGCCAAAGCATCCGGTTATGATAATGGTACGAAGGTAACCACAGCCGGTACATATTATCTCGTATCTCCTAAAATCTCATTAGCAGACCTTACCGAAGGTGCGCATGTTACTTATGATTATATTCTCCGTTATAATAAAGGAAATGAGAATCAACAGGTCTTGATCTCCTCTGATTTTGTAGATGATCCTAAGACAGCAACTTGGACACTTTTGCGCCAGACGCATACAGAGGGAACGGATTGGGTGACATTTGAAAAAGGCGTTGTCAATTTCCCGGATTCTCTGATTGGACAGGATGTAGTCGTTGCTTTCCGTTATAGCACTAATGCCACCAGTGGCTCGACCTGGGAAGTTAAAAATGTCTCAGTACAATCCGGAAAAGTGGATGGAGCAGATCCGGAGGGTACAACTACTGCCCCTGAGGTAGGAGGTGTGAAGACTTTGCCTTATAGTGAAGCATTCTCTTCTACTATGGGTAGCTTCGCCAATGAGACTGTCAGCGGTAGTGGAGCATGGATCATCGATTACAGCACTGCCAAGGCTACGGGCTATGACAATAGCTCTAAATTGACTACTGCCGGAACGTATTACCTTGTTTCTCCAGAGATTGACCTTAATGGCGTGACTGAAGCACATGTGGCATACGAATATATCCTTCGCTATAATAAGGGTAATGAGAATCAACAATTGTTTATTACAGCCTCTTATGGAGAGAACGCAGCCACTACAGAGTGGACACTTTTGAAAAATGACCACAAAGAGGGCACTGATTGGATTACCTTTGAAAAAGCTGACATCGATATTCCTGCTGACTTCTTAGGCAAGACTATCCGCTTGGCATTCTATTATAATACCAATGCCACCAGCGGTTCGACATGGGAAGTGCGTAACTTCTCTATCTCTGAGGGTAAGGCAGGCGAATCTACCGGTGATGACAATACCGGATCGGGTGATGTAGCTCCTGTCGGAGATAACCTCGTGGGCAATGGAGATTTTGAGGCTTGGAATGGTTCTGTCCCTGCCAACTGGAAATCTACCACCACAGCCAGCAGTGCTTCATTGTCTCAGTCTTCGGATGCTCATGGCGGTAGCTATGCGGTCTGTGTAGAAGGTACAACATCAGGCAACAAACGTTTGGCATATAAAGAGATTACGTTGAAGGCCGGAACATATAATATCAAGTTCTATGCTAAAGCGGCCACATCTACCGGAGCATCGATCGTGCCCGGATATGTGCCGGTAGTAGATGGTAAGGTCGGCACTTATATGTATGGTGAATATGTCAATGACCTAACCACATCTGAGTGGGTTGAGGTAAGTCAGTCTTTCACTTTGACCACAGAGTCTGTAGTCAATCTTGTGATTATGAACTCTAAGAAAGTGGGTGGTGCCGTACTCATTGACGATTACTCTTTGACCACCTCTGATGGAGCTCTTGTCGATGGAGGCAACAGCGATAGCGGTAATGATGATGGAGGAGATAGCGGAACAACAACACCGACCGATGCCATTTATAGCAACACATTCGCTACCAATCCGACCGATTGGACCATAGACAACAAGCACATGGGAGAGGGGTTATCTTACGTTTGGGCACATTCTACTTATAACTCCGATGCTTATATGAAAGCCTCAGCCTATAAGGGTGGTGCTGTTGAAGCAGAAAGTTGGTTGATCTCTCCTGCATTGGATTTGTCCGGTGTTACTTCTGCCACCTTCTCTTTCTCACATACTTGTAAATTCTGTCGCAATATGCAGCAGGAGTTGACTGTATGGGCAACAGCCGATGGTAGTAATTGGACACAACTTACCATTTCTGCTTACCCATCCAATAGCGATTACACCTTTGTTGCAGCTTCGGCAGATCTTTCAGCCTTTGCCGGTAAAAGCGGTGTAAAAGTTGCGTTTAAGTATATAAGTTCAGCTTCTGCAGCCGGAACTTGGGAAGTTAATAATGTGGTAATCAAGTAAAGATGACCGAGAAACTAATATATATATTGTTCTACCTCTTCACCGCTTCGGTAACACTTTGTGGTGTTACCTCTTGCGATGAGGAGGATGAATATACCTGGGTGACCGGGTCCGGAAATAACAATTCTGGAGAAGGAGAGGGTGAAGGAGAAAGTGGAGGATCCGGATCAGAAAATAATAACCTGGGAGAAAGCGTTGTCTATCAGCCATATCAGTTGAATGTTGAGGTTCCGGCACTTAAAGAGGGTAATCTATATGTCTATCATAACACTATATCGGGATCGGATTCTGTGATGACCTATTGTTATGAATATAATCCGGAGAAACAACACACACGTTGGATTGCTTTCCGTTTTGACGGTAAGACCCGAGCAAAGTCGGTAAGTCGTTCTGATGCGTGGAGTGACGATCCAAAATTGCCGGTCGAATGTCATATCGGGACGGAGGGTTTCAGTGGCTTTGATCGAGGACATATATGTGCCTCTGCCGATCGCCTATATAGCTATGCCGCCAATGCCCAAACTTTTTATATGTGTAATATGTCTCCTCAATACTCTCGTTTTAACCAGAACTATTGGGTCGCTTTCGAGGGTCACGTTCAGGATTTAGGACGTAATGCCTCTTTTGCTGATACCCTCTATGTAGTCAAGGGTGGAACTATCGAGGATAACCAGATACTCAGTTATGTGCATCGTTATAATGGAGCTTCTGTAGCCGTTCCTGCATACTACTTTATGGCTTTGCTAAAGGTGAAAAATAATGTTTATACCGGCATTGCCTTTTGGACAGAACACAAGAACACTAATTATGGCAATGTTGGCAAATCTGCGATAGCAGCAGCTGCCGTTACCATCGATGAATTGGAAGAGAAAACCGGTATAGATTTCTTCCACAACCTTCCGGATGCAGCAGAAACTGCCGTTGAAAAGAGCTTTACACTCAGTGCCTGGAGTTTGTAGGTAGGTTGGTTTAGGGGTTTAGGGCTACGCCCTGCTATGGCAGATGGCTATGGCGATGGCTCCTCTCGACCCTTAAACTTTTCAACTCCTCAACCAAAAGGGCTGCGCCCTTGCTATGGCAGATGGCTATGGCGATGGCTCCTTTCAACTCCTAAACCCCTCAACTCTTCAACCAATAAACCCTTCAACCTCCTACCCACGAAAGCAACGTTGCCGGAAAATCTCCCTTCAAAAGAGAAAAATTCCGGCAACGTTGCTATTATTTTTAATAAATATTATCAGATCTTATCTTTGCTGTACAAAAAAGAAAATGATTATAAAACCGATAATAACATAAATGAAATGATACACGAAAACGCTTAGTGATTCTAATGTTTGATTATGTTACTTAGAATTCTTTTTATGAAGTTTTGTTTTTTATGAACACTTGTTTTATGAAGTTTTGTGGATTATTTTTTCACCTTATTCCTCAATTTTATTAAACTGATTTGCTTTTCATTGACAGATGAACGATTTGGCAGAAATATCATTATCTTTGCACGTCAATTAGAGATTTCTTCCCTTGCGGGACAGTTCTCTAAAGTTTGAAATGCGATATTATGATACGATCAGTCATTCGATTTATAAAAAACTGGGCACTACCGATAGCCATTATCATGGGTGCATTATCTTACTTTTTATATAGCTCACTCCCATTCGGAGAAGAGGTTCATCGGCATGTAAACCAGGGTGTTGTCATCGTACAGCCGTTATTACTTTTTCTGATGCTCTTCTTGACATTTTGTAAGATTTCGCCTCATGAACTTCGTCCTCGTCGATGGCATATCGGGTTATTACTCATTCAGACCCTCTCTTATGCACTTTTTGCTTTGATTGCCATGCTTTTGCCGGAGGAGGGAGGATGGCGAGTATTGGCTGAGGGTGCCATGGTCATGATGATTTGTCCGACAGCGACAGCATCGGCTGTCATTACTGCGCGTTTGGGAGGTAATATTTCGGGATTGGTCTCATACATCATCATCAGTAACTTTGTCATTGCCCTTTGGGCTCCCTTGTTTCTTTCTTTGGTCAATCCTCATGGAGATATTGGCTTCGGAGAGTCTTTCTTTCTGATTTTGGGAAAAGTCTTTCCGTTGCTCATTTGCCCCTTGATGCTTGCTTGGGTCATCCGTTACTTGTTGCCCTCGTTTCATCGCATATTGCAACGCTATACCTATCTCACCTTCTACCTTTGGGCAGCATCTCTCTCTTTGGCCATCTGTGTCACGACCAAAAACATCGTTCATAGTGATGTTTCTGTATGGTATATGATCGGGTTAGCGTTTATCTCGTTGATATGTTGTGTCTTTCAATTTGGTTACGGACGAAAAATCGGACTACGCTATGGAGAGAAAATCTCTGCGGGTCAGGCATTGGGACAGAAAAACACCGTTTTTGCCATCTGGATGGCATATACATTTCTGACACCTGTAACAGCCACCGTTGGGGGATTCTATAGTATCTGGCACAACATTTTTAACTCCTGGCAACTCTATCAAGCCAGAAAGAGGAGAGAAGAAGAACTGTGATGATGGAAAATTTAGTTTTTTGAATTTATTACTATCCGATATAAATCAAAACTCAAAAAATATTGGTGTCCGGTATAATTTAAACTATCCGGAAAGGGGTATTTTAACGCGTCGTCCGTCGTTGCATCACACGCGTAGCCTCGTTACGACACACGCGTAGCCTCGTTACATCACACGCGTAGCCTCTTATTTTAACACCCTTATTGTGTTTTATCGGACACTAATATTTTGAATTATTGGTGTTCGGTAATTTTTTTACTGTCCGTAGGGGGTATTTCTCGCGTCGGCTCTCATTGTATCACGTGTCGAGACGTATTGATCGACCCCTCCCATCTCAGGCGCAACCCTTAACTCTTCTACCCCTCAACTTCTCAACCTTTCAACTCTTCAACCAACCTGGCCATCTGCCATAGCAGGGCGTAGCCCTAAACCTCACAATCTTTTTTAGTTGAGTTCTGTTTCGAGTTCTTGATATAAAGCGACAGGACCAAGATGCCACATTTTTGTGTTTTCCACTTTAAGTTTCTTATATAACTTTGAGCCGTAAATTGTTTTTATAGCATCTGTTATATTCATGCCTTTATATTCTACAAGCATACTTGCCAACCAACTTATTTTGGATGGTAATAGCAGATATAGATTGCCTTGGTTAATTTCTCCTATCATAATGTAACCTCCTTTGCTTCGATGAATTTCATGGTTTTTAAGGCCTTATCTGTGTGAAATAGATATTGGTCAACCAATTTGTATGCTTTTAATTCAGAGATAAGATTCTGTTTATTAATAATACCACCTTCATAGAGAGCAAATGCTGCATATACTTTGTCATTTGCCACAGGCCCATAAACAATATCAAAATCGTGATTGAAATCTTTGTTTGTACGATTATTCATCACAAAGTCAACCCATTCTTCTGTTGGTGAATTAAAAATCAAAGTGTTTAAATTCTTAATCAAATTCTCGTCAAATTCGTAAATATTAACGTAACCAACTTGGATGCTTGTATTCAATTTTCGTTTAACCCAATCTTCTGCTTGCTTAAAAGATGTGGTTGTATAAAACCCGAAACCGTAATCCAAAGCTCTACCTGGGATGCGAATCTCAGGATTGTCAACAATTTCTATACTTCCATGATAAAGAATCATATGCTTAGTTTTTTTCGGTCGTTTATAAATTCCTCGATATCCGCAACAAGCCATTGTCTGCTTTGGGTGTGGAGAACATCAAAATAATCTTTTAGATAGTCGAAAATGCCATACTTTGAAAATATCGAGATAGCCTCATCTTCGTTTATACCTTTTTCATTCATGTATTGTTCGATACAGAATGAAATGAAATATGTTATATCTTTCAGATTTTTATCCATAAGTTATATGGTTTTCTTGTTGTCAAACAAAAGTTCTCTCACACTAACTGATAATATTCAGATATTTTATAAAGTAGCTCCAAAAATGGATGTTGTCTATTGCAACAATAGGCATTTATTATACTAAAACTCATTCTCAATTCATTTGCCAATTTTGGAAATGTCTCTTACTACTAAAACCGCCTTAATTCTATTAAGTTTCATACAAAGCGATTAACTATCAATGCAAAGATAGTAATTAATTTTCTAAATATAGCATATTCTCGCATATTTATATTATCATCAAGACAAATAGCTTGGTTGTTCTAATCGCCCAGCCCTCGCCATAAGCCATATTAGGGCGTAGCCCCTTCAACTCCTCAACTCTTCAGCCAACCTGGCCATCTGCCATAGCAGGGCGTAGCCCCTTAAACCCCTCAACTCCTCAACCAAAAAACCAATAAACCAAAATAATTTGTCAAATTAATATTTTTTAGTATCTTTGTGACGCGTTATTTCGCTACATGCGCAGTGACGGAAAACGCGTTGACAAAATGTGCCTCTTGTAGAGGTGGAGAATTGTCAGGGCGGCTTGTAGGAAAATTCCCAAGTTGCCTTATTTGTTTTGTTTAAAATGCTGAATATCAAGTGCTTTAATAGTGTACTTGTAAACATAGATTTTAACTAAGCTGATTCCTTTCTTGATGGAGAAAAGAGAAAAATGTAATGATGAGTAGAGGAGAAAGGAAGACTGTAACTGAATTTTTTATTGTTGAAATATCGCGAGAGAAGATGTGAAAATGACATCTTTAGTGCGCATATGTGCGCGTGCGAAGAAAAATATTATTTCATTATGCGAGTAATTATTTTGGACGATTATGCCCTCATGTCCCGTTGGGCAGCCAACTACGTAGTAGAAAAAATCAATCAGAAACGCCCCACAGCCGAACGACCTTTTGTCTTGGGATGTCCCACCGGATCATCCCCGTTGGGCATGTATAAAGAACTGATCCGTAAATGTCAAGCCGGAGAAGTCTCTTTTGAGCATGTGGTAACTTTTAACATGGACGAATATGTCGGACTCCCTGAAGATCATCCGGAAAGCTACCACACTTTCATGTGGAATAACTTTTTCAACCACATCGACATCAAAAAGGAGAATGTCCATATCCTCAACGGCAATGCTCCGGACTTGATCGCTGAATGTGAGAACTACGAACGACAGATCGCCTCTTATGGAGGCATCGACCTATTCTTGGGCGGTATCGGACCTGATGGACATATTGCTTTCAACGAACCCGGATCTTCTCTCTCCTCCAAGACCCGTATCAAGACATTAAACACTGACACCATCATTGCCAACAGCCGCTTCTTCAACGATGACATCAATCAGGTGCCTAAACAGGCATTGACTGTCGGTGTCGGAACCATCATGTCTGCCACAGAAGTTTTGGTGCTTTGCAACGGACATAAAAAAGCCCGTGCCCTCAAGCATGCCATCGAGGAGAGCATCAACCACATGTGGACAGTCAGCGCCATCCAGATGCATCCCCACGGCATCATCGTATGTGACGAACCCGCTTGCGGTGAAATCAAAGTCGGCACTTATAAGTACTTTAAGGATAAGGAGAAGTTAGAGGGATTGGTGGATAGGTATCTGTGATGAGTATAAACTCTCTTCTAAGAAATAGATTATATGACATTTTTTCAGAATGTAAAATAATCAATTATTTTAGAGTGTTGGTGTATGTTATAGGTAAATAATCTAAAATCATTTGATAAAGACTTGTCTTTTAGAACTAAATATATTATATTTGCTTGTATTGTAATAAATAATGATTATGGCATCAGTAGTTTTGACAGTAACAGATGAAAATATGCTTTCACAGATAAAGAAAGCTTGTTCTTTATTGAAAGGAGTTGAAAAGGTGAAAGTCGTAAAGAATAAAAAAACGTCCAAAAGTATTATTCAAACAGAAGGTTATAAAGAAGCCATGGAAGATATACGTCAGGGTCGAGTTTATCATGCCGATAGTGCGGAGGAAATGTTTGAGCAAATATTAGGATATGTACCAAGTTGACTATACCAATCGTTTTAAGAAGGACTTAAAGCGATGTGTTAAGCGAGGGTTAGATCTTCGAAAAGCTTTACATGCGATAAAATTATTGGAATGTAATGGCGAATTACCTTTAAGTTATCGCCCTCACAAATTATCCGGTAATAAAAAAGGTCAATGGGAGTGTCATATAGAACCTGATTGGTTGATGGTTTGGGAACAAAATAATGAACATATGACTTTGTTGTTTCTACAGACAGGGACTCATTCCGACATATTTTAATTTTTTTGTAAAGATATAGATTACCATCTTTTATATAAATATGGAGGAAACTCTAAAACCAAACGCAAAACGTTTGGCAAAGAATACATTACTGCTATATGTGAGGATGTTCTTTACAATGGCGGTAAGTTTATATACATCTCGTGTAGTTTTGCAGGCATTAGGAGAGGTAAATTATGGTATTTACAATGTTGTAGGAGGTGTTGTAGGTATGTTTGCTATTATTTCTTCCTCTCTTTCTGTAGCTGTAAGCCGCTATCTAAATGTTGAAATGGGAAAATCTAAGTCAGAAAATTTACCTCGTATTTTTTCGACTGCAGTTATTTGCCATTGGTTATTGGCAATAATTGTTATCGTTTTAGCAGAAATGTTAGGACCTTGGTTTATATCGGAAAAAATGAATATACCTTTGGAAAGACATTTCTCTGCATTGATAGTTTTCCAATTTTCCATAATGACATTTGTAGTTAATTTGGTTAGTATCCCTTACAATGCTTGTATTGTAGCTCATGAAAACATGAAAGTATTTGCGTACATTGGAGTTTTGGAAGTTACGTTAAAGTTAATTATTGTTTACCTATTGGTATTATCAAGTTATGATAAATTGGCTTTTTATGCTTTTCTGATGTTCTTAGTCTCTTTAGTCATAAGAGTGGTATATCAATTATATTGTAGGAGACAATATTTAGAAAGCCGATTTAAATTTGTTTTTGATAAATCATTGATTCGAGAAATGTTTGGGTTTGCCGGATGGAATGTAATTGGTTCTACTTCCGTAGTTTTAAGTGAGCAGGGGGTCAATATTCTTTTGAATATTTTTGGTGGTCCCATTGTGAATGCCGCTCGCGGGATAGCTATGCAAGTAAATACTGCCGTAAGTAGTTTTTCCAATAATTTTATGGTAGCATTAAATCCCCAAATTACTAAAAGTTATGCATCCGGAGATTTAGCATCATATAAAAAAATGATGGTCAATGGCAGCAGATTTTCTGTTGGACTATTAATTTTACTTACTTTACCATTATTTCTTGAGACACCTTATATCCTCAATATTTGGTTAGGTCAATATCCGGCACATACCATTAGTTTTGTCAGATTGATCCTTTTGTTTATAATTAGTGAATCTATGTCCTCTACGTTTACTACAGGATTAATGGCTACAGGAAAGATACGGACTTTACAGCTTTTGGTTGGAGGTTGTAGGATGCTTAATTTTCCGATATCCTGGTTGACTTTGATGATGTGGAATATTCCAGAGTTAACCATGTGTATTGCAATATTTCTTTCTCAAATTAATCTATTTATCCGATTAAACTTGTTGAAACGTTATATTTCCATCTCTATAAAATCCTTCTATTTTGAGGTTGTTTTTAAAGAGTTTTTGTGTTTTATAATACCACTTGTAATAGGACATTGCATTCAGCAATATTTGCCGGAAACTTTTTTTAGGTTATCAATAACTATATTATTGAGTATTGTTATAGCTTTGACGTGTATGATATACATATTATGTTCTTTGGAAGAGAGAAGAATGTTATTAGAAAAATTACGCTCTAAAATGGGGTATTTTAGAAATAGAAAATAAACATTATGATAAAGAAAATTTTAAATAAATTAGCATATTATACTAGGAATAATAGGATCAATTATATTAAAACTATTATTATTAATTTTGCCTTTTTCCCATTTCGGACAGCGATTAAATTACCTATATTAATTTATGGCCCGTGTCGTATAAATTCATTTGCAGGGAATATTGAATTTACAGAGCCTATTACTAAAGGTATGATAAGAATTGGAGAGTCTGATTTGTCAAGAAGTTGTTTTTCCAAAAGTTTTTTAGATATTCGAGGTAGAATGGTTATAGGAAAGAATGTCGTTTTTAGGAGGGGAATATCATTGCTTGTGGAAGGTAGTGCGGTTTTCTATTGTGAAAATGATGTATTCATAGGAGATAATAATACCATCAGAACAAGATGTGCAATTACTATAAAACGAGCAACACGAATAGGTAATAATTCTGTTTTTATGGATTCAGATTATCATTATATTATAGATATAAATTCAAGAGAAATCAATTGTAATGAAGCTCCTATTATTATAGGAGAAAATAATTGGATTGGAGGTCAGTGTACAATTAAAAAAGGAACCATAACGCCTAAAGGGACTGTATTAGCGGGGCCATATTCTATGTTGAGTAAAAATTATATAGGCAAAATACCTGAGTATAGTATTCTCGCAGGTTCTCCAGCAAAGTTATTAAAAGAAGGTATAAGACGTGTTGTAAATTATGATAGTGAGAAAAAACTTTTAAGATATTTCAGTAATACGAAAAATAAATTTGTTTTGAATGAAGATAGTAGTATTGAAGAATTTTGCCGACCATTAAATTAAATTAAAATTGTTATGAAAATAACTGCTGTAATACCTATAAGAAAAGGGTCTCAAAGAGTAAAAGACAAGAATTTGCGACCATTTGCTAATACAACATTGTTAGAATTAAAAATTGAATCGTTGCTCGAAGTTCCTTTAATAGATGAAATAATAGTTAATACAGACTCAGATGTTGCGATTGCTTTAGTTATTTCAAAATATGGAAATAATAAACGCGTAAAAATACATAAAAGAGAGGATTATTATGCTTCTTCACAATGTTCCGGTAGTGAATTTTTTAAACATTTAGGGGTCGTGACAGAAACGGACTTGTTTTTATATGCTCCTTGTACTTCCCCATTTATTAAGCCAGAAACTATTAATAAATTAATTTATTGTTTTAAAAATAATTCAGATTGTGATTGTGTATCAACTGTATCTTTAGTAAAAGAATTTTTATGGTTAGACGGAAAACCGATTAATTATAATCCCTTATGTGCGCCAAATTCTCAAGATCTACCCAATATTGTAGCATTGAATTTTGGTATGACTATTATTTCAAAAGAAGATCTTATAAAGAATTCTAATATAATTGGAAAACATCCAAATTTTGTTACAACTTCTGAAATAGAATCTTTAGATATTGATACTCCATTAGATTTTTATATTGCTGAAAATATATATATTAAAACGGTATTGGAAAATAAAAATTTATTAGATTAATTATGTATAAATTTAGGATAAAACTAATGAAAATTCTTTCTTTGATTTTGTATTACTTAAGTGGAAAATATAAAAAGAACAAGAAGGAAATATTGAAAATCAAAGGAATTTATGCCGGGAGGAGAGCTTTTGTAATTTGTAATGGTCCCAGCTTGAGAGCATCTGATTTGGAAAAGATTGCAGATAATGGAGATTTATCTATCGCATGTAATAAAATAGATAGAATTTTTGGTTTTACTAAATGGAGACCGACTTTTTATACTATAGCAGATGAAAATTATCAATTTTCATTAAGTCCTATTTTGAATAATATTCCTGCAAAATATAAATTTTTTCTTCAAACAAGTTTTATTAAAACTTGGAAAGCAAAAGGGAATTGTTTTTTTTTAAACTGTAATGGTAAGTATGAATATTTAGAGAAACCTCAATTATGTACTAATATAGAAAGTGAGATTCCGATAATAGGAACAGTTACATTTCTCATGATTGTGATTTTATTATATTTGGGGATAAGAGAAATAATTATATTGGGTTGTGATAATACATATGCAGTTGAAATTACGAAAGATGGTAAAATAGTAAAAAATAATGTATCATCTTATTTTGAAGGATGTGATAAAAAAGATATGCAAAATGCAGCGTCAACGTGGCAAATGAATATCGCTTATAAGTGTATTAAAGACTATGCAAATGTGAATGGTATTAGAATATTTAACGCAACTCGTGGAGGACATTTAGAAGAATTTGAAAGAGTTGATTTTGACACTTTATTCAATGAATAATAACCTTGAAATATACATAAATAGATAATTATTAATAACTTAAGATCTTTAATTATGTTTTTATTTCTTTGTTTTTTATTATTTTTTGTGTTATGGAGGGCAAATAAAAAGGAATATTCTATAGTTTTATTATTTATAATTTCAGCGTCTGCCTTTTCAATAAAGTATTTGTCGAATGTAATAATTCCTTCGCATAACTATTTGTTTATAATTACTAATCTTTTTTTTATTAAAGATATATATACAGGTGCTTACATAAACTCTTATAAAAAAAAT
>JAZNGG010000062.1:0-20241 GCA_045576355.1 Bacteroidales bacterium
TCATCGTTAACAGTGGTAAGGCTAACTTCATGACCTCTATCAATGGTGGTGGAGACTCAAAGAATCCACAGTATGACGTTACAACTAACTCTGTAGGTACACTCCTTGAGGGTGTTTACACCGACCTCAGCAGCAGCCAGACCGTACAGAGCACAGTGATGGGTACATTGTTGACTACTGATCCAGGATTCAAGGACATTGCAACGGGCAACTTTACCATCTTTGCCGGTTCAGAGCAGGCTAAAGAGAAGATTGGTGACCCACGCTGGTTAGTAGAATATGACGAAGCATTGGGTATCGAAAACATCAACTCAGAGAAAGCATTTGAGGATGGTGCATGGTACACAATCCAGGGTATCCGAGTAGAGAAACCGACTACAGGTCTCTATATCCACAATGGTAAGAAAGTGTTGATCAAATAATCAACATAACCCTTAAATTAGCGACGGCGTCAAATGTTTGACGCCGTCGTTTTTGTTTAACCCCAATCGGTTATAAGACTTTTATCGGACACCAATAAGGGTTTATTATTTCACTCTTCAGCCTCTAAACCCCTCCGCACGCGAAGCCCACGACCCAATAAAGGTGAAAACTGAAAACGGAAATCTGAAATCTGAAAAGTGAAAACTGAAAGGTGAAAACAAAGCCATCTGCCATTGCCATCAGCCATAGCAGGGCGCAGCCCCTTATTTGGTTTAGAAGTTTATTTTTTCAACCCTTCAACCGCTCAACCCAATAAGCCATCATCTTCGTTTGTTTCTAAACAACCCGATTCGGTTATAATGCATGACGCCGCCGTGTGAGTTTACACGGCAGCGTCATTTATTTTACACGGCGGCGTCGTTCACGTTACACGGCGCCGTGATGCACGTTACGTGGCGGCGTCATGCATGTTACACGGCGCCGTGATGCAAACTACATAATATTAGCGAAATCTGAAATACCCTCCTTTTTCAACGTTAAACTTGTAAATCGTTGTGGAACGGAAGGTCTCTCCGGGGCGGAGCAGCGTAGATGGGAAGTGTGGTTGATTAGGGCTATCGGCAAAGTGCATGGTCTCAAAGCAGATCGCACCACGCCAGGGATATGACTCTCCGCGCTTGCCGATGATTGAACCGGTGTGCCCGTTGGCTGTGTAAATGTGCAGACCGGGTTCGGTGGTATAGACTTCGAGGATTCTTCCGCTGTTGTTGTCTCGCAGTCGAGCGACGGGTTGCTGCAGTGTGTGACCCGGATGAAGACGATAACAGTGGTCATATCCGCGAGTGACGGCGAGTTGTGCATTGGGGGAATCGATACGGGCACCGATGGGGCACGGCTGACGGAAGTCAAAGGGAGTCCCTTCTACAGGGAGAAAACGTCCGGTGACACGTTTGTTTTTATCGTACTCTGTGATGCTGTCAGCATCGATCCATAGTGTTTCATCGAGGATGTCCCGGTCGAGACTTCCACTGATGTTGAAGAAACTATGGTTGGATGGATTGAGGTGGGTGGGTCGATCGGTGGTGGCGGTGTAGTCGATCCGTAGTGCACTATCCGGTGTCAGGGTGTAGGTGACGGTGATGTGTAGCGCACCTGGGAATCCACTTTCTCCATCAGGCGACCGATAGCTGAGTGTAAGTCGATCTTTGCGGTGCTTCTCCACCAGCCAAACACGATTGGCAAAGCCGGGTTTTCCACCATGAGAGCAGTCCCCATTGCCACTTGCTTGCAGTTGGTATTCGGTCCCGTCGATGTCGAAACGTGCACCGGATACTCTCCCTATGTATCGTCCGACAACGGCTCCGAAGTTCTGCCGGCGGTGGAGGTAGTCTCCGATGCTGTCAAATCCACACACGATATCCTCCATGCGTCCAAATCTGTCGGGGACGTGCAGCGAAACGAGACGGGCGCCGAAGTTGGTGATCCGAGCTTCGATGCCTCCTGCGCCGCGGAGTGTGTAGAGAGAGATTTTGCCTTCGGGATGGGTGTGCTCGAAGTTTTCTGCTTGAGGTCGGGCAGTGAGCGTGTGGATGAGGGTGCTCATGTTGCGGATGTATGTATCGACAGAGATGCCCATGACCGGTGTCTCCGGGGTGTAGGGTGAGGTGTCATATTGGTCTCCCACCATTGTCCCTCGGTAGATGGTGTCGGTTTGGAGGTTTTGGGATTTACTCTTTCCTTTTTGTTCTTTCCCCTCGTCTGTTATCTGCAGGGGGGTGTAGGGGTTAGAGATCTGTTTGATGGGGGAGAGCCAATAGCCTTGTCGGGTAAGGTCGTTGACAATCTGTTTGGGTGATTGGAAGGATCGGCGCTGTGAGAAGTAGCGCGGCAAGACATATTGCCCTTGATGTAGGGGTGACCGTTTGAGGAGTTCTGCGCGAGGGATCTGGAGGGCTTTGGCATAAGCTGACTCAAGATGTGCGATGTCTATATAAGCGGCAGAACTATAGTGTGCGATGGTGCCTGTGATGTCCTGGTCACAGTAGTATTCACCATTGGCAACATTGCTTCCTCGGCGATGCACGTAGAGAGGCTTGCCATCATCCGGGTCGATAAATCGGGCTGTAAGGATTTGCCCTTCTCTGAGAGGTCGTTTTCCCCAGCGCATGATCTCCTCTGGAGGGAGTTGTTGAGAGCGGATGAACTCGATGGCATCGGGGATTCCTCTCAAAAATTTGTTTTCTCCGGTGAGGTAATAATATTCGATGCAGGTGCGTACCATACGTGCCGTCGTGGCAGTATTGATGGAGCGTGGTTCGTAGGAGCGGGCGTGAGCCGGCTGAAGATCCGGGACGGTATATTGGTCCGCCCACCCGGCATAGGGCTTGCCCTGCTGGAGGATGATGACGAGATTGAGTGCGCGGAGGATGGGTTCGCGCAGCTGTGGCATGTCCAAGGTCTTGTAGCATTGCATCAGAAACTCGATGTTGTTGGACATGACATCGTCGTTGAAGGTGATAAACGAAGAGTAGTCCGCCTTCCCTCTGAACGGATGATCATACCTTAGCGGATAGCGCTGTGGCCATCCTCCGATGGGGTATTGGCTCTCGGTGACAAATGCGATGCAACGATCGAGCGCGGGCTTGAAGGTGGAGTCACGTTTTTCCAGATATAGACGGAGGAGGAATTGAGCCGCATCGATGGTTCCGGCATCGTCAAACGTCGCGTTGCCATAGTAATGCTGAAATTCTTCAAGTCTCCATGCACTTTTGCCGATGGTCTCATACCATGCACGGAGTGCCTCCTCGCCTTCGCAGTCATAGACATAATTCCATCCGCCGGAGGGGTGCTGGGCTTCTATCAGTTTTTGAGCTACGCGGCAAGCCTGTGTATAGTAATATTCGTCTTGCGTCGCATGATAGGCATCGATGAGCAAATGTCCCATAGCGGGTGTCCCGGGAGGTTGTATCCACACCATCGATCGCCGGGCTTCCAGCTCGCCCCAACTGCGAGAGAGATCGGGGAGATAGTTCCAGACGAATGCGCCGTCATAGCTCACGGTCTCCATCATGTAGCGAGTGGCTCGCATCATGGTGTTTTTTATTTGGGCATCGGAAATTTCCTGCGCTGCAGTGGGGAGGATGCTGAGCGAAAGGGAGAAAAAGAGGAGGCGTAAGAGTTTCATTTCAGGATGACGTATGAGAAGTTTTTAAATACGGCATAACCCTCACCGCAAGTGAAGATGCCGGGGAGAACGCTTTGGAACTCATAGAGTGTATTGTGGTTATAGCCCGAACAATCCATGCCCCAGGTCTCGCGTTGCCAGTGGATGCCATCGGTGCTATACTCTCCGGTGACGATATGGTTGTCATTGCGCAGACGCAGCCAGAGGTGTGTGGTCTCATGCTTGCCGCTGCCACTGGTCTTGGCTTTGCGGAAACGGAGACGCCGTTGCTCGTTGAAGCCGGTCCCCATGTAGAAGTCACTATTATAATATAGGAGTAGTCCGGCAGTGACGGAGGGACCATGTAGCTCGATTTCAGCAGTGATCTCATAAGCATGTTCGCCGGCGACAAACATCAGCGGAGAGGAGGTGCCTGGACTGTCGCCCTTAGCCTGAACGATGAGCGAGTCTCCGCCGGCCTGATAGCGTTCGGGCTCATACGTTTTATAGGATTTCCAGTCCAGACCGAGACGGAATTCGCTGAGGCGGCTCGTCCTCTCTTGCGCCGTGGACTGAGACAGAGGTGCCGGAATCGGCTTTTCGATGTCAATCCCTTCGACAGCCTTAAACCATCCGTCGGCAGTGAGCTCCACCGGCTCCATCAAGGTCTGGCGACCTAAATTGGTATAACCATTCTCATAGGCATGATAGACACACCACCACTTGCCGTCCGGAGTGTCGATGAGTGAGCCATGTCCTTTGGACCACCAGCGGTCACTATTATTATAGGTATGGATCAAAGGATTATATGGAGAGTTTTCCCATGGACCATGAATCGATTTCGACCGGGCTACGACCACCATGTGGCTTGTCGGAGGACCCGCTGTTCCTCCCTCGGCATTGAGATAATAGTAGTAGTCTCCGATCTTACGAAGTTTGGGTCCCTCCAGACACAAACCCTCGGTCAGCCACTCTTCGGGGTATTGCCATCCGTCATAGATTTTTTCTTCCGTGCCGGGGACGATGGCAAGTCCGTCATCAGTCAGACGCGCCCGTTTACCATTGCTCAGGAAAAGCCAGCGCGAACCATCTTCACCCACTACATGACAGGGATCGATGTTCCCAATCTTCAAGTCTATCGGATCGCTCCATGGTCCGGCCGGTGACGAAGCATAAGTGACAAAGTTTTTCCTGCCGGAGGGATGAGCGACAGTGAAGTAGATGTAATATTTATCCCCATGTTTGGAGATGTCCGGAGCCCAAATAGAGCCTAAATAGGTTTTGAGGGCATAGCTGATCGGAGTCCAATGCACGAGGTCTGTGGAGTGGAAGACGGTCAAGCCGGGCAGATAGTCGAAGGCTGAGTGGGTCATATAGTAGTCAGAACCCTCGCGGAGGATGGTGGGATCCGGGTAGTCACCACCTAAAATTGGATTGGTGTAGGTGCCGTGTGGGGCTGTTTCAGAGGTCTCTGCCGATCGGTTATGACAAGCGGTCAGCAGGAGGGAACACAAGAGGAGGGAAAAGAGAAGTCGTTTCATGGTTGTCAATCGTTTTTTTTAGATTAATAATTGAAAGAGACGAGATGATGATGCTCACCTCTTTATGTGATCAGCTATCGGCAAATATATATGTTTTTTCATGATTTTTATAAAGTAATAGTAGAAAACCGCTATTATTTAGCGTTTTTCACTCTTAAACCCTATAAAATGCCTTAATATTTACTTTTTAGGGAGAAAGAATCTTTGAAATTGCAAAATTCTGTTTACTTTTGTCCGAAACTCCTTGTAGGGTCAGCGATGAAGTGCGAATTAGACAGACATATAACACTCATTAATAACATACTTGAAAACTATGAAAACCAGAAGTAAATCATTCGTTTACGAAAAAGAGGTTGCCTGGGAGCCTGCAGGCGAAGGCGTCGAACGTCAGATTATGGGTTATGACGGACAAGTGATGCTTGTCAAGGTGAAATTTGAGACCGGTGCTGTCGGCACACCGCATGAGCATTATCACACTCAGACCACCTATGTGGCCAGTGGCAAATTTGAGTTTACCATCGGAGATGAAACCCGCATCGTCGAAGCCGGCGATGGCCTTTATATGGAGCCGGATGTCCTCCACGGATGCAAGTGTCTCGAAGCCGGAGTCCTGATCGACTGCTTTGCTCCGATGCGCGAGTCTTTTTTGAAGTAATAACTTGTGGGAATCCACAGAGTAAATTGTTTTTGGAAGAAGAATATCGGTCACTTATCAGTGGTGATCGATATTTTTTTCGTTTGAAATAATAAATGTAGTAAAATAAAATATGTTGTACAACATGCTTTATACCTTAAAGAAACGATAAATTTGGAAATATTATAGAATATTTAGACATTTGCACCGATGTAATGTCGCTATTTGCGATGTTGCTATTCGTTTTTGTAAAACACACAACACTATTATTAACTAAATTAAAACAACATGAAAAGCAATCTTTGCATGAAGTTTTGGCAAAGCAAGTTTGCGATGCTCCTCATTTGTTTCATAATGGGGGGGGGGGTATTCGCTGTCGCTCAGACCAAAACGGTGAAGGGTACTGTCATTGATGGTACCGGCGAACCAGTCATCGGTGCTAACATCGTAGTTAATGGAACAAACATTGGTGCGATTACAGACATCGATGGTAAATTCTCGCTGTCCAACGTTCCGAACAATGCGACAGTCAAGGTTACCTTTATCGGTTATGCTCCTCAGGAGGTTTCAGTTTCCGGTAAAACTAATCTTAACATAACGCTTTCAGAGGAAAATGACATGTTGGATGAAGTTGTCGTGATCGGTTATGGTACTGTACGTCGTCGTGACTTGACCGGATCAGTCGCTTCAGTCAATGGTGACAAACTTGTTGCCAACCCTGTGACCAACGTGGCTCAGGCTCTCCAGGGTCAGTTGCCTGGTGTATCTGTCGTTTCTCAGGATGGTCGTCCCGGTGCTTCAATGTCTATCCGCGTACGTGGTGGTGGTTCTATTACTCAGAGCAACGAGCCTTTGTACATCGTGGATGGTGTTCAGGTAAGTGGCATCGATGACATCCCGGCAGACAATATCGAGAGCATCGACGTCCTCAAGGATGCCGCTTCTACAGCTATCTATGGTGCTCGTGGTGCCAATGGTGTTATCTTGGTGACTACTAAGGGCGCAAAAGAGGGTAAGGCTGTCGTGAAGTATGCAGGCTACTATCAGGTGAAAGAGAAACCTCAGACATTGGATGTCCTCGATGGTTATGACTATGTGCGTCAGACTTGGTCACAAGCTGCTGTAGTCGGAGATTCTTATGCTGATGGTGTTGCCAAGTATTTCGGCCTTGGTTCTAAGTATGGCAACAACCTTGAGAACTATCGTGGTGTCTCTTCTCATAACTATGTAGATGACATTTTGCGTTCTTCAAGTGCTTGGAATCATGACCTCTCCGTATCCGGTGGTACAGAAAAGACTAAGATCTATGCTTCTATCAACTACTTGACTGACGAAGGTGCTCGTATCAATACCGGTTTCCGCCGTATGGGTGCTAACATCAAGTTGGATCAGAAGATCAACAAGAGACTCTCTTTCAACGCTGATCTCCGTTATGTAGATATGGAGTTTGAAGGAACTAAGTATGATGTTACTACTTCTGCTTACAAGTTCCGTCCGATCGACAACCCGCTTGGTGATGCTACTCATATCGCCGGCATGGGTCAGGGTTCTGCCAATGTCGAGGAAGGTCTCAGCCCGCTTGATATCATCAACAATTATGACAACGTTACCACTCGTCAGCGTGTACGTGCACGTTCAGGTTTGACTTGGGAGATCATCGATGGTCTTACTGCCAAGACAGAACTCTCTTTGAGCCGCAACTGGTCTGAAACACAGAACTGGGATGCAGGTCTTGAAAATGGTTACAGCACAGCTAAGTTGACTAAGGGTGATGGTTACGGCGTACGTTGGGCAACAACTTTGAACTATCAGGTACAAGGTTTGGGTAAGGATAACAACCTCTCTTTCCTCGTTGGTAACGAAGTATTGTCATCTAAGTCTAACTCAAGCCAAATTACCGGAGCCGGCTATCCTGACGGATTTACTAAAGAGGATGCATTCGGTATGATCAATATGACCGATCCTTCTTTGGGTAAGGACGCTTTCAGCAACACTATCGGCACTCCGACACACACTAACTCATTCTTCGGTCGTGCAAACTACTCTTACAAGGGCCGCTACCTTTTGACCGCTACATTCCGTGCGGACGGTTCTTCTAAGTTTGCTGAAAACAACCAGTGGGGTTACTTCCCGGCAGCAGCTGCTGCATGGCGTATCTCTGACGAGGGTTGGATGGAAGATGCAAGCGAGTGGTTGGATAACTTGAAGTTGCGTGTATCTTATGGTACATCAGGATCTGACAACATCGATCCTTCTCTCTGGAAAGAGACCTGGACTACTAAGTCTATTACTGTTGACGGACAGCCTGTGACTGTTTACATTCCGGGTGAGATGCAGGGTAATCCTGACCTTAAGTGGGAGACTACTACTTCTCGCAACGTAGGTATCGACTTTGCATTCCTTAACAGCCGCATCCGCGGTAGCGTTGATGCTTACTGGAACAGCACTGAAGACATCTTGATGAAGGTGCCCGTTGATGCTTCTGCAGGTTATAGCTATCAGTTCCAAAACGTAGGTGAGACCTCTAACAAGGGTATCGAACTTGCTTTGGGTGCAGACATCGTTCGTTCAGACGACTTCAACCTCTCTGTTAACGTGACTTACAACTTCAACCGCAATAAGATCGAGGAGCTCGATGAGTCAGCATTTGCCGATACTCACACAGGTTGGGGTTCTACTGCACGTTATCCATACTACGACTATGTGATCCGCGAGGGTAAGCCTGTAGGAACTGTTCAGGGCTTCGTTTCTGATGGCTTCTACACATTGGATGACTTCGACTATGCTAATGGTGTTTACACCTTGAAGGCTGGTGTGCCGGACATCGCAGACATCGTGAACTACACTTCTTCTCTCCCGAAACCTGATGGTCAGGTGGCATTCCCGGGTGCTGAGAAGTATAAAGATACTAACAAAGACGGCATTATCAATGGTGATGACGTGACTATCATTGGCGAGATGATGCCTGAGCATACCGGTGGTTTCTCACTCAGCGGTAACTATAAGAGCTTAGACTTCTCTGCTAACTTCACTTACCAGATCGGTGGCAAGGTATATAATGCCAACGCTATGCACTCTCTCTGGGGTAATAAGGATAACGACCTTGGTGCTAACCGTTTAGCAATGGTTAAGGACTGCTTCAAACTCTATGCTCCTGATGCTAATGGCGATCTCCAGATGGTGACTGATCCTGATGCATTGCGTGCTATGAACCGCGGCGCTAAGTATGCAGTAGCTCATTCTGAGTATGCTGTGACTGCTTCACAGTTCATCGAGGATGCTTCTTACCTCCGTCTCCAGACACTCACCATCGGTTACACATTGCCGAGAGAGTGGATGAAGAAGATTGGTGTTCAGAACTGCCGTATCTATGCTACCGGTAGCAACCTCTTCTGCCTCACAGGCTATAGCGGTTTGGATCCTGATGTCAACACTAACTACAATGCCGGTGGTGATGGCTTCCCGACTCCGAACTATGACTACAATGCTTATCCGAAGACTCGTTCATATACATTCGGTCTTAACGTTACATTCTAATTTCATAGGAGAACAAAAATATGAAGAAAATATTATTTTCGACACTCTGCGTTGCAGGCGCTTTGACAGTGACCTCTTGTGACGACTATTTGGAGACCAGTTCTCCCTCTATCGTAGACGCAGACTTCGTCTTTTCCAATACGACAACCGGTCGTGCTGCACTCGATGGTGCTTATGAAGATTGGCGCGACTGTGGTCAGAACTATGTGTTTGGTGATGGTCTTTACTATGCAGCTGACGTTGCCGGTTCAGACATCGAGCGTCACCCTGAGGGCTACACCGCTCAGCCTGCACGTCACAATCCTGAGGGATTCTATGAGAATGGTGCTACAGCCGGTTCTTATACCCTGGGTCAGTATGACAAGGATCAGAGCAGTGCCTATGCCAAACTTTTCAGTGTGATCGGTAAGGCTAATGCTATTATTACAGCCATCGAGAGCGCATCATACTTTGATGAAGTGATGAATGCAGGTGAGCCTTCTGAGATCAGCCAGATGTATGGAGAGGCTGTTGCCTTGCGTGCCACTGCCTATCGTGAGTTGATCCGTTACTACGGTGATGTTCCTTATGTGGCTACATTCGGTGTTCCGGCTGCCGGTCTTGACTCTCGCGATTACGTTTATGACGTTATCCTGGAAGACTTGAAGCGTGTTGAGCCTTTGATGTATGAGGTGGGTGGCAATAAGAACACTTTCTCTCGTACATACGTTCAGGGCTTGATCGGCCGTATGTCTTTGGAGGCAGGTGGTTATCACACTCGTCGTGGTGACATCACACCTATCAATGGCAAGGGCGAAACTTTGACCATCGAGACTACATTGCCGACCGGCGGTACTACTACTGCCAATAATGGAGCTACTTATGGCCGTCGTTCAGACTGGGCTACTTTGTATGCTCAGGCTAAGACCTACTTCAAGATGGCTATTGACAATCCGGGTGCTGTTACTTTCCACTTGACAGATCCTCGTGCTGCCGAGAAGAATGGTCGTGTTTATGACAATCCTCATCAATACTTCTTCCAGCAGATGCACGAAGATGACGCCATCTATGCAGATGAGTCCATCTACGAATATCCGATGCAGCTTGGTGGTGGTAACGATGCTCGTCCGTACTCTTTCGGTCGTCCATCTAACGGTGGTAGCAAGAATGCTTATCCTTGTAAGAACTATGGCCAGGGTCGTATCAACCCAGCATATTATTATGGTATGTTTGACCCGAGCGACAAGCGTCGTGACGTGGCTGCTACAGTGACCGGTAGTGATGGTAAGGGTAATGAGATGTTGATCTCTTTCGCTCCAGGTTCTAAGACTTCAGCCGGTGGTATCAGTTACAACAAGTGGGATGAGAACCGTCAGGTAGAGCCTTGGGTAGCCGGTCAGCGTAAGTCAGGTGTCAATGGTCCTTACATGCGTATGGCTGAGATCTATTTGGGTTATGCTGAGGCATGTGCCGCTTTGGATGCTAATTCTAATGATGCTAAGACTTACTTGGCACTTGTACGCGAGCGTTCATTCCCCGCAGGAGAAGCTAATACTGATGCGTTTATCCAGAAGTGTGGTGGTCTTCTCCGTGCCGTGATCGAAGAGCGTGGTTTCGAGTTCGCCGGTGAAGGTGACCGTCGTTGGACTTTGATCCGTTCAGGCTATATCGTTGATGCTATATTGAAGATCAAGGATTTGACAGAGAAGATGATTGCAGGTCTTGAGTCTAATGGTTCTTATACTTTTGAGAATGGCAACGTGATTTCCAGCCACATTTGGACTAAGGCTGTTGATGCCAAGAGTGTTGTTGGCTTCCGTTTGACAGCTCAGTGTACAGATGAGACCAATCCGGTGCTCTATCCGGGATGGCGTGGACAGCACGATGACTGGACTGTATTTGGTGCTTCTTATGGAGACAATCCTACTCCGAATGTTGCTATCAAGGGTCTCTTTGCTCCTGTATCTGCTGACGAGGCTGCAGCTCTTGAGGCTGAAGGTTATGCGAAAGTAGAGTGGGGTCAGACACTTGTTACTTACAAGTCTGAATATGCTGATCACCTCTTTACAGGTTTCGATGGCAAACTTGCTCCGATTTACCTCTGGCCGCTCACTGAGAACGTAATGCTCACCGGTGGTTTGACCAATGGTTACGGATTCAAGGGCTCAGAAGGTGCTGCTGAATAAATCTAAACCATTATATCCATGGAGGCTGCGTCAATATTGGCGCAGCCTCTTTTTTATTGGTTGAGGGGTTGAGGAGTTGAGGGGAATAACCTTTCAACCCCTCAACCCCCTCAACTGAGATAACAGAGTACAGATAACAGAGCAAAGCCATCTGCCATTGCCAAAAGCCATCGCGGGGCGCAGCCCCTAAACCTCCCAAATCTCCCTACGATGTTCATTTGATACTGTGCCAACACCATTTCATACAGTGCACTTTTCTTCGTTTGGGATTGTCAGTTTTTATTCTCTCCTTTGCATTGCATTTATCAACTAATACTTTACTGACAATGAAAAAGATTCTTACCTTTTCCGCCATGTTCCTCTTGTTGGGACTCTTGTTTAGCTGTTCCTCTAAAGATCGTTCTGCTGATGCACATGCCCGGGCTTTTGATCAATTGGAGATCGACCCTATGGATGACAAGACTTTGGAATATTCCAAAGAGATCCTGGCAGCTGACTCCACCTCAAGTTTGGCCTACACTTGGTGTGCCATGTATTATTTTTTTCATGATGATTATGATCAGGCTCGCACAGAGATTGATAATGCTATCCGGCATTGGAAGAAAGAAGATAGTTACTCTTTGTGCTTCCTTTATAAGATGCGAGGTGATATTTATAAAGCTACGGAGTGGTATGACTTTGCGATCCTCGAATATGATAAGGCATACGAAAACATATCTGATGAAGATACCCCAGATGTTGTTCAGAGTTTATTGTTTGAACGATCAGAGGCCTATTATTATTTAGGAGATTTTGATCAAGCGGAGGCGGGATTAAAGCAGGTGCTTCTCCGTGATGAGAAAGATGCGAATGCTATGGGACGCATGGCTGGTATAATGATCATAAAACGTGATTATGAAAGTGCTTTAGCATGGGCAGATCGCTGTTTGCAGGCTGATGAAGATTATTATGACGGCTATGGTTTTAGGATGCTTGCCTATGCCGGATTGGGCAAAACGCACCTTGCCATTGATGATGCTTTCAGATATGTAGATAAATCGGATACCTTAGAATACAAGATGGTCTCCTTGATCTTGAAAAAGGACGTCGGCTATGTACTTTCCAAATCGCGAGCCATCCCTGACACTGAATATGCCAATAAAAAACATCTGGCATTGATCCGTCCTAAGATCTATGAGTGGACGCACGACTATGTTAATGCCATCCGCGAATATAATTGGGTTGACCGTCTTTGTTATCAAGGGGAAACTGATTACTTGCTTTCTCTCTCGAGAAGTTATTGTTACAATGAGATCGGTCATCATGATCAAGCCATCCGGGAGATTACCCGATATATAAATGAGCAGGAAGAAGTAGATCCACTTCTTATATTGAAAAGGGCTGAGTACTATCGTGAAGCCGGCAGATATGATGAGGCAATCGCAGATTATACGGCAGTGATAGAGGCTGATCCGACGATGAGTTATTCTTATCTTGGCAGCGGCTGGTGTTATGAGTTGAAAGGCGATGATAAGTCTGCGATGAGTGATTATGACTTGGGTATCCTTTATGATGATTTACCTTACATACGTTTTATGAGGGGAGAGCAATATCTCAAGCAGGGGAAGAAAGATTTGGCACAAGAAGATTTTGAGATGGTTTTGGAGATGGATGCCGAAGTCTCTCTGAGTAGTTGCCGTCATTATGCATTGCACTACCTCGGCAAGGACCGGGAGGCACTTGAGTGGATGGATCAGGTGATTGCTTTAGATCCGGAGGATGGTGGCATATATTATGAACAAAGTTGCCTGCTGGCGATGATGGGCAGAAAAAGTCAAGCCATCGCCGCTCTCCGAAAGGCCTTTGAGAAAGGCTATCGTGCCTTTGCCCACATCGAACATGATGACCACATGGATCCCATCAGAAACCATCCAAACTTTATCGCTCTCGTCCGCGAGTATAAAGGGAAGCCGATCGTAATAGAATAATTTTAGTTACTAAAACTTTGATATGCAAGATATTTCCCGTACCTTTGCCCCGCATAATAACTCTTAAAACAAGTAATTTTACTACGATGAAGAAGTTTTTTTCATTATTCAGCCCAGCATTGATCGGGCTGCTTCTTGCTTTCGTATCCTGCACAGGAGGGGGCAAGTATGACTATGAGACGGTCCCTAACGATCCGTTGAATACACAGATCTACACGCTCGACAATGGTCTCAAGGTCTATATGTCTGTCAATAAGGAGACTCCGCGCATACAGACTTATATCGCTGTTCGTGTCGGAGGTAAGAACGACCCGGCTGAGACTACCGGCCTTGCTCACTATTTTGAGCACCTCATGTTTAAGGGTACTGAGAAGTTTGGTACCACAGACTATGCCGCAGAGAAACCTTTGCTCGACCAGATCGAAGCGCAGTTTGAAATCTATCGTAAGACCACCGACGAGGAGACTCGCAAGGCGATCTATCACGTCATCGACAGCCTTTCCTATGAGGCATCCCGTTACTTCATCCCCAATGAGTATGACAAGTTGATGACTGCCATCGGTGCCAATGGTACCAATGCCTACACCTCTTATGACGTGACCTGCTATGTGGAGGACATCCCGAGCAATCAGATTGAAAACTGGGCAAAGATCCAGGCAGATCGTTTTGAGAATGCTACGATCCGCGGCTTCCACACAGAGTTGGAGACCGTCTATGAAGAGAAAAACATGTCCCTCACCAAGGACAGCCGCAAGACCGTGGAGGCAGTCTTCTCCTCCCTCTTCAGCAAGCACCCTTATGGCACACAGACCGTGCTCGGTTCGCAGGAACACTTGAAAAACCCCTCCATCATCAACATCAAGAACTATCATGACTGCTGGTATGTGCCTAACAACATGGCCATCTGTCTCTCCGGAGACTTCGATCCGGACGAGATGGTTGCCGTCATCGAGAAGTACTTCGGTGGCATGAAGCCCAATGCCGAGTTGCCCGTCCTGAAGTTTGAGGAGGAAGATCCCATCACTGCCCCCATCATCCGCGAGGTTTGGGGCTTGGATGCTGAAAACGTAACTTTAGCCTGGCGCACACCCAAGGCTGCCGATAAAGATGCCGAGGCAATCAATCTCCTCTCCAACATCCTCTATAACGGACAGGCCGGTATGATCGACCTCAACCTCAACCAGCAGCAGAAAGTGCTCGGTGCCTATGCCTTCCACTATGGCCTTGCCGACCACGGTGCCCTCTTCATGAGCGCTACACCCAAAGGCGGTCAGACACTCGACGAGACGAAAGACTTACTCCTCGCCGAGGTGGAGAAACTGCGTAAGGGCGACTTTGATGAGCACCTCTTGCAGGCCACTGTCAATAACTACAAACTCCAGCTCGAAAAACTCATGGAGGAGAACGATGGTCGCGCAGACTTCTTCGTGCAGTCCTTTGTCAATGGCACAGACTGGGCAGACGAGGTTACCTTCCTCGATCGCCTCTCTGCATTGACCAAAGAGCAGATCGTCGCTTTGGCCAACAAGTATCTCGGTGCTGACAACTATGTCGTAGTCTATAAGCGCCAGGGCAAAGACCCCAACGAGATGAAGATTGCCAAGCCTGCCATCACCCCGATCATGATGAACCGTGACACCAGCAGCGCCTTCCTCCGCGAAGTACAAGCCTCTGTCGTTAAGCCCATCGAGCCGGTCTTCCTCGACTACTCTAAAGACATGTCCATCCTTACGGCTCAGTCCGGCATCCCGGTTCTCTATAAGCAAAACACTTCCAACCGCCTCTTTGAGTTGGAATACATCTTTGAGATGGGTAAATATCAGGACAAGGCTTTGGGCTTGGCTGCCAGCTACCTCGCTTATCTTGGCACCTCTGACATGACCCCCGAGCAAGTACAGAGTGCCTTCTATGAGATGGCATGCAGCTTCAACGTTTATCCCGGCAACGAGCGCACCTATATCAGCCTCTCCGGTCTTCAGGAGAACATGCCGCAGGCTCTTGCCCTCTTTGAGAAATTGCTCAACGACGCACAGGTCAATGCAGCTGCCTACACCAACCTCGTAGCAGATCAGCTCAAGGCTCGCCAGGATGCCAAACTCAACCAGGCACAAAACTTCTCACGCCTCCGCGCCTATGCTCAGTATGGTCCTAAAAACCCGATGACTCACATCCTTAGCGAGAAAGAACTCAAGGCGATGAATCCGCAGGAGTTGGTCGATCGCATCCACGGCTTGACCGACTATGAGCACCGCGTCCTCTACTACGGACCTGCCACTGCCGATCAGTTGCTCGCCCTCCTCAGTGAGCACCATAACGTGCCGGAGACCCTCAAGGCTGTGCCTCAAGGTGAGACCTTCGAATATCTCCAGCCCTCTAAGACCAAAATCTTTGTGGCTCCCTATGAAGCCAAGCAGATCTATATGGCACAATACTCTAACCGTGGCGATCACTTCGATCCGCAGCTCCAGCCTCAGATCGACCTCTACAACACCTACTTCAGCGGTGACATGAGTGCCATCGTCTTCCAGGAGATGCGTGAGAGCCGTGCTTTGGCATACAGCGCATCGGCACGCTACTCTAAACCCTCTTACAGCAAATATCCCTATGCCTACTCTGCATTCATCGCTACTCAAAATGACAAGATGATGGATGCCATCAACGCCTTCAATGAGATCATCAATAACATGCCACAGTCTGAGGCTGCCTTTGCCTTGGCCAAGAGTGGCACAATCGATCGTCTCCGCACCGGCCGCGTCAACCGCAGCTCTGTCCTCTGGAGCTACATCAATGCGCAGGATCTCGGCATGGATGTCGATAGCCGCATTGCCTTCTACGACTATGTGCAGGGCGCAACCTTGCAGGATGTCAAGGCATTCCAGGAGGCTTGGGTTAAAGATCGTGTCTATAACTACTCCATCCTTGGCGACAAGAAAGAGCTGGACATGAAAGCTCTCCGCAAGATGGGAGAGGTAGTCGAACTCACCACCGAGGACATCTTCGGCTATTGATCCGCACTCTTTCCCCCTTTTGAAATAAACCCCGAGGGACTGTGTCACATGGTTTTGACACGGTCCCTCGGGTTGGTTTAGGGGTTGAAGGGTTTAAAGGGCTGCGCCCTGCTATGGCTGATGGCGATGGCTCGTGGACTTCGTCCGCTATAGCTGATGGCGATGGCAATGGCTTTGTTTTCAGTTTTCCGTTTTCACCTTTCCGTTTTCACCTTTCCGTTTTCAAGGGCGCAGCACATAAACCCCTCATCCCGCGAAGCCCATGACCAACGGGAATAACCCCTAAACTGAGATAACAGAGTACAGATAACAGAGCAAAGCCATCGCCATCGCCATCAGCCATAGTAGGGCGCAGCCCTTTAAACCCCTCAACCAACTAACCAAACTGTTAAAAAACCTTTCTCCCTCTTGACATCGGCTTTCGATTGTTGTATCTTTGTGACACATTTTGGTGATTACCCCAAGTTTTGGGATAGTAAACGATGAAGCGTTGAGACGTTGTTGGGTTCATTGCCCTCCATGTTTCGATGCTTCATCGCTTTTTTTGTCTCCCTGTACCCTGCCGTTCGGACGAAAATTCAATGGTCCGAAAGGGCCCATTCATCGAGTTTTTTACTTAAAAGGCAGAGGCTTTTTACTTCACGAGCGTAGCCTCATTATTCAACGAGCGTACCCTCGTTGAACAACGCGCGTACGCTTATCGACCAACGAGGGTACGCTCGTTAAAAAATCGCCCCGACGCGTTGCCCCACATAAGCCGGTGCGAGAACTGATGAGAGCCGATGCGAGAGAAATTTTCTCTTTCTCCATTTTTCCCTCGGACTTCACTATGATTTTTATGATTGATACTTTGTCTTCTGATCCTTTTTCCAAAAAATTATTAAGAGGTCTCCTTTGTGTTTGTCACCATGTCAGATGGTATGCTAAACCTCCTAAAATGATATACTAAGATTACATTTAGGTGTTAATGTTTTTTAATAGCGATGGCTGATGGAAAACGCAGTTTTTATACTTAATAATGTGTCATCAGATGTTATAGTTGGGGTGTTTGGAGTGGTGGTTTTTGGGTTAAAAAGAGAGTCATTTCAATTAACAAACCCTATGTTCAAGTTCACTTGTTGAAATTTATTTCTTTGGATTTTTACGAAAAACAGCAATTTATTTGTTTGGATAATTTTCATTTGCTTTAAAATTAGTATCTTTGCTCTATAAGAGACATCAACAAACATCTTTGGGCATTCAGGCTGCCAGTTGTGATTTGCTTTAAAATTAGTATATTTGATGTAGTTTGATTAAGATTCTTTGAGTATCAAACCATTAAGAAGAACTTGCATGAGAATGGGCAATGGATAAGAAATTGCTAACTTGTTTTGTTACACTATATTCCTCATGCTTTTCAAATAACTCTTTACAAAGTGCAAAGGTAATAATTTTATGGAATTATTGGGAATTATTATATCTATATAATTACTCCATAAATACAAAAACTTATAAAATCCTTGAAAAAAAAGTGTGTCTAACAGCAGGCACACTCTATGAATTGAGTTTTGAGATTTAGACATCATTTAGATTCTTCTAAACTTATCATATATTTCTCATGATTAATAGTATAGTCTATAAAACGTAATATAGTCTGTATTGGTGTCACATATAAATGACTTGTTTCTTCTACAACCCTATTGAGCATACCTATTAGATTGCCGTTATTGTTAAATACAGGTGATCCACTTAAACCTTTCCAATCATCATAAACGACTTGTGTGGGATTTTCAAAAACAAGGTATGAATTACAATATTTTTCACCAGTGTATACAATTTGATCCCTAAAAGTATTTTGTCTATTCATTCTTATTCCATTGCAAATTTCATTTCTAATACATCCTGTGATTATATATTCATCATTGGTATTAGGTATTCCTATAGAACTCTCATCAATGAATAGTTTGGTTTCTCCTTCTGCAACGATGATAGTTTCTCCGTCAAAATCAAGTAATCTATTTGTATAAATTGGAAGTGGTAAAGGGTATTTAATTTCTGCAAAAGCAAGGTCCTTTAAATCCAATAATTCAGGATACATTCCATCAAGATATTCCAAATAATAAAAACCAGGAATTGTTATCAATCCCATTGACAGCATTTCATTGGGATGTTTACAATTACAAATAAGACCGATATTATAATCTATTCCAGTTCTTTGCTCATTGTCATAGTCGTCCATATGTAAATTATGGTCGCAAGTAATAAAAAAGAACCGTTCTTTATATTTTAGAATGAATCCACTTCCCCAACCAACAATGTCGGAATTTTCATTATTCTCACCTGGCGATAATATTACAATTTGGTGAGATGATTTCCAAAAATATTCAAGTAGCGTCATAAAATATCATATATTAATTCACAATGGTGGTACAAAAGTATATCAAAATTATAAATTGAATACTCTAAAAAGAGTAAATTCGTAACCAGAGTTCACCAAACCACAGGCAAAGGTAACTCGTGTTCTGTTCGTCCAAGCAAGGTCAAGCCCTGCGGGTGTCGTGGAAAAATCATCCTCGCCCCGTGGGGCTTGCGGTATTTTTCCACACAACCTTGCCTGACGAGAACACGACCTTTTAGAACCTGTAGTTTGGGAACTCCGGCCCCGAATAGCCGGACTAACAAGAAATATATAATGTTATGTCACAAGCAGTATTAAACAACAGTCAAGCAACAGGTCACACCGACCTGCTATCAGGTATCTTGAAGGTACAACTGAGAAACGAAGAGAAGATTACGGAGCAAGACCGTATCTATTGCCAGAATCAGCAGGACGAGCTGTACAAGACGCTCGACCAAATTGCCTGGTGGTACAACATCTTCAAGAGAGAAGCCGAGAAGTATGAAGGGAAAATCAAACTCAAGCACGAGCCGAACGGTAAGATTACCACAAGCAGCTACGACCTCCACTATCGGTACAATAACGATGAGAAGGATTATACCCATCACGAGTTTACTCCTTTCAAGAACATCAATGAGTTGGTGGATAGCCGTCATTGTGCTATCAGGAACTTTATCAGTCGCATCATCGGCTATTTCAACAACACCTACAGTGTCTCTGTTGAAGCTCCAAAGATTGATGAGAAGACTCTTCCGATAGACTTCCGACCTGTATATAACACATATGTAGATGTGGTTATCGAACATCTCGGAGGCAAGAGTTTCCGAGATACTGCCGAGGAGGAGCTTATTAAGCGATTCCTTGAAACGGTGAGACCATCTAATTGGAGCAAGGTGAATCCTGAACTGAAGAAGGACAAAATCATCTTCCCCGATATTGTCACTTGGGACTCTTTCCATTATGAATGTTATAAGGATTATAGGTTCTCATACGAAACAGACCGTAAGGTTAGCCGCTTCTGTGAAGGTATTGCCTTTGGTGCAGATGATGTATTATGCGGCAGTATCGAGATGATTATGGGGCTTGACACCCGTAATGTCGATATATCCCGATGGTATGACCTGGCAACGACCAATGCCGTAAGTCTCAAATTTTATGGCAACACCCGTATCGATGTCAAGTTCAAGGACAGTGCTGCGGCAGAGAGTTGTTTCAAGCGACTCCGACTAAATGAAATCAAACTGAGAGACGAGAATTGATGACCACACGATATGTATGACACTCCGTAGGTACTGCCTGCGGGGTGTCTTTCGTTTTTATCCACTTCAATCATTACAGCCATGTATGCCATCATACCACAACAGATACCGCAAGGCAAGCGTGCAGAGATCAACGAGAAGATTCTCTTTGCCATCAATTCCGGTAA
>JAZNGG010000063.1:0-17743 GCA_045576355.1 Bacteroidales bacterium
AGAAAACTATTTGATGAATAATGATCAAAGTATAATATATCTAGAGAATAATGATAAATATATAGTTGTTCAACGTTTTGAGGGGTTATATTTGGATTTTCTCAATTTTATATATGATCCCATTATTGGTTATGGATATAGAGATAATTCTTATGTTGCACGAAATATTTCATCTTATTTGTCGATTTCAAATGGAATTGTGTCTTTATTTGCTAAATGGGGAATAATAATTGGTTTTCTTGTTTTTATCTATTATTATAAATCTGCAAAATATTTTGATATGATTTTTAAACAAAAAAAACGAATGTTATTTGTGATTTTTTGTGTAATATCTATCAGTTATAGTTTTAATTTTTTAGCTTTATTTATGGCGATAATGTTTTATCCTTATTTTTGTGACAATAAAAAGTTATATAATTATGAATAAAGAGAAGAAAAAATTATTTTCTATAACTACACCTTGTTTTAATTCAGAAAAAACAATTGAGCGAACACTGAAATCTGTGTTAGCGCAAGATTGTAAGGATTATGAATATATTATCGTTGATGGAGGTTCAACAGATGGCACATTGGATATAATTAGAAAATATGAATCTCTATTTGAAGGTAGAATGCTTTGGAAGAGTGAACCTGATAGTGGTATTTATGAAGCATTTAACAAAGGGATAGAACGTTCGAAAGGAGTGTATTGTTGGAATGTTAATGCAGACGATTTTATGGAATCTGGAGCTTTGATTAAGTTAAAAGAATTTATAGAATCATCTGGACTTGAGGAGGGTGTTATTATTGGAAAAATGAGGGTGTTAAGTTTTAATGGTAAGATGCTTTATGTTTCTAAATGTTCTTCAAAATCAATTGAAACAATATATAAAAAAGATTGGATGATACCTCATCCTGCAACTTTAGTTGCTAAAAGTATTTATGAAAAATATGGAAAATATGATGAGAGATTTAGAATTTGTGGAGATAAAGATTGGTTTCATCGTGTATATCCAATGAATGTAAATTTTTATTTTGTAGAAGATATCCTTACTAATTTTTATATAGGGGGAGTTTCTACCTCTAATCATCATCTATGTAAAGTCGTTAAAGATCATTGGGCTTTTATGCTTAAAAAATATGGGAAAGGAGTAAAAGCTATTTATAAATTTCTTATTTGGTGGATGACTTTTCTAAAAAAATCTATTAAACAAATGGTTTTATTTAGGGATTAAATTCGATTTGGAGAGGTTAAATAAAATTTAATAATATAACGAATATAGATTATGATTAAAAGGGTATGGAAATATATTTGTAAACTTTATTATAAAAGTTCTAGTGATAGATATATTTCTTATTTAAGAAAAAAGGGAATAAAAATAGGTCAAGGAACGCTCATTCGTAATCCTCGTAAATTAACGTTAGATATAACTCGACCAGAATTATTAACGATTGGAGATAATGTATTTATTCATACAGGGACAACAATACTTACTCATGATTTTGCTTCTTGGTCGTTTGTAAATCTTTATAATGATTTTATACCATCTCAAGGTAAAGTTATAATTGGAAACAATGTTTGGTTAGGTCAAAATGTTTCAATTTTAAAAGGAGTAGAAATTGGTAGTAATGTAATTATTGGTTTTGGATCTGTTGTTACCAAATCTATTCCTTCAAATTCTGTAGCAGTAGGTTGTCCTGCAAAAGTAATTTGTTCGCTTGAAGAATATTACGAAAAAAGAAAAAAACAATATATCGAAGAGTGTTTTGAATATGCTAAGGCAATTTTCGATACAGGAAGAGTTCCTCGTGTTGAAGATTTTAAAGACGATTATGTCTTGTTTGTAAATGAACATAATCACCATGAGTATGATTATCCATATTTCAAAGTATTTAATAAACTACAATTTGAACAATGGAAGAGAAAAAACAAAGCTATGTATAATGGTTTTGATGAATTTTTACAAGCAGTAAAGGATAAATATGCAATCTCCTAAAGTTTCAATAATCGTTCCTATATACAACGTAGAGGCCTATTTAGATCGTTGTATGCATTCTCTTTTGAACCAGACTCTAAAAGAGATAGAAATATTATTAATAGATGATGGTTCTCCTGATAGGTGTCCAAATATTTGTGATGAGTATGCTTGTAATGATTCTCGAGTCCGTGTTATTCATAAAGAGAATGCGGGTCTTGGTTTTGCTCGAAATAGTGGTATAGATATAGCAATAGGAGAATACATTGCATTTGTGGATAGTGATGACTTTGTCGACTCAAATATGTACGAGGATCTTTACCGAGAAGCAATTCTTTCTAATGCTGATGTTGTGTTTGCAGGATTTAAAATAGAGACTCAATCCGGAACATGGAAAGAAAGTAATGAAGTTAAATTTCGAAAGGAGTGGAATGGCATTGAAATTCAGAATTTTATGTTCGATATGATTGCTTGTGCTCCTAATGAGAAGAAAGAACGTAAATATCGAATGTCGGTATGGCACTCTATTTATAAAACCTCCATCATTAGGGATGATAATTTACGATTTCCATCGGAGAGAATTGTTGTTTCAGAAGATATTCCTTTTCAAGTGGATTTTTTGTTGCGAGCAAAAAAAATAGTTTATTTACCTCAGTCATATTATTACTATTGTTTAAATGGATCTTCCCTATCCAAAACTTTTCTAATAGAAAAGTTTGAAAGGTTTAAAAATTTGCGCTTATTACTAATTAGTAAAATAGAATCAGACATATTTATTCAAAGAGTTAATCGTTTATTTGTTGGATATACACGATCTTATTTACAAAAACTGCTTTTTTCTAATCAAAACAATAAATTAAGTGTAGTAGCAAATATAACGAATGATAAAATTTGGATGGAAGTTGGTAAAATTTTGTCAGTCAGGTCGTTACCTATTCATTCTCGGATATTGTATTTTTTTATATTGAGAAAATGTAATAGACTTATTCTTATATATATAAAGTTATATCAAAATTTTAAAAAAATAATATGATATACTTCTCTAAAGATTTAAAATATTATCTTTCAGAAGATCTCAAACGCTATGATGGTAAAAATCTTACAATAAAAGATTGGATTCTGAAAAATGAAAGGTTTTATATACAAAAGTATTTATGGATTCTTCGTCATTTAGAGTATCACTTGAATAGTGGACATAGAATATTGTATTTGTTTTATTTTTTTTTATATAAACGTCTTTGCTTTGATTTAAAGTTGGATATAAAACCTAATAATTTAGGAGCTGGAGTTCGAATTGTGCATTTGGGATCTTTAATAAGAATTAAAAGAAATTGTAGAATAGGTCGTAATTGTACAATACAACCAGGGGTTGTTATTGGTAATAAACATTTAACTTCTGATGAATCCTGGGTTATTATTGGAGATAATTGCTATCTTGGTCTGGGTGCTAAAATTTTTGGAGAGGTTAAAATTGGTAACAATGTAACTATTGGTGCAAATGCAGTAGTAACAAAGGATATTCCGGATAATGCTGTAGTAGGAGGTGTGCCAGCTAGGATTATTAAAATAAAAACAATCTAAAAGTATTAAAAACTTTGTAATTGATATTCGACAGATTTTTGTTTAAGTAAAAGATTTTTGTTTTAAAGGTCTAAGTAAGAATTTTTCATTTTATTGGATGTTGTTAATGTTATCATTTACTTAGTAACAATTTATTACTTCAGCAATGATATTTTGTGAGTGAGGGAAAGTTTTTAGGATATTTATTTAGCTTGTAGTTATATTTATTAGTAATGTGTTATGAATAAAAGAATCTACTTTTTTGCCAATTTTGGAAATTGGAATAAGTTACCTTTTGGAGGAGGTGAAGTGGGAAATAGAAAAACGTTAGAATTACTCCGGAAAGCGGGTTTTGATGTTATTCCTATATCTAAATATGAAAGGGTCAACAATCATTCTTTTATAAATAGTTTGGTACTTTTGTGGAGAATCTTAAAAAATGTTTATAATTATTTGTATATTCTAATGACAGGTCGCAGAGGTAATTCTGTCGTTCATATTGCAGGTTTTTATGGAACCATGATTTATTTTGAATATATATTAGTTAAATTAGCCAAGATATTAAATTATAAAGTCGTTTATGAAATGCGAGGTGGCGGAGCGGACACATTTTATAAAGATTTTTCTTGTTTGTATCGATTTTTTTTTAGAATAACCATAAAAAATGCGGATTGTATTTTTTCACAAGGAAAAGAAAATTTTTCGTTGTTGGAAAGTATCAAAAAGAATTGTGACATTTTTTATTATCCTAATTATGTAATGAATGGATTTTTTCCAAAAGAATATCCAATGAAAACTAAGTCACGTTTTAATTTTATTTATTTTGGGAGAATATCAAAATCAAAGAATGTCGATTTGGTTATTGACGTATTTATAAAGATCTCCCAAAAAATAAATGATGTCTATTTAGATTTTGTTGGAGATTGTGATGATGAAGATTATTTGTCATTATTAAAGAATAAGATCAAACAAGGAGATGTAAGAGATTATGTGAAAATATGGCCCGCTTGTAATCATGAGAGACTAAAATATCATTTAAAAGAAAAACATTTTTATATATTTCCATCACAAGAACCAAGAGAGGGGCATTCGAATGCCTTAACAGAAGCAATGTCGTGGGGGGTGATTCCGATTGCGACATCTCATGGTTTTAATAAAACTGTAATAGGAAATGAGGGGTTAGTTGTTAATAATTTAAGTGCCAATGATTTTGTTAATGTAATATTATCAATTTTAGAGCGAGGAGTTTTTGAACAACTTTCATTAGAAGTGTACGAAAGAGTTCAAAAATTATATATTGAAGATAATGTTTATTCTAGTATAAGACAAAAATATAATATTTTGTTTGCATCTTTATTACGGCCATGACGAAAGACAGAAATATTTCTATTGACATATTGAAGTTTATTGCAGCTTTGTTGATTACCAATAGCCATATGGAATTACTATATGGGAAGTATTCCTATTTAGCTACTGGAGGAGCAATTGGAGATGTGTTATTTTTTTTCTGTTCAGGATTTACATTATTTTTAGGAAGATTAGGGAGATTTGATAATTGGTATAAAAGAAGAATTAATAGGATCTATCCTACTGTTTTTGCTTGGGCAATATTAGGTTGTTGGGTTTTTAATCATAATAACGATATTATACATACCCTCCTTCATGGGGGGGGGTGGTTTGTTTCTTGCATAATGATATATTATGCGATTCTTTATTTTATTCGTAAATATGTAATTAATCATTTAGGTATTGTAATGATCCTAACAGCATTTCTATGCTTAATATGGTATTTGCTGATGGATCGTCCAAAAGATTATAATATGTACGGAAAGACCTATTTTAAATGGGGATTTTATTTTTTATTCATGTTGTTTGGTTCAATAATCGGATTAAGACATAAAATGATTTCAAGGGATGAGAAAGGATTGAGATCTTTAGTTTATCTTATAATTGCTGTTATTATATACTATGTAATTATTATCTTAAGGAGTAAATTCGAGATTGTTCAAGAGGTTCAAATAATTTCACTATTGCCATTGTTTGTAATAGTTTTCTACTTTTTCAAAGTATGTAATTGTGATTTTGTGCATAAGTGTTTTTATTCTAAAATTACGGGATGGGTAATAAAACTAATAGGAGGACTTTGTTTGGAAATATATTTGGTTCAGTATTCATTATTCACAGATAAAATGAATAGTATATTTCCTTTTAATCTTTTGATTATCTTCATAGTAATAGTATTTGTAGCTTATATTTTACGTTGTTTATCTCGTGTTTTCAGTCAAACATTTAATAATAATGAATATAATTGGAATGAGGTTTTTAAAATCTTATAAAAATGTATTTTTATCATCCTGCTATGTATTTAGAAGGATTAATTAAGTCTGATGTTTGTATATGTCGAAGTCCTAGATTTTTGAAAAAGTAATAAAATATTTAATCATATGTATAAAGTAAAATTATCTATTGCAAAAGATAATGAAGGATGTAATAGACAATTACCACAAGATGGTTTTGTCTGGAAAGGGTATCATTTTTATATAAATACAAATGTAGAGGATCCTGATTTTTGGGTCGTTTATAGTAAAGGTGAACGCAAAACAGAGACCTGTATGTGTTCTCCTAATAATACGATTTTTGTAACCGGTGAACCAGAAACTGTTTATCACTATTCTCATGGATTTGTAAAACAATTTGCAAAAGTCCTATCTGTACAAGAGGGTATTTCGCATAAAAATATGCAAATGTGTCAACCAGCACAACCTTGGCACATTGGAAAAATTACAAAACAATATGAGGGGCGAGTTCGGGATGCAGCCGAAATAAAATATACTCAAAATTTTGATTCTCTAAAAGATAATCATCCAGATAAAACAAAACTTATAAGTGTCATTACTAGTAATAAAGCTTTTACTAAAGGTCATAGAGAAAGAATTGAGTTTGTAAAAAGACTAAAGAGCCATTATGGAGATAAATTGGATCTGTTTGGGTGGGGTTTTAATGATTTTGAAGACAAATGGGATGTGATAGCACCATATAAATATCATATTTGTTTGGAAAATTCATCTTTCCCTCATTATTGGACCGAAAAATTGGCGGATAGTTATTTGGGAGAGGCATTTCCATTGTATTATGGATGCCCTAATTTAGATGATTATTTCCCTTCTGAGGCTTATCAAGCTATAGATATTCTTGATTTTAAAATGTCTGTAAAAATTATAGATGATATCTTAGCGAATGATATGTATGAAAAAGCCAAAGATTCCATTTTATTATCCAAAAAGTTGGTGATGGAAAAATACAATCTTTTTGATATTTTGGTGCAACAATTTGAAACGATGGATCATAATGCTCAGAAACAATTATTGACTATAAAACATGATATGTCTTTTGTAGATCTTAAGAAAGTATATGTTATGTTTTGGAATAGGATGAAAAATAAGATCTCTAATAAATTTTAATATGGCAGACTTTAGTGTAAAGGAGCGGATGTTAGCGTCTGCATTATCTTCGACTCCTCGGTTAAAGCAGTGGATAAAAAGATGGTATATACAAATAAATGCTATCTTATATAAGAAGAATTACAAAATGAAAATTTTAGATTCTCGTCTTAACCAAATATATGTTTGTATGCCTGAGTGTGTTAATACAGATAACTTTTTTGGATATTACGATAAGAAATGTTCTTGGGATAATCGTGTTTTGATTCATATATCAGATCAATTGAGTTCTGTAAAAAAACCTAATCCTAATATTTCAATAAAATTAAAAGTTAAGAATATTAACAATGGAGAATCTCGCTCTATAGGTGAAACATTATCATATAATTGGCAACAAGGATCTAGACTCCATTGGATCAAATCAGATTTGGTAATGTTTAATATTTATAATAAGGAATTGAAATTATATGAATGTGTTTGTTATAATGTTGATAAATTAGAAGAAATTTGTCGTTTTAATAAACCTATACAAGAATCGTATAAAGATGAATATTTTCTCTCGATTAATTATTGTAGATTATGGAGTATGCGTCCAGATTATTGTTATAGAAACATTGCTCCGATGACTTCTGAAGAATTATCAAACTTACATAATGATGGAATATGGTTAACTGATTTTACATCGCATGAAACGGTATTGTTACATTCTTTAAAGGAAATTGTTGATTGTGATTCAAAAAAATTTTATTATAATTGTCAACATAATGTTAATCATTTAATGTGTTCTCCAAATGGAAAAAAATTTATCTTTATTCATAGAAGTTATTTAAAAAATAGACGATATGATAGATTGTTGGTTTCTGATTTTAAAAATATAAAAGTGTTAGTTGATGAAGATTATGTTTCTCATTGTTGTTGGGTTAATGATAGTATTATTTTAGGATATATGAGAAATAAAGGAAAAAATGGTTTTTACTTTTATGATCTAGATAAAGATGAAATTATTCCTTGTACAGTAATGAACTCTTTGTGTGCCGGAGATGGACATCCGTCATGTTTTGGAAATTTAATAGTTTTCGATTCTTACCCAGATAAAAGCAGAATGCAAAAACTATTCTTATATAATATTGCGGAAAACAAAGTGTATCCATTGATAGAAGTTTATCAAAGTACAAAATTTTGGAATGAGACTCGTTGTGATTTACATCCTCGATTTTCAAATGAAGGTGATAAAATTTTCTTTGATACTACTTTTAATGGTTATCGCCAAATGTGTTATGTCGATATAACTCCGTTTCTAAATTAAATTTTTTGATGTGATGAATTCTGAGTTTTTATCTATATCTGTTGTGATGTCTTTGTATAAGAAGGAAGATCCTCTTTTTTTTGATTTATCGATGAAAAGTATATGGAGTGTTCAGACTAAAAAACCAAATCAAGTTATCTTGATTCAAGATGGAATTTTAACAAAGAAGCTAGAAGTCGTTGTTAAAAAATGGAAAGAAATTTTAGGTCCTCATCTTACATATTTAATTAATTCAGAGAATATTGGATTGACTAAATCTTTGATAAAGGGTATTAAACAAGTTAATGAAAAATATATTGCGCGAATGGATAGCGATGATATTTCATTGCCAACGCGCTTTGAGAAACAGTTTGAGTTTTTAGAAAAAAATGAGGATATTAGTGTTGTCGGTTGTTATGCTCAAGAAATCAATGAATTTGGCAATATAGGAATGGTTAGGATTTATCCTACTGATCCGAAAAAAGTACTATTGTATATATGTAAGGCAACTCCACTACAACATTCTGGAGTTATGATGAGAAGTTCTTTGTTTTTGAATAAAGAAGTTTCATATAATAGACGCTATCGTATGACGCAGGATTTGGCTCTATGGTTCGATTTACTATGTAAAGGTTATAAAATAAGTAATATTCCAGAGATTTTATTGCAATTTAGAATTACAAAATTAACTTTTGCTCGGCGAAATACAACAAAGGCTTATCATGAATTTAAGATATATATGTCTGGAATTTTTCGCTTACATTTTCTAACTTGGCGTTATATATTCCCCATTGCTCGTTTAGTAATGCGTTTACTACCCAAACGTATGATACAATTTTTTTATGGAAGTAGTTTTAGAAGTAAAGCATTAAATACGTAGTTGTTTTTTTAATTTAATACATTGATAAAATAGTTTTTTATCGCTTTTTTTACCTAAATTAATCTGTTTTTTGTCGGTATATTTCATTTAAGTATAAAACAAACTCTACTACATTATATGTCTAATTCTACAATTTGAATAGGGAAGATGGATTATTTAAAAAACGAGGATAATTATTTATTATAATTCGAATATTCATGCCTATTATCGAGCAAGTTAGAGCATTGCTAAATGACATAGAGAATGACAGGGTAGAACGTACCATTTCTTCCACCAACACAGATAAATTTGGTCAAGCAATTTGTGCTTTCGCCAATGACTTGCTAAATTACGACTTCTCTTACCAAACAGCTGTTTCTGTATGTGAAAATAAATCACCACGTGGAGAACGAATGACCCAAGAAGCTATAAATAATGGTTTCATAATGAAGACTATGCAGAGTGAAACTTTAATTACGAGTTTACAAAAAAGGTCACAAAAAGGTCTGGTGTGACCTTTTTTTTGTTTTTTCAACAGACGCTGCTAAGAATGTATATGAGGCGATTAAATTGAATCGCAAGGCAAAATATTCAGGGCTTTCAGATAATCTAGGAGTAAGTGAAGCAACCATAAAAAGGGCGATAAACGACCTTAAAGAAATGGGGCTGATAAGTGCCGAGCGCTCAAAGATAAAGGGTGAATGGCAATTGACAGAGAAAGGATTAGAGTTGATAGAGCATTTGAAAAGTAATAAATAGAGGTTTAGACGATGAAAGAAGAAAACAAGATAATACTCTATCAAGACGATAATGAAAAAACTCGTGTGTCGGTGCGCTTTGCTGATGAGGATTTGTGGTTAACACAAAATCAATTAGCGGATATATATCAGACAACACAGCAAAATATTGCTTTGCATATTAAAAACATATATGCTGATAGCGAACTGAATGATTCAACTCACAAGGATTTCTTGTTAGTTCGTCAGGAGGGTAATCGCCAAGTGCAGCGTAATATTGTTCACTACAACCTTGATATGATTATCGCTCTTGGTTATCGTGTGCAGTCGCAGGTTGCTACCCGTTTCCGCCGTTGGGCTACCCAGCGAATCCACGAGTATATCCAAAAGGGCTTTGCTATGGAGGTGTAATTGACCATTTGCAGTTAAAGAGTTTTTAGTTTTAAGAGATTGTCAAAACCGGGTGTATCCTTGTGATGCGCTCGGTTTTGTTTTTATGCTGGTAATGAAAAGAATCAATCCAGATTATCAAGCATTAAAAAGTTTTTTATTGTTGTCCGGTAAAACTTTTTATTTTCCCGAAAACGCAAAAAAGCGCGGTTCACAACCGCCTTTGGTGGAGCAGGAGGTGGAGCAAATGGGTGTTCCAAATATTTCCACCTTGAAAGAGCGTTTTTCGCAGCCTCGCCTTACATTGGTGCGTGATGTATTTATCTTCGTCGCCTTTACGGGGTTGGCATTTATAGATGTCCAGCAGCTTGCTCCCAACTCTGCATAAATTAGTGCTACGTTATTACGCTAATAAGTTCAACTTCTCGGCTATGATAGCCTTGAATGTCTCTTTCATTTCGTCTGGCAAGAAAGATAGGTCGATAAACGCAAACCACCTATCTTTTGCCTTTGCAAATTTGTTGAAGATGTTTTCTATAACTTTATCCTCCAACCCCGATGCTTGCATTGATGTTACGAAATCTGCCTTTTTGATTTTGCGTTTTTTGCCGTTAAGGGTCAGTGCCAATTCCTCGGTATCTTCAGGTATCACCAATGCGGTGGAGAGCATATCATATGCAGGCGTAAGCAGATATTTCCCTGGCTCCTTGCTATATAGCGAAAAGTTTTTCAGGTGCATATCGGCATTGCCCGTTATCCACGAGAAAACAACCTGCTCCCAATAGTTTACCATACCCAACTTTGGAACTGATGAAAAACGCTGTATCGCCTTGGCAATCTGCTCATACGAGCCTTTGTACTTATGCTCTGTCAGTCGCTCCGTAAGCTGGCACATATCCTCCATTGGAAGTTTATCTCCTGTGGCTGTACGGTCGATGCGGCGAGTTATATAGCACAACTCACCATCGGCAAAACGGATAAGGCTATGAGGCACAACTTGTATCTTTGCCAACTCTGCAAGGTGCATCGTCAAATCCTCCAATTCGGGCAGATGTGCAAAACGGTCGGTCTGAGGCTTTAATATATATCGCCCCCATAGCCCAACAATTGTGAAACGCTCGTTTTCATTCCTGCCACCCTTGTTTATATCCAATGACAACTTTGCCTGAGCACCAGTCAATGTTGTTTGGCTGCGGATTATCTGCTTGGCAAGGTTGGTCAGGTTATCGCGTGTATATGGCAATTCGGGAACACTCGGCGTGCCGAACATCTTCTTTGAACAAACTTTGTGAAAATCCTTTTCACCCTCGTTCAACTCTTTGTAACAATATAGACACTTTGACATACGCTATTCCTCCTCATTGATTATGGGTTCAACTCCTACCGCACCGATACAATCCTTGCAGCACGCAACGAGCAGCGACATACGATCGCGAGCATCAATCTTCCAATTCTTTGCGGCAATATCCAAAAGCCAGCCTTCGGGAATCAAGCCATCGAAGAATGGGAACAGCACCTTGTCACGATAAGGCTTATCGCTCAAAGGCAAAGTAATACTCACAGCCTCAGCGTTGGCAGAAGCCAAATAATCATCGTCATACTCAAATGTGTAGCCGTTCTCATCTTCCGTCAAGATGCCGGCTTTTATGCCACGCAAAAATACTACTGCCTGTTTCATCGTTCATCGGTTTTAGATAAAGAGACAACGCCCACTTCGCTGCCAAAGAGGTTCAATATCTGGTTTACCTTATCAAGGCGTAAAGTCTGCTTGCCCTGCTCCAATTCACGAACAAGACGCAAGCCCACCCCCGACTTCTCGGAAAGTTCCACTTGCGTAAGATTGTGCTGCTTACGCATTGCCTTTACATATTTTGAAAGTGTTGTCTGCTCCATAGATGTAATAAATTATACCCTATCGGGTGCAAATATAATGAATGTTTTTCAATTTACACCTTATCGGGTATAATTTTATTATTGTGGGATATGCTTTACACCCTATCGGGTATAAAATTATAACTTGTCACGATAGCAACTTTACAATACTTACTCAATATCGCTTTCCCGATAGAGGATTTTCCCTCCCAGTTGGCGGTATGGCAAAATGCCATTGTTTCGATAGTCCTGCAAAGTGCGGCGACTGATCTTCAAGCGCTCAGACAACTCCCTATCGGTCAAATACTAAAATCTAATTACCGATAGCGGTTAAAGAGTTTTTAGTTTTAAGAGATAATAAAAACCGGGTGTATCCTTGCGATGCTCCCGGTTTTGTTTTTATGCTGGTAATGAAAAGAATCAATCCAGATTATCAATCATTAATAAGTTTCAATACTCTCTTTGTCTTCTGCCACCGCCATTTTCGGGACTGCCATTTGATCGTCTGTCAGAGTAGTTGCCGCGGGGATTTTCGCCTTCTCCTCCGGATGGGCGGAAGCCTCTGCCATTGCCTCTGCCGGGACCCATCTTGTTGAATCTCATGCTCAATCCAACAAGGAAGTATTGTCCTAAGACGGTGGTCTCACGGTCTTCTAATGAGGTGGCACTTACGTTGCGGCTGATGCTGCTTTTCTCCTGGAGTATGTCGAATATTTTTACAAATGTGGTGAGGTTCTTTTTCTCTAAGAAGGATTTGCTGATTTGGGCATTCCAGATGGTCTGGTTGCGATGGATGCCGGCACTGTAGCCTCGGCGTGCAGTGTAGTTGAGGTCACTGCTGAGGGTGATGTCCCAGGGCATAAGGTACTGGACGTTGAATCTGCCTCCGAAGTTTTGTGTTGCCCCCAGGTTATTATTGGCAGCGATGCTGGCTTCGGTGTATTGGATGTTGTAGTTGCCACGAAGTTCGACGTTGAGTTTTTCTCCTCGATAGGCAATCCCTGCTTGCTGCCGGGCAGAGGTGGTGCGGGTATGGTTGAGTCGGCTGTCTGTGTTGCGGAGATTGGCATAACCGACGTTTTCCTGATAGTTTATTTGTGTGGAGGTTGTGGCATACCAAAGGTTGTCATAGAAGGGGTAGGAGCCTCTGAATGATCCGTTGACACTCCAATTGCCAAGTCCGGAGATGTTGACGGTGATGGTGGTGTCGGTGCGGAGGTTTTCGCTGTACCATCGCTTGCTGGAGAGGGTGTTGAATGAGGCGGAGCCGTTTAATGAGGCTTCGATGCTGCTGTATGTCTCTTCGTTGAATCTCCGATAACGGATGGTGAGGTTGTTGGAGAAACTGGGATCCAGGTCTTTGTTGCCTAAACGGACGTGGGTGGCGCTCGTCTGGTTTTTGCGGGCTTGCAGTTGGTTCATGGAGGGCTGGCTGGTGCTGCCTCGATAGTTGATCTGGAGGTTGGTGCGTCGATCCCAATTATATCTGTATTGCAGGCGCGGTGCATAGTTTATGTAGTGGCGTTTGTAGTCTCGGGTGTGGTCGAATTTGTCTTCGTATTCCTGTGACTGTGGGAGGACGTCGATGCCGATGTTGAGGTTGTAGTTCTCCTGTGTGGTGCGGTAGGAGATGGTTGCTGTATAGTTGACATTGGTGGTATAGGTGTCTGAGTTGTAATCCAGGTTGCTCCTGCCGTTGATGCTGTCTCCGTATTGTTGGCTTTTGTTGTCCCAAAAGTGATATAGGTTGCGGTTGTTGCGATTGGAGAGTTGGGCTGTGGCACTCAGTTCGATGGAGTGACGTTCGGCAAGAGGCTCAACGTGGGTTATTCGGACCCGATAGGATTCGTTGTGGCTCTCTTCTTCTTGCCATTGGTGGATGGTGGTGTCGTTGTTGAGGGCAAGATCGGAGACCTGTAGTGAGTCATATGAGGTATAGGAGCGAGTGTAGTGGTCTCCGTCATTGATGCGTCCGGAGAATGCTAAGGTGATGCTGCTGCGTCTTCTGCCTCGCTCCAGTTTTTTGGAGTAGCTATAGGTGGCATTAATTCCATAATTGACACCTTCCTGATCAATGGTGTTGCTGCTTTGGGTTTGGCTGATGTAGCGGTTGTGCCAGGTTCCATCGTACAGAAACATACTGTCTTCATATTGGGTGGAGCTTTGGTCGTAGTCTTCGGTTTGGGTTCGGTTGAATTCCAATGTGGGTCTTATCTGTATGCGATGCTCTTTTTCTTCTCCCCATTGGTATTCGAACTTCATGTTTACCTGTGCGTTCTGGCTGCGGTTGTTGCCGAAGTTTTCGCTGTCGGTTATGGTGTTGCCGGATTTGAGGTAGTTGATGCGATGTCTTTTGGAGTATTCGTCTTGCTTGCTGCCTCCGTATAGTACGTCTCCTCCGATTGACAGAGGGGTATTGATGTCGCTCATTCGGTTGCCTTCATCATAATTGACATTGAGGCCGACGCTCCAACTGGTGTTTAGGCCGTTGCCTCTGCCTCCGCTCATCCGGTTGCCTCGCATGGATGATCCGCTCATGACTCGGTCTCCCAAATCGCCGAAACCAGTGTTGTTGGTGTTGTTAGCGTTGGCAATAAGGGCATTCTGATAGTTGCCTCTGAAGTATCCGATCATTCCTTTGGTTTCGAATCGATCAGAGATATCTTTGCCGTCCCCCCATGCTCCGGCTGCGTTGCCAAACCATCCTCGTCTCATTTTTGGTTTGAGTTTGAGGTTGATGACTTTACGCCTTTCTCCATCATCGATGCCTGTGAGGCGGGACTCTTCGTTTTTCATATCGACGATCTGCACAGATTCGATCATGTTGGCAGTGAGGTTTTTCATGGCTACCTGGGAGTTTTGTCCAAAAAACTCTTTACCGTCTACGTATATCTGTTGTACGGTTTCGCCTTGGGCTGTGATGCTGCCGTCTGTCCCAACTTCTACTCCGGGTAAACGCTTGATGAGGTCTTCGACCACGGCATCCGGCTGGGTTTTATAGCTGTCTGCGTAGTATTCGATGGTATCCTCGCGGATGATCATCGGGGGAGGTGTGGCTGAGACTATGGCTTCGCCAAGAATCCGCGCATCTTCTTGCATGTAAACATCTTTTAGATCGACAGGCTTTTGGTTTAGGTTTCTGACATGAATGTTTTTGTAGGTGGTCTGAAAGCCGATGTATGTAAATACGATGGCATATTGTCCCCCTTTTTTGATGCGGCTTGTAGTGAGTGTAAAGTTGCCGTTGTTGTCTGTGATAGCTCCCTGGATGAGTGTGGAATCCGGCAATGATAACATCCTTAACGTAGCTCCCGGAAGGGAGGTGTCATCTGTGGCAGAGGCAACTCTGCCTTTGATCGTGAATGCGAATGAAGGGAGAGAGAGGCTTAGCAGCAGTATGATTAGAACTGTGTTGAATATTTGTTTAAGTGATGGGACCGGCATAGACAGAGTTTTGTTATGTGATTATAGTTTTATTCATGTCGTTAAGACTATTTTTTTTATCATTGGTTTAACCATTATTTGCCTTTAGATTGTTTGTCTATTCTTTTTGCTATTTTTTATGTATATTGCCTGCTATCCTCACTCAAAATTATTTATAATCTACTATCTCTATTGCCGAGTGTGACTTCAGTTTTCCTGTTAGAACGATGTGGTGTATGAAAACAAGTTGTCTGTTTCGTGTGTTTATTTGGAAAACTATTGAATCATAGATTATATGTTATCTGGAGGAGAGAATCCCGATCGGAGAGACTATGTGATGAGCGTAGATGAGGCAGTAGGGATAATGAAGTTGAAGAAGGGGTATTTCGGTGTTGCGGTAGCCAAATTGCTGATGCATTGGCTCTCTGTCGATAAAGTCAATGCTCTTTATGCTCGATGTCTGCCGAATGTCGGTTGGAAATTTGCTTCTGCACTTTTGAGGGATTTAAATATTTCTCTTCATGTGGATTATTCGTCACATGCAGCAGAATTTCTTGAGATAAATAGTAAGAGGGAGGCAATGGGGAATAAGGAAATATCAAGTAAAAAAACGATTCGCTCTCCTTTTGTAACTGTTTCTAATCATCCTTTTGGTGCGTTGGATGGCATTGCTTTGCTTGCTCTGATGGGGTCATGGGTGGGTGATAGGTATAAACTTTTTGCTAATGAGATATTGATGCATATTGCAGCGATGCAACCCTCTTTTATTCCGGTCAATCCGGCTATTTCTGCAGAGTCTCCCATAAATAGGCATGCGGTCATTACTGCTTTTAGGCACATTGCCGAGGGTGGGTGTTTAGGTCTTTTTCCTGCCGGATGTGTTGCTCGACTTCATTGCGATGGTAAAATACACGAGGAGGCTTGGAGAGAGAGTCTGATGAAAATGGTCGCAAGGATGCAGGTGCCAATTTTACCCTTGTTTTTTGAGGGAAGAAATAGTTGGTTGTATCATGCTTTGGGATTAGTCAACTGGAGATTACGCTCCTTATGTCTGCCTCATGAGGTTTTTGTCAAACGAAATGAGATTATTCATATCAAGGTGCGTGATCCTATTTTCCCAGCCTCTTTACAGGATATAAATAGTCCGACAAGGCTACAGGATTTTTTGCGGCATTCTTGTTTGGGGGATGTGTAATATCGCAATTTATATATTTGAGGTTTATCGGAAACCAATAAATCTTAAGGTGTTTTTCTGTTACAGATATCTCGTTTTGTTAATAATATGTACGCGCGCGTAAGGATTTTATATTATTGGTGTCCGATAGAAATTGGTAGTGATGTATAAGGTTAGGTTCGACAGCTATATGACGGCTGTCGAATGCTTTTTTAATTATAAGGTATTCTAAAATCAGGTGGATCAGGTGTGTTTTTAGACTTAAAATAGTTAATTTCTTTTGCTAATATCTCATTTTTATCAAATAAATGCTTTTGGAATGTTTTTTTTTATAACTTTGCAAAACTTGCTGCTCAAAATTGGGGTAGCAGTGTTTTTAATTATTTCCTAATTTATTTATACTATGTATAGTGATCCGAAACAATGTCTTTATTGCACCAATAATGAGACATTACAGAATTTGATGATCGAGTTTGCTCAGTTGAGAGTTTCCAGAGCTTTTCTTTTTAAGGAGCAGACATATCGCGGTCGTTGCCTTGTGGCATATAACGGCCATGTAAATGACCTTAATGAATTAAGTACCGAAGAACTCAATGCTTTTATGGCTGATGTTGCTCAAGTGACTCGCGCCATGCAGAAGGCATTTAATCCTGAGAAGATCAATTATGGCGCTTATAGCGATAAATTGTCTCATTTGCATTTCCATTTGGCTCCGAAGTATGTGGATGGACCAGATTATGGAGGAACATTCCAGATGAATCCTGGCAAAGTGTATCTCAGTGATGCCGAGTATCAGGAGTTGATAGATGCTGTAAAAAAGCATTTATAATCTAAATTGGCATATTCAGATAGCTTTTTAGGCCAAATAATGGGCACTTTTTAGATTGTTGAAGATAAAAAAGTGAAAAAATGTTTGGTGGTAATGAAAAAGTCTCTATCTTTGCCCTCGCTTAACGAAAAAACGCGCTTTTAAGCACACTTCGTCAAGCAATGATCTTTGAAATGGTGAAGTAAAAAATAATAAGATAGCAAGTAGTACAAGAAGATC